>JAJDIT010000009.1 GCA_030266845.1 Acholeplasma sp. OttesenSCG-928-E16 | reverse complement strand
CATTCCTCAAATTCTAAATGTCCCGAAACAACAGGTCCAAACAGATGATAATGAAGCGATGATCCCTCTTGTTGGAGAGGGAATAGAGGTAATGTCAGTTTATTTTTTTATGGGTGATAAACCACTCCTTTGGCGTGGTCCAATGCTTGGAAAAATGCTAGATCATTTTTTTCATGGAGTCAAATGGGCAGATGGGACTGAGGTTGTGATTATCGATTTACCTCCTGGGACAGGAGATGTGACAATCGACGTTCAAAGAATGCTTCCTCAAACTAAAGTATTGGTTGTTACTACACCTCATGTTAATGCATCTGTAGTAGCATTTAAAGCTGGTACTGGTAGTATAGAACTTGGGCATGAGATTATTGGAGTAGTTGAAAATATGAGTTATTATGTCAATCCCGTCAGTAAAGCTAGAGAACATATCTTTGGTGAAGGTGGTGGATTAATAGTAGCTAGTAAGCTTCAAACAGATCTATTGGCTCAAATTCCTATTGGTCAACCTAAACGAGAAGGACAATTCACTTATGAAAATGATGAAGAAAATGGCATTATTTATGATAGATTGGCCAAAAAAGTGATAGCGAAGTTGAATTTATAAAAAGAAACCAATATAGATGCATGTCCAAAGAGGGATATGCATTTTTTATATATAATAGCGAATCGGACAATTTCTGTCCTAACACTAACCTAAATGTAGATGATATAATGGACTTTTACAATATAATTATGATTAAATATAAGTGTAGTAATAAAAGAAAGTACTAGACTTTATATATTGAATTGCATACTGTCACAACAACCCTGTGATGTATACAGATTTAAGCGGGCATTTACCAATATTGGCTTTGTTAATTACTCTAGGAATACTATTATTCACACCAGTTGGTGGCGTTTTAGCTCAAGTAGTAGTATCAACGGGCAGTTATGTTGGAATGGCAGTGGCTTCAATTTGGGATAAGGACATTAGAAGTGATATGAATGCCATAGGATGGAATCCATTTAATACAAATGAATCGAGTGTTTATGGTTCAAATAAAGTATCGTTCTATAAAGGGGTTCCGATTTTTTTAAAGGATAGTGGAAGATCAGGCTCGATTTATGCCATTTCGTTGAATAGATATTCGAGTATAGATACACTAAGACACGAAAGAGGACACAATTGGCAAGCAATGATGATGGGGATTGGAACATATGGAATAACTGTTGGAATCACATCTCCACCAGCACTTGGACCTTGGGATAAGCCTGGAGGGTCTGGATACTATTCTGCTCCTTGGGAAACATTGGCAGACATTCTTGGGGGAGTTCAAGGAAGGGTACACAGTAATGAGGTAAAGGCTAGGGCATGGTTATATTACGCAACAAGTATGATTTGTCCTCCAGCAGCGTTCTTATTTTTGCTTTGGGACTGAAAGGAGTTATATGAGAAGAATATTTTTGATTTTTACACTATTTTTATTTAGTTTAACGATGGTTGCCTGTGATCCGTCAGATTACTTTTTTGATACGCATGAATTGCAAAGAAAAATGGCCGAAATATCACTTATCAATTATGATTTTCCAAATATAAACACTGTTAAGGGATTAGAAGATATAGAACCTTTTGATTTTGAAAAAGTTGAGTTCTTAGAAGTTATGAAGAGTGAAAATCATGAAAGATTTCTTAATGATCTATCTAAGGTACACTTTCATTTATCTGATAAAATGACAAAGTTTTCGAATTCTCCCACGGGTAATTCAATAATGATAAGATATAAAAATGGAGACATATTGACAATTTGTTCCTCAGAGTTTAGTAATTTTGTTGGGGAATATGATGCTGAAGGTAATAAAAAAGGACTAACAGCAAGATTTGTTACCTCTGCAGATTTCAATAAACTGGTGAATTCTAATTTTGCCTTTCAGGTGAAGTGAGGGTGCATTTAAGTAATAAATGGTATAATTAGATCAACAAATAGACTTTCAGTAATAGGCAATCAAGCAATAGTTTGATTGCCTATTTCACTCTTTGAAACTGGATAATAAAGCGATTAATCATTATTAATGTAATGAATGTTTTAGTATGTTATCATTTGGGTTGGAAAGACAACAGGAAATAACAATTATTTATAGAAAACTATATGAAGATTATGCATTAGATAGAATAGAAGTAGAAACATATAATGAAATGATAAATAGCTATGAAAAAGAAATAAAAGAACTCAAAAGACAACTAATTAACATTAATAACGAAGAAAAAACAAAAGAAAAGCGAAAAAGAGACTTAGAAGAGTTTATTAATAGAGTTACCGACTATGGAGTTGTCGAAATATTGACAGAAGAAATACTTCATGATTTAGTTGATAAAATCATAATAAAAGAAGATAGAAATATAGTTATATATTTTAAGAATGTTGGTATAATAAATATGTAATGTACTTAACTCTGTATACAACAACCCTGTGATTGAGCAGTATGTAGCCTAGTACTCTTTTCATAGGTAACTAAAAATAGAAACCCGTGCATTATTTGGCACGGGTTTATCGTTGTCATTATGTCCTTTAGTCGGCACATATTGTCTAGGCAGGAAAGTTATTTATTTATGTAAATAATACTTGATAATTGCCTGAATTCCCAAGTTATCATCGCCAAGTTCAGATAGGTATTTATAGACATTTTTCACATGTTTTAATATATCTAGATCTATGCCATCCAATTCTTTTATAGCTAGTTCCAAATCTTTAAGATAGTGTTTGATGAAAAAAGTTGGTTCAAAATTACCTGATATCATTTTTGGACCATTAATTTTCGATTGATTACTTGATGCGCTACCGCTATTTAATATTTTCAAAACTTCATTAGAATCTAAATTTTTATTCTTTGAAAATGATAATGCCTCAGCTAATCCACCGATTGCTCCTGCAATAGCAATTTGATTGGCTAACTTAGTGTATTGACCATTGCCAGACTCTCCCATGTAAGAAATGGTAGAACCTAAAACCTCAAATAAAGGATAGGCTTTTAAATAAGCTTCTTTACTACCTCCAACCATGATTGAAAGGGTTCCATTAACTGCCCCAATATCTCCTCCTGTAACGGGAGCATCTAGGATGCTTAGATCGTGCTCCTCTGCTAACAAGGATAACTCTTTTGCAAGGCTAGGTGAAGAAGTAGTCATATCGATTAGAATTGCTCCCTTTTTTGCGTGAGGAATTATCGTTTGATAAACTTCTTTAACATCATTTGGATATCCAACAATCGTAAAGATTACATCTTTATCTTTGATGCATTCCAATAGATTATCATATGCCACAACTTGTGGCTCCAATTTCTTTGCTTTTTGATATGTTCTGTTATAAACAGAAACATCATAAGATGCTTTTGCTAGATTGAGCGCCATAGGAGCTCCCATAACACCCGTTCCGATAAATGCAATTTTCATATTAATACCCCAATATTTCTTTATTAAATACACCGTATAACATATATCCTAAAAAGGCGGATAGTAAGATAATCAAAATAGGTTTTTTCCCCCTTGGGCTTAGTGTGTAAAAGCAAACTAAGATAACTATAATAAATAAGGCTCTCCAATCAAACCATTCAAAGCTGAAATTAACCTCTGCATCATCAGGCTTTTTGAAAGTGGAATCTAATGCGATATTTACCCCAACAGCACCAATAAGTCCAATCACAGCAGGGTTTAAGCCTAAAAATGCCATCTGTACTCCCTTAGATTTAATAATTTTAGTGCCTAATGCAGCAATTAAATAAATAATTATAAATGAAGGCAAAACAACGGCTAAAGTGGATGTTATTCCTCCTATAATACCTAAAAATGAATTACCTGTAAGACTCATCAATGCGTGATTTCCAACAAAAGTGGCGGTATTTACAGCGATTGGACCTGGTGTAGATTCGGCAACTGCTATAACTTGCATAAATAAGTCGTTAGATATAAAACCACCTTTTTCAACAATTAGATCTTGGATTACAGGAATCATCGCTGCTCCACCACCAAATGTCGTTAATCCAATAACGAAAAATCTCCAAAATAAATCTAAGATAAGAAGTAGAGCATCCATTATTTATTAGCTCCCTTCTTTGGTTTAATTAATCCATATAAAACACCAAGGATTGCGGAACCTAACAAAATGAAAAGTACATTTATACCAAGAAAAAATGATATCAAGAAAGAAGCAATAATGATGATAAAGGAAAAAAGAGTCATTTTCTTGTTTTTTCCTAGTTTGAAAACCGCAGTGGTAATCAATACTGCAACACCACATGTTATGCCTTTAACAGCATTTTGATATATTTCAAACTCTTGGAACCAAACCAAAAAATAGGCAATTATGGAAATAAGGATTAAAGAAGGTAAAATAGCTCCTAAAGTAGCCAATAATGCCCCCTTAAACTTCCCGATTCTATAACCAATGAAAGTAGCAGCATTGATTGATAAAACGCCAGGTGTTGACTCTGAGATAATAAGCATCTCAGAAATATCTTCTTTTGTTACCCATTTTCTTTTTTCAACGACTTCTCTTTCCATGATGGAAATCATCGCATAACCGCCACCAAAGGTGAAGGCACCGATTTTTAAGAACGTTAAGAAGAGAGCGGTTAATTTTTTTTCTTTCTTCATATTTATCAATTATTATTATATAATAAAAACTATAAAAGAATCAAAAAGAAGTAATTAATAAAAATATAAAGAGAGGAACAAAATATGAGAATAAACGGAAATGAAGTTTTTGTTCAAAAAGATTATGTAGATAATCCAAAAGGAACTGTAATAATAGTCCATGGATTAGCCGAACATTGTGGTAGATATGATCATGTAGTTGAGGCATTAAATAAGGCTCAATATGATTGTTTGAGATATGATCACCGCGGACATGGAAAATCATCAGGCAAAAGAGGAAAATTAAAATCTTTTCATAATTTGGTGGATGATTTACACGAGTTGGTGAAATTAGAAAAAGCTAGAAGCAAAAAAGTCTTTTTGTTAGGACACAGCATGGGGGGGAGCGTGGTTAATATTTATGATGCAAAATATCATGATGTAGATGGAATTATATCGTCAGCAGCTGCAACCAATACTCCTGAACAAGCCAAAATACTAAGAAAAATTGGATTTTGGTGGTTAAGATGGGTATCCGTCAAAAATGAGCTTGGAGACAAATTGTCAAGAGATCCTAATGTTGTTATTGAATATGAAAGCGACCCTTACAATCTTCGGAAATATTACCTTTCTTTAGCAGGTGAAGTCTTTGTTAGTGGGTATCGCTATTTGAAGAAAAACTATTCAAACATGATAGTACCAATTTTGTATCTTCATGGCAAAGAAGATAAAATAGTGGATGCGAGTTTTTCAACTCACATGCATTTAGTTGTTCCAGCAAAAGATAAAGAGATCATTCTTTATGAAGGAGCAAAACATGAAATATTTAACGAAATAAACAAAGAAGAAGTGATTGCTGACTGTATTAACTGGTTGGATAGACACTAATAGGGGGATATAAATGAATAAGGCAACATCGTTGATTTTAGTAGGTATATTTTATCTTTTTGCATATGCAATAGGTTTCTTTTTTTCTTTTTTAATGAAAAATTATTTGGATTTATACATTAATCTATTTTTAGGGACAATTATCTCTACAATAGCTATCTATCTTTTTAATCTTCTTTTTAAGAATGCTTCCTTATATGATCCTTATTGGAGTGTTCAACCATGTTATTTAATTTTTTGTTTTTACATAATTTATGGGGATAAATATCCATTTAATCCAATACATTTAATCGTCTTATTGCCGTTATTGTTTTGGGCAATAAGGTTAACCATCAATTGGGGAAATGGTTTTTCTGATATGTCTTTTGAAGATTGGCGTTATAAAATGCTTAAAGAAAAAACAACCAATAGAGTATTAAGGGAACTAACAGTACTAATGGGCATTATGATCATTCCTACTATTTGTGTATATTTAGGAACTGCACCGCTATTTACTAGTTTTATGAAAGAAGGAGTCAATCAACTATTGTTTTATATTATTGGTGCAACAATAATTCTTCTTGGAACTATTTTACAAATTGTTAGTGATTATCAGATGCTTAAATTTAGGAAGCAAAAGACTGGAAAAAACATTGATACCGGGCTTTGGAAATACTCGAGGCATCCAAATTATCTAGGTGAATTATTAATATGGACAGGTGTCTTTATTGCCTCTTTAAATCATTTTGATATTATCAATATCTTTGGTGTATTAACTATTTATTTTCTATTCTTTTCTATCTCAATTCCGATGGCAGAAAAAAGATATCTTAACAAGTATGTTGAGTACCAAGATTATAAAAAAAGAACAAGCATGCTATTGATACTACCAAAAAGAAAACCAAAAGAATATTCAAAGTAATGATTTATAATTCATAATAAAAGCGCCCAATAGAGCGCTTTTATTATATCTTAATAACTATTTGATTAATGATTTACCTGTCATTTCGCTTGGAATAGGAAGACCTAAGATATCTAATAAGGTTGGGGCGATATCACAAAGTGCTCCATGGTTAATTTTGACATTTTTATCGGTTATGACAACTGGAACTAAATTAGTTGTATGAGCGGTATGAGGAGATCCATCTGGTTCCCTCATTTTTTCTGCATTACCATGATCAGCTAGAATAATTGCTACTCCACCAATTGAACTAATTGCTTCAACAACTTCTTTTAAGCATGTATCAACAGTTTCAATTGCCTTAACTGCCGCCTCGATTACACCAGTGTGACCTACCATATCTGGATTCGCAAAATTAAGAACCATCGTATCAAATTCTTTTGATTTAATAGCTGCTACCGCTTTATCCTTAACTTCAAATGCACTCATTTCAGGTTTTAAATCATAGGTTGCAACCTTTGGTGAAGGAACTAAAATTCTAGTACTGCCTTTAATTTCTTTATCGACTCCCCCATCAAAGAAGAAGGTAACATGAGCATACTTTTCTGTTTCGGCAATTCTAAGTTGTCTCAAACCGGCATTCGATACAGCATCACCAAATAAATTATCAAGAGTTTGAAGAGGGAAAGCGACTAATCCTTTTACGGTATCAGCATAATGCATCATTGATACATAAAAAATGTTTTTTAAAGGAGTAGCATTAAAAGTAGCTTTTCCTTCCATATAGTAATCTTTTACGCCATCTAGATTCGAAATAGCAGTAGAAATTCTAATAGCTCTATCAGGCCTAAAATTAGCAAATATGACGGCATCATTATCACCAATTAATCCTTTATCATCCACAACAAATGGCACGACAAACTCATCAGTAATCGATTCTTTATATGAATTTTCAATACCTTCTAATGCATTTTTAAAATGTGGACCTTTTCCTAAAACCATTGCATCATATGCCTTTTGTAGACGATCCCAATTTGAATCCCTATCCATTGCATAATATCTTCCAGAAACAGTTGCAACTTGCATATTATAGTCTATTAGGGTCTTTAGATATGACTTTCCACTTGTTGGTGGTGTATCTCTTCCATCTAAAAAAGCGTGTAAATATGTTTTATTACCAATACCATTTTGATTAGCAACATCCTGCAAAGCCTTAAAATGTGATGTGTGAGAATGGACTCCACCATCAGATACTAAACCAAGTATATGTAATTTTGAATTATTTTTTTTAACGTGGTTACAGGCTTTTAAAAATGCTTCATTTTGAAAAAATGATCCGTCTTTTATAGAAACATTGATTCTTGTTAGAGATTGATAAACAACTCTCCCTGCTCCTAAGTTAAGATGTCCTACCTCACTATTACCCATCTGTCCATCTGGTAAACCTACTGCTTCACCGGAAGCTTCCAATGTATTATGGGGATAGTTTTTAAATAATTCATCAATGAATGGTTTTTTTGCCAAACTTATTGCATTGGAATTTGATGCAGGAGCTATTCCGTAACCATCTAATATAATTAACGCTGCAAATTTATTTACTTTCATAATTGTCACCTCGCCTTTTATTTTACATCAATTTAATTATTATACTAATAAAAAGCCAATGAAAACGGTTTTTTCACTAAAAAGCTTCACAAATTGTGTGATGTGCACTATAATATAGATAACTTAATATCTTCGGGGGCAGAGTGTAATTCTCTACCGGCGGTATAGTCCGCGACCTACATTTAGTAGCTGATCTAGTGAAATTCTAGAACCGACAGTTAAAGTCTGGATGGAACGAAAATCTTTTTTAGATAATTTTTTTGGCCTTGGATATTGAGGTCAAATTTTTTATTTTAAGGAGGATTTAAAAATGAATCAACAACAAAAGAATAGGGCTGCCATTAAAAGGGTAGCAGTAATCGCGATTTTCTCTGCCCTAGCAATAGTATTAGGCTTATGGGAAATTCCTTGGCCAGGGTCAATTATCGGACTTAGGCTGGATTTTAGTGATGTTATCACGGTAATATCCATTGGGATTATTGGTTTTAAGGGAACCTCTATTATGCTTTTTATTAAGGCACTCTTACGGTTTTTAATAATAAGACTAGGTGCTCAACTTGGCCCATGGGCGGGTATGTTTGAAGAATTCATGGCCCTTTTTGCATCTTTTATGTATGTGTTTTCCTTCATGATACTAAAGAAAGTAAATAAAGCGAAAAACATCTTTATCAAAATAGGTATTGATGTTGCCTTTACATCAGTTTTTCTAGCAGTCACTATGTTATTCTTTAACTTCTTGTTTTCAACGCCTATGTATCTATACTTTTTAATTGGGGCAGACAACTTCCATGTAACTGTATTTTCGATGATTGGTGATCCACAGTATCGAGGGGCTTTAGCGGGAATAAATGTCAAAGATATCTCAGTTTTTGGATTCTTTATATTTTGTATTGTTACTTATGTGCCTTTTAACTTTGTTAAGGGGATATCATCAGCTCTAGTGGGAACAATCACTGCTGCTCGTTTGATGACTATAAATTATGTTAAAGATATTTGGCCAAATAAGAAATTAGAAAAAGAAAATGTGAATGATACCAATATTGAATAAAAAACACTAAATTCACCTTATTTTTGATATATTATAAGAGGTGATAAAATGTTTAATAAACTAAAAGTTCAATTTATGAAACCAATAGACAAGATTTCATTAAAAAAAGTAGTCAAAAGTGGTTTATTATTTTCAATAATATATGGCGTTTCCTTTGGAATCGTAGGCTATATTTCGATATTTATCCCTTCATTTAGCTTTTTATTGGTTTTAGCATTTATCGTTGGATATTTATTATCAAAAAAGATTAAATCACAGCAGGAAGATGGACATATTGTCTTTCGTTTATTAGGAGTTTTATTCTTTATTTTTTCTTTTTATTTATTGCATAGTGTCTTTTACACTATTGATTTCTTATTCACCCCGTTATTGACTCAAAAACTATCATATTTTAAATATGTATATGAAATATTTAACCCCCTTAATACATTTGGATTTCTTTGGAGACCATGGATTAATCAGATAACATTTCTTTCGGTGTTTCAGTTTATATTAGACATTCTAGTTTTTAGTTTTTCAATCTTATTTGTATATAAGAACTCCAGTTTCTAAAAGTAAGCGTTTTTATTTTCAAAGTAGTTTTATATTTGATTTAATTATTATATAATGTTTATGGTCAAAGTAAAAAAAATAAATAAAAAAAGATAAAAGGAGAGTATTACCATGCCACTTATTACTGACGTTTATGCGCGCGAAGTTCTAGATTCACGCGGAAATCCAACTGTTGAGGTTGAAGTTTATACTGAATCAGGATCATTTGGTAGAGCATTAGTTCCATCAGGAGCATCTACAGGAGTCCATGAAGCAGTAGAATTAAGAGATGGCGACAAAAAACGCTATCTTGGTAAGGGTGTTTTAAAGGCTGTTGATAATGTTAACAGAATAATCGCCCCAGAAATTCTTGGTTTTGATGTAACAGACCAAGTAGGTATCGATCAAGCATTAATTGCTTTAGATGGTACAGATAATAAAGGAAAATTAGGAGCTAATGCAATCTTAGGTGTATCAATGGCTTGTGCAAGAGCAGCTGCTGATTTATTAGGAGTAGAATTATTTACATATCTTGGTGGCTTTAATTCAAAACAATTACCAGTGCCAATGATGAACATTATTAACGGTGGATCTCACGCGGATAATAATGTGGACTTCCAAGAATTCATGATTTTACCAGTTGGAGCACCTTCTTTTAAAGAAGCAATTAGATGGGGAGCGGAAGTTTTCCATAATTTAAGAGCAGTTTTAAAATCTAAGAAAGATGCTAATGGAAATGCCTATAACACTAACGTTGGAGATGAAGGTGGTTTTGCACCAAACTTAGGATCAAATGAAGAAGCCTTAATGGTAATTGTTGAGGCTATTGAAAAGGCTGGATATAAACCAGGAAAAGATATTTTCCTTGGAATGGATGTTGCTGCTTCTGAGTTTTACAAAGATGGAAAATATGTTTTAGCAGGTGAAGGTGGAAAAATAATGAGTTCTAAAGAACTTGCCGATTTCTATGATTACTTGATTTCTAAATATCCAATTATTTCAATTGAAGATGGTTTGGCAGAAGATGACTGGGATGGCTGGAAATATTTAACAGATAAACTTGGATCTAAGGTTCAACTTGTAGGTGATGATTTATTTGTTACTAATACCAAGAGATTAGCTATGGGTATTGAAAAGGGAATCGGAAACTCAATTTTAATTAAGGTAAACCAAATCGGAACGTTAACAGAAACTTTTGATGCAATTGAAATGGCAAAAAGAGCTGGCTATACTGCAATTGTTTCTCACAGATCTGGTGAAACAGAAGATTCGACAATCGCTGATATCGCTGTTGCTACTAACTGTGGACAAATTAAAACTGGATCAGCTTCTAGAACAGATCGTATCGCGAAATATAATCAATTAATTAGAATTGAAGATATGTTAGGTGATACCGCTTCTTATCTAGGATTAAAATCATTTTATAACTTAAAAAAATAGTTTTGCTAAACATAAAAGGCGCCTCAATTTGAAGCGCCTTTTATATTTTAATATAATTTATTATAAACAGTTGAGAAAAAAAATAAAATTTGATAAACTAGCTATGTATTTCAAAAAGGAAAATAACATGAAGAAAACTAGGTTATACATTACCATATATGTTTTAATGTGCACTTTCATAATAGCCATATTGACTATTTTTGCGAGTATTTTTTATATTTCCTCAAGAGGTACAATAATCTCTAGCACAGAGGAAAAACTTGTTTCAAATGTTAATGCAGCTTCTGTCATTATGACTGATCATCTAGATGATCATATTTATTTTAATGAGAAAATTTTGGAATATTACCCTTTATATATCGAACTCTATGATGAAATGGATAGACTTCAAGGGCTAGGGAAAGATTCAGAAGAAATTGAGAGTATTCTAAGAAGTGATCCTAATTTATCTCCTAAAATCGATAAAATAGAAGCCATCTTTGATGATGAAAGATATACAAGTATAGTAGATATTTTAGCTGAATTCACATTAGAAACTGATGTTACTGGAATGTATACTATTGTTCCATTTGATTCAGATGATGATCAAGAAAAAGATACTTTTGTATTTGTTTTTGATACCGACCAAGCAGTTGATCCAAGAAGCGAGGAATATGAATTCCCAGGTTTTTCGATTGGAGATCCATATGTTAGTAAATTATCTTCAAATGAGGATGAAATAGCTCTTTATAATAAATTCTATGAAGCGATTGAAAAGAAAAATGAGGTAATTATTACAAGAGAACAAGATCAATTTGGTAGTTTCTTTATGGGGTTTAAAGCTATTCTAGATAAGAATGGTGAAGTGATTGCGTTAATGTGTGTTGATATTGAAGATAGTTTGATTAGAAATAACCAAAACTCATTTTTTATAAATATAATTGTTTTTGAACTTGTTATCTTAGTAACTTTTATTGTTTCTGGCATTTTCATTTATCGAGTCTTAAAGAAAAATGATAATATGCAAGAAGAAATCGAAAGAATGGCTTATTATGACTCATTGACTAAACTTCCAAATAGAGCTGCACTAATGAGTGCTTTAACAGAAGATAAGAATAACCAAGATAAAAATGCGAAAAATATTGGTGCAATCTTATTTATTGATTTAGATAATTTTAAAAAAGTAAATGACACAAAAGGTCATTTGATTGGAGATAAAGTTTTACAAGACATTGCTGATTTTTTAAGGGACTCAATTGGGGGAACTGATGTCATTTCAAAACCAGGTGGTGACGTTGATTTTATTGCCCGCTTGGGTGGCGATGAGTTTGTGATATTGCTTAGTGATGCAGATGAGGCTTCCTCAGTAAGTTTCGCTGATAAATTGCATAAAGATTTTAGCAGTTATTTCAAGTATAATCATATAGTCAATGAATTTTCTGTTTCATTATCGATTGGGATCGAACTTTATGATCGGAATAATTATGATCCTAACGAGATATTAAGAAAAGCAGATGAAGCGATGTATAAAGCAAAAAAACAAGGTAAGGGCAAATACTATATCTCTAAAGACGAATAACTTATATTAATGATTTATTATTCATTATCGTTCCATTTGTAAAGAGATAGTAGATTTGATAAAATAACAATGTTTTTAATAACAAGAAAGGGTGTCTGGTTTGAAAGTCATGAAGAATAAAGTGTTTGTAGGGATTTATTGTGTAATGTGTGTTGTAGTCATCACACTTTTTACTGTTTCTGCTATTTTGTTTTATACATCATCAAAAAATACAATTATAACTAGTACAGAATCAAGATTGGTGTCTAATGTTAATGCAGCAACTGTTTTAATTGAGGAACATTTAGATGAACATATTACTCTTAATGGTTATATTAAGGAATATAATGATACATACATAAAACTAAATGAAAAGATCGAAGAATTAGAAGAAGCAGGAAAAACAATAGAAGAAATAGAGGATTTTTTAAAAAACGATCCAACGTTTAGTAACTATTATAATAAAGCACTTGGTGCCTTTGATATAACCGCCTTTTCATCATTAGTTGATTTACTATCAACATTCTCTAAGGAAACCGCTGTAACTGGTATTTATACATTAGTGCTATATGATAGTAATTCGGATGGAACTAAAGACCAATTCGTGTTTGTTTTAGATACTGATCCAGCGATAGACACTAGAGGCGACGATTATGAGTTTCCTTCATTCTCTTTAGGAGATACTTACGTAAGTAAGGAATCAGATGACAAAGAGGAAAGAGAATTGTTTGAAACCTTTTATCAAGCAATAACTAATAAAGATGAAGTATTTATTACTCGTGATACAGATCAATTCGGTAGTTTCTTTATGGGCTTTAGGGCTTTACTAGATGAAAACGGCGAGGTAATTGCAATCATTTGTGTGGACATTGAAGATAGTTTGATTACCCAAAATAAGAATTCTTTTTTAATTAGTATTATTAGCCTTGAGGTGGTCGTATTCCTAACATTTTCTATATGTGGATATTTCATCGTAAAGATATTAAAGAAAAACGAAAAAATGCAAGATGAAATCGAGAGAATGGCATACTATGATACACTAACTAAACTACCAAACAGAGCTTCATTAATGAGTGAGTTAGGAAGAGAAGTTGAAAATCAAAACAAGGAAGAAAAAGAAGAATATTCAGCCGCCTTATTTATCGACTTAGATAATTTTAAAACAGTTAATGACACAAAAGGGCATTTAGTTGGAGACAAGGTCTTACAAGATATTGCTGATTTCTTAAGGCATTCAATAAGTAGTGAGGACTTTATATCTAGACCAGGTGGTGGAACAGTTGATTTTATCGCTAGACTTGGTGGCGATGAGTTCATTGTAATTTTAAATGATTCAGATAAAGAAAAAGCTTTAGCGTTTACTGAAGGTTTATTCGATAAATTTAAAGAATTCTTTAAAGACAATCGGGTAATACAAGAGTTTAGTGTTTCACTATCAGTTGGGATAAAGACATTCAATAGGAATAATTTTGACCCTAATAAGGTTTTAAAGAGTGCTGACGAAGCGATGTATAAAGCAAAGAGACAAGGAAAAGGAAAATATTTCTTTTCAGAGGACGAATAACAAGTAATGAGGATTGTATTTCAATCCTCATTTTTTTAGGTGTTTGTTTTTTTGATTATTTAGGGTTATTTAATTATATGTTATAATTAAAAAGAAGGAAGTTATAATGAATGAATTTTTACTAAAATTATATGATTTAAAGATTAGATCAATATCGATAGATGAAGTATCTAAGGAGCAATTAGAAGAAATTAAGTTGTCCCCTTATTTTTTGATTTTAGGGGATAATATCCATTTAAAAAATGAATATTATCTTGGAA
Source organism: Acholeplasma sp. OttesenSCG-928-E16 (assembly GCA_030266845.1). Classification (GTDB taxonomy): domain Bacteria; phylum Bacillota_I; class Bacilli_A; order Acholeplasmatales; family Acholeplasmataceae; genus JAJDIT01. Next base: position 21,839 of record JAJDIT010000009.1, on the reverse strand, counting down.
GAATTGATGTAAAAAAGAACTTTGCCTTTTTAATTCAAGATGAAGAAGATTTTTATATAGAAAAAAGAGATTTTAATAATGCGCTAGATGATGACATAGTATTGGTAAGAAAAAACAAGAATGATTTCATCGTTGATAAGGTGCTAAGGAGAGCATTAAAATCGATAATTGCGACCGTAAAAATAAAGAATAAAAAAATTAGATTTTATACTGATAAGGATTTAGAACGATTCATCACAGTTATAGATGATACTTCTCATTTGGTTAATGGGCATGTCGTAAGTCTTTTTATCATTTCTATCAAAGATAATGAAATTATTACATCATTAAATAAAATCGTTGGGCATATCAATGACCCAGGGATAGATATACTAAAAATCGTCTATAGTTATAACTGGCCTTTAGAATTTAGTGAAGAGGTTTTAGATGAAGTCGCCGCATTTAACATAAACATGGAGGCAGAGCTAAAAGAAAGAACCGATCTTAGAGATAGACTCATCATAACGATCGATGGAAAAGACGCTAAGGATTTAGACGATGCAATAGATTTATCTTATGATGGTACTTATTATCATTTAGGAGTCCATATCGCCGATGTGTCCTACTTTGTTAGGGAAGATACTTTAGTTAATGAAGAAGCCTATAAAAGAGCGACCAGTGTTTATCTAGCAGATAGAGTGATCCCGATGTTGCCTCATTATCTTTCTAACAATCTTTGTTCCTTAAATCCTTTTGAAGATAAATTGACAGTAACATGTGATATGAAAATTGATGATACCGGAAAAGTTTTGGATTTTTTAATTTATCCATCAATAATCGAATCCAAAAAAAGGCTTAGTTATTCAGAGGTGAACGATCTTTTATATAATGGAACCTCAACGGGTAATCAAGAAATTGATAATACACTAATCAAGATGAATGAACTATCCAATATCTTAAAGAAAATTAGAAGAAAAAGAGGGGCAATTAATTTTAAGAGTGAGGAATTAAAATTCATCATTAAAAATGAAAAAGTAATCGACATTGAAAAAAGAGAAACTAAAGACGGTGAGGAATTGATTGAATCATTTATGTTAGCTGCTAATGAGACAGTAGCTTTTCATCTTAATTCCCTTAAATATCCATCTATTTATCGGATTCATGAAAACCCAGATCAAGATAAACTAGATGATGCAATAACAACAATTAAAGCATTAGGAATTCCAATCAATTATAAAAATCTCAACCCTAAGGTATTGCAAAAGATTACCGATCAGTCATTAGGCACAAGGTATGAATATATTGTTCATAATGCGCTTTTAAGGGCGATGAAAAAAGCTAAATATGCTAATCATCTTGGAATTCACTATGGTCTACAGGCAAGATACTATACACATTTCACATCGCCAATTAGAAGATACCCAGATTTAGTTATTCATAGACTTTTAAATGAACTGATTTTTAAACCCAATGATTTAAGAAAAAAGATTTCTCATTTTGAAGAAATTCTTGATCCGATTTGTAGCCATTCTTCCACAAACGAAAGAAAAGCGATTGATATGGAAAGAGATGTAGATAAATTAATGACAATTAATTATCTTATGGATAAGATAGGCAATATATATCAAGGTATAATAACTAAAATTAGTGGTCATGGAATGTTCGTTAAACTAAGTAACGGAATTGAAGGTTTTATCTCAATAAGGGATATTAAAGGGTTTTATGAGTTTGATGAAAGAAACTATTCATTAGTAAATAATTATGGTAATATCTATAAACTAGGTGATACAATAAAAGTAGAAGTATTATCAGTCAATCCGCTTGAAAGACTAATAAACTTTAAAATATTTAAAAAGGAAAAAAAGAATGAAGGTCGTCGCACAAAACAAAAAGGCAAGGCATGATTATTTTATTTTAGAGACATATGAGGCAGGCTTACAATTAGTAGGTAGCGAGATAAAATCAATAAGGCAAGGAAAGGTAAGCCTAAATGATTCTTATGTCGTTTTTAAGAATATGGAAGCATTTGTTTTGAATATGCATATTGCAAAATACGAATTTTCTAACATCTTTAATCATCAGGAACTTAGAACTAGAAAGTTGCTTCTACATAAAAAAGAGATATCAAAGCTATATGGCAAAACCAAGGAACAAGGATTAACAGTGATTCCCATAAAGCTATATTTTCTAAACGGATTAGCAAAACTAGAAATAGCTTTAGTTAAGGGAAAGAAGGACTATGATAAACGCGAGTCACTAAAAGAAAAAGACCAACAAGCAAGGTTAAGAAAGATAGCAGATAAGGTGAAAATATGAAAAATAAGATTGGACTAATGTTGGCCGGTGGAGGAGCTAAGGGTGCTTATCAATTAGGGGTCATAAAGGCATTAGAAGAAAAAGGTTTAACATCAAACATACAATCAGTATCGGGAACCTCGATTGGTTCAATAAATGCTCTTTTATTTATGGTTAAAAGAAAATATTCTTACATGGAAGAAATGTGGAAATATATGGATAAGGAGTATGTGTTCGCTGAAACTAGAAAGGACCATAAAGGGGTTTATAATATTCAAAAGTTGGTAGACCACGTTACATCTAAAATACCACTAAAAAATATTAGAAAATCAAAGGTTAATGGATATGCAACTGCATGTAAATTGTTAGGTGGTAATACGATCATTTCCCAACTTAATATGAAGAATATGGAGGTTAGCGTATTTAATCTTAACACCGTAAAAGAGCCTTTTAAAGCGATATTGGCTTCAGCTTCAATACCGCTTATTTTTGGGTATACCGAAATTGATGGACAGTTTTATGTTGATGGCGGATTGTTAGATAACTATCCGGTTAAGCCATTACTAGATGATAATTGTAATATTATTTTATCGGTACCAATAGATCCTAGATTTGATAATGAATCATATGAAGATCGTGATATTTTACATATAGACTTTGGTTCTAATGCTATCTTTCATAAAAACTTTTTCGTTGATTTGGCAGATGCCGTTAAATTTAATAAAAAATATGAAGAGGAACTATTATTACTAGGATATAACGCCGCTAAAAAAGTGATAAAAAAATGTGTGACCAAAGGATTACTTATAAGAAATAAAACAGGTAGATGGGTATTTAGTAAACCAAAGGGGTATACCTATGTTGCTCTTTCGATGAAAGAAGAAAAAGCAATTGTAAAGGTTAAAGAAAAACTAGAAATAAAAAGAAAGCTTAACAAGAAAAATAAAAATAATGCTTCCGATGTTAATAGCTTAGAAGATAATCAAAAATAAGAGGAGATATTAATTATGAATGTACTAAGTTTTGTAGATGGGATTACTAATTGGGAAGTTGAGATAGTTCGTGCTATTCAGGCTATTTCAAATGGTTTTTTTGATTTTATTTTTAAGACAATCACAATTTTAGGAGATCAATATTTCTTTATTGTATTAGTTGCTTTATTATATTGGATTGTGGATAAGAAATTTGCTCATAAATTTGCGATGGGATTTATTGCTAGTTCAGTAGTTACTGGGGTAGTAAAGGTTGCTGCTGATCGATTAAGACCATACCAAGCATATCCTTATAATGAGACAACTAAAGAGGGTGTCAAATTAATTGGCCCGCTTGAAGAAAGTTCCTCTTTCCCATCTGGACACTCAACATCAACTGGTTCTATATCTAGCGCCCTATTTATGGGATACAACAAAAAGTTTAAATGGTTAAAATGGGTTTTGCTTGCTTACATGATATTAATTCCTATTTCTAGGCTATATTTAGGCGTCCATTATCCAACTGATGTTTTAACTGGCTTAGCGATTGGGGTTTTAGTTACTTTCGTAACCTTTAAAATCGTGGAAAAAATGGGTGATAAAGAACACATTTGGTCATTAGGGATCGCTGGTTTCTTTATTTTAGCCGTAATTTTATTGGAATCGTTTTTAAAAAATATCCTTTTTGATGATCTTACCAAACAATATGATAGTCTGCATGATATTTATTTAGCGGCTGGTGGATTTTCGGCATTTCTAATTGGTTATTATTTTGAAAAAAAATATGTTCAAATGGATGTCAATAACATTCTATTATTTCAAATATTAAAAGGGGTAATCGGACTAGGTGTTGCATTTGGGATTCAAAAAGGTGTTGGTGCTTTATTTGATTTGATCCAAGTTGACAATTTATTGTTAGACTTTATTAGGTACTTTATGATTGGAATTTGGGCTGCTTTATTAGCTCCAATGTTATTTAAAAAGCTTTTCTCAAAGAAAGGAAATCCTAATGGAGATTCAAAGGAAGAACTTCTGGAAGTTAACGAATAAGGAACTGTATGAAATCATGAAATTAAGAAGTGATGTATTTGTTGTTGAACAAAACATCAATTATCTTGATTTTGATGATTTGGATTATGATGCTATTCACTATTTCTTAATTGATGAATGTGGAGTTTATGCTTATCTACGAGTAATAAATAAAGGGAACTACTATCAAGATGCCTATAAAATTGGTAGGCTTTGCGTGAAAAAAGATAAAAGAAAACAAGGTATTGCATCTAGTTTAATGAGAAATGCGATAGAAAATTTAAAGGGAGAAAAAATTAGAATCGCAGCGCAAATTCATCTAGAACAGTTCTACCAAGCTCTAGGGTTTAAGAGTGTCTTTGAACCGTTCCTTGAAGAAGGGATCATGCATATTAGAATGGATTTAAATGATTAAAGAAAAGCTAAAGACTTTACCGGAAGTTCCAGGCTGTTACTTAATGAAAAACCAAAATGGGACTATCATTTATGTCGGTAAAGCTAAAAATTTAAAAAACAGGGTAAAAAGCTATTTTACAGGAGCTCATAACGAAAAGACCACTTTGTTAGTAAGTGAAATAGCTGATTTTGAGTATGTCATAACAAATAGCGAACAAGAATCTTTAATATTAGAACTTAACCTAATAAAGAAAAATCAACCTAAATTTAATATTAGATTGATGGATGATAAAACATATCCATATATCGAGATCACTGATGAGAAAAACCCAGTTTTAAGAGTAACTAGAAGTGCTTTAAAAAACAAGAGGATATTTGGTCCATTCCCTAATTCATATGCCGCAAGAGAAACAGTTAGAATATTAAATAGAATAATGCCATTTAGAAAATGTGAAACTATTCCAAAAAAGGAGTGTCTTTACTACCATTTGGGGCAATGTTTAGCACCTTGTATAATTGATAATATCGATTACTCCCCATTCATTGAAAAAACCACCAAATTTTTAAAGGGTGATGATAAAGAGTTGCTACAGGAGCTTGAGAAAAAAATGAAAGAAGCTTCTAATAACTTGGAATTCGAAAAAGCTGTTGAATATCGCGACATGATCCTTAACATCAAAGCGACAACTGAAAAACAAATTATAACCCTAAATGATTATAAGGATCGTGACTTTGTTTCTTATGCATTTAATGAAAATGAACTTGCAATTCAAGTATTAATGATGAGAGCTGGTAAGATTGTCGATAATCACCACCTTGTTTTTAGCTATATTGATTCTCCGATGGAATCGGTTATAAACTATTTATTACAACTATATGATAAAGAAAAAATGCCAGATGAGTTAGTATTCAGCACCATTTTTGATGAGGAGTTGGTTCATGAAGCATTTGGTAATAAAGCATTCATTCCAAAAAAAGGGGATAAGAAAAAAATAACAGAACTAGCTTCTAAAAATGCGAAGTTGGATTTAGAAAACTATAACCTTTTATATAAGAGTAAAACAGATAGCGAAAACGAAGCATTGGAAGAACTTTCAAAACTAATCGGAAGCAAAGTAGATAGAATCGAAGTGTTTGATAATGCCCAAATATTTGGAACGGCTCCTGTTTCGGCAATGATTGTATATGAAAACAATAAGTTTAGCAAAAAGGAATATCGCAGATATAATCTAAAAACGACAAAAAATGATGATTATCAAGCGATGAGAGAGGTTGTCTATAGACGCTATCAAAAGCTGTTATTTGAGGAGAAACAACTTCCAGATTTAATCTTAGTTGATGGTGGAAAAGGCCAAGTAAATAGTGGGTATGAAGCATTACAATCAATCGGTTTAGATATCAAGATTGCCGGTTTAAAGAAAAATGATAGACACAAATTAGAGGCTCTTGTGTATAATAATGAAGTAGTAATGCTAGATACGAAATCTAATATTTATAAATTACTACTAAAAATCTCTGAGGAGATTCATCGTTTCGCTATTACATTTCATATTCAAAAAAGAGATAAAAAAGCCTTAAAGTCACCGTTAGATGAGATTAAAGGAATTGGCAAAAAAAGAAAAATGGCTCTTTTAATGGAATTTAAAAGTATCGATGAAATAAAAAATGCAAGCGTTGAAAAATTAAAAAAACTAGGATTTGATGAAAAAACTATTAGCAATTTGAAAGAAGGACTCAAGTGAGGGCAATTATTACAGATTTAAATTTTAAAAACAAATATTTTGGATTAATAGATGGTGGAAGAAAATATTTCTTTTACTTACCGAAAAGACTATCATCCATCTTTTTTGAGCACCTAAAAGTTGGTTTTTTAATTGACTTTGTCGCTTATGATAATGTAAAGGTTTTGAATAAGCGAAAGGCTTATGAAGTAAGTGTCATCAATGAAATCATTCAACTAGAACCATATATGGAAGTATATTCTCTTGCAAAATTAAAAAAGGACATGAAAGATGTTTTATTATCTTGTGAATATTACCTTTGTGTAGACTTTGAAATGTCCATGGCAAATTATAAAGAAAAAGGATATAAGGCAGAGATTATTCAGGCTGGTTATGTCTTAATGGATAAAGAATATAATATCAAAGAAGAAAGAAGTGCTTATATTTTACCGCTTGAACCAAGTGCAATTAATAAGAGAACTTTAAAGTTTTTAAAATTGGATTTTGATGATTATCTAGACCAAGCAATTTTATACATTGAATTTTACGAAGAATTAAAAAAAATGATCGATACATATCACCCAAAAATTGTAACATGGGGCAAGAATGATCGATTGGTTTTGAATGATTCATATGAGATAAATAAAGTAAAACCGATCACTAACAATCATGATTTTATGGATCTATTAAAACTGCATAAAGATTTTTTCTCATTAAAGGATGACATAGGATTATTTAAAGCTTACCAAATTTACTATCAGGAACTTGATCCTCAAAGGCATGATGCCTTGGAGGATGCAACAATTACTAAGGATATTTTAATTGCTTTTTTAAAAGTACTAAAAGAAATATAGAGGGCCTAGTTTTTACTAGACCCTCTATTTATTAATTTGCAACATCAACGATAATTGGGATAACAAGCGGATTTCTCAGTGTTAGCTCATATATTTTTTCATCTAAAAATTTCGTGATATCGGTTTTTAAATATTCGATATTTATGATTTCATCTGATGCTAACTTCTCATTAACTAAAGCTACAACGTCGTTAGCTAATTCACTAGTAAGCTCAGTGCTTCCTTTCATATAAATGAAGCCTCTTGAAATAACCGATGGATTCGTGATTAGTTTTCTATTTTTTGAATTGATTGAAACAATAATTGAAAACATTCCATCTTGACTTAACTTAGCTCTTTCCTTTAGGACCTTGTTTCCAACATCACCAACACCAGTTCCATCAATATAAATATCACCAGACTGGACTCGACCTGCCAATCTTATTGAATCGGCAGTCAATGCGGCAACATCTCCATTATCCATTACTAGCGTGTTTTCTTCCTTAATACCGCAATCAATAGCTAGATTTTGATGGATTTTTAACATTCGATGTTCGCCGTGAACAGGAATGAAAAACTTTGGCCTAACTAGCGATAACATCATTTTTAAATCATTTTGTGCTCCATGACCAGATGTATGTGTGTCGGTTATTGGTGAGTGGACGATAACGTTGATACCAGACTTAAATAAAGCATTAATGATTTTATTGATTCCTTCTTGATTACCTGGAATAGGAGAAGAAGAGAATATTACTGTATCATCTGGCATTGTCTTAATGAACTTGTGTGAGCCGTTAGCGATTCTGCTTAATGCAGCTAATGGCTCCCCTTGTGACCCTGTACAAAGCAACACTACCTCACTTGGTGGGAAGTCATTGATTTTATCACTATCAACGAATGTTCCTTTTGGAGCATTAATATACCCTGACTGTTGTCCGGCTTCAATTGCTCTTTCCATGCTTCTGCCAAAAACGGCAATTTTTCGATTTGTTAAGACTGTAGCTTCGATGATTTGTTGTATCCGATAGAGGTTAGAAGCAAAAGTAACGATAATAATTCTGCCATCGATATTTTGAAATAATTCATCTATTGACTTGCCGATCTTTCCTTCAGAAGGAGTAGTTCCTTCTTTTTCAGCATTAGTTGAGTCTGATAGTAAACAAAGCGCTCCCCTTTTAGATAAAGCGGTAAGTTTTTCATATTCGGCAGGTGGCCCAACAGGAGTAAAATCAATTTTAAAATCGCCCGTATGAAATAAGGGGCCATGTTTAGTATCTAAAACGATTCCAAACATATCTGGAATTGAGTGATTTAGACGAATAAAGGAAACTTCGACTCCTTTAAACTTATAGGAGTAATTAGCCTTAAATTCCTCAATTTGTGGTGGCTTGATGTCTGGATGTTCCTGAAACTTATATTCGATTAAGTCAACAGCTATTCCAGAAGCATAAATTCTTGGAATATTTACTTTTTTTAATAAATAAGGAATTCCCCCAATATGGTCTTCATGTCCATGTGTGATGAATAAACCAACGATTCTTTCTTCGTTTTGAACTAGATAATCATAATCTGGAATTACATAGTCAATACCCAACAAAGAGTCATCAGGAAATAAGATTCCCGCATCAATAATAAAAATTTGATCTTCAATTTCGTATATATATGTATTCTTGCCAACCTCGCCAAGTCCGCCTAAAGCAAAAATGCCGATTTCGCCATCTTTTAGTAATTTATTTTTCATTAGAACCTCCTAAAACAAGAAACGATTAATTAACGTATTTATTTTACAACATTTAAAGAATAATTAAAAGTCTTTTGATGTATAATATTTTTATGAGAAAAATTTATTGTTTTGATTTAGATAACACTTTGCTAAGCAGAGAAAATAAAATAGTACCAAAAAACACAATCAAATTGTTAAAAAAGATCAAAGAAGATCCAAATAACATTCTTATTTTAGCAACCGGAAGAAGACCAGCAGAGATAAAAATCATAGCTGATATTGAACATTTTTTTGATTATTTAGTTTTCTTAAATGGGGCAATTATTATTCATCAGGGCATGGTAATATATAGAAGTCTTATAGACAATAAGGACATAAAAAAAATGATAAATAAAGCTTTTATTAATAATCTTAGCTTTGGTTTAACATCTTTTGATGAAGAATTTATTATTAATATTAAGGAGCAAGCCTCCCTAAGATGGGATCTACCAAATGGATATCAAACGATCAATGAAAATTTTATACCAATAAACCATGAAATATTTCAAACTTGGCTATTAGAAAGCAAGAGAGAAATTATAGATGATTTCATTAGTGAATTTAAAAATTTTAGAACTTATTATTGGCATCAAGGTGGAGCTCATTTTGTTTATAAAAATGTTAACAAGGCGGCTGCGGTTTTACTAATTAAAGAGAGATATCCGGATTCTTTTTTGATTGCTGCTGGAGATGGTCATAACGACATTGAGATGATAGATATTGCTGATGTTGGTATTGCAATGGGGAATTCATCTAATGAAGAACTAAAAGAAAAAGCGAATTTAATCGCTCCTTTGATAGATGATGATCTTTTATATGATTTTTTTCAAAAAAATAAGCTTATTTAAAATATTTTAAAACGGCATATGGAACATATTTAGAGATATCCTGACCATAAGCATGAAGTTCTTTAATTGAGCTTGATGAGATATGACGATATTTTTCATCAGCCAGTAAAAAGATTGTTTCAAGATTGCTATCAAGTTCTTTATTAAAATAAGAAAGCTTATTTTCAACAGAATAATCCTCAGAGTTTCTAATACTTCTAATTAAAAAATTGATATTATGTTTTTTAGAATATTCAACAGTTAATAAGTCTGTACAATCAATAGTGACATTTTTAAAATCCATACAAGCCTCAGAAACCATCTTTTTCCTCTCTTCCAGAGAAAACATATATTTTTTTTCAATATTAATGCCAATTAAAACAACAACCTTATCAAATAGCGCAGCTGATCTTTTGATAATATCTAAATGCCCGTTTGTGATTGGATCAAAAGAACCAGAATAAAGACCTACTTTCATGAAATCACCTCGTAATTTAGTATATCACAAAGATTTAATAAATATATTATTAAAGATATTTTCTAATGATTGACAAAAAGGTGTGATGATTGTATAATAAATTGGCTTAGGAGGGAATTAAATGTTAGTTACAGATTATTTTGTTTTAATACTTTCAATAGTTTTAATTGTAGCAGTGCTGTTGCAAAATTCAACTGAGGATGCTACTTCAGCTTTTACTGGTGAATCTTCAGATTTATTTAAAAACAGAAAGTTAAGAGGATTTGACTTATTTTTAAATAGAACAACAATGATTGCTGCTATTTTATTATTTATTTTTGTTGTGCTTTCAAACGGGTTAGATAGTTTCAGACCTTGGGATTAAGTAATGAAATACCAAGAATGGAAAGCTGAGCAACAAGCTCAATTAAAAAAAGAAAAAAACCAAAGATTATTTGATATTGGACTTTATGAGATAAAGGAATACAAAAAACTACCGGACATTGAAATATTAGATGATTCAACAAAATTAGTCTATTTCAAAAAGGGTGAAGAGTATGGATTTTATGAAGAACTAATTGAAAATGACAGTGTTTATGGATTTAAGCTTTACATGATTGAAACTTTAACCGAAGAGCAATATATTGATATCACTTCAAAGATTAAAAGAAACAATTATGGACTCATTGGAGCGGTATTAGAAGGCACTGGCTGGTTTTTGGCGGTGGGATCTCTAATTTTATATTTTGTCTTATTCTTTACAGGACTATCAACAGGATATGATTTCTTAGGGGCTATGTTCTATTCTGGGTCTTACTTCGCAGCGTTTGTTATTTCCATCTTAATTATCGCAATAGGAAGATATTTTAAATGCAAAGATATTTCTTAAATGAAATAAATAACTATATCACTGGCAATGACTATCATCATATCAAAAATGTGATGAGAATGGGTGCTGGTGATTTTATTATTGTCTGCTGTAATAATTCGTGCTATAAAGTAGAAATTGTTAGTATAACAGATAAGATTGAATACAAAATTGTAGATACATTAAAAAATAAAAAACAAGCAGATATTACAATCATCCAAGGATTGCCAAAAAACAATAAAATCGACACTTTCATCAAATATTCAACTTGCTTTGGAGCAAGTAAAATAATTTTGGTGAATATGATAAGAAGTATCTCGAAAGTCTCCAATATTGATAATAAAGTATCAAGATATCACGCTATCGCAAAAGAAGCTGCAGAGCTTTCACATCGTAGTTTTATCCCACCAATTATCATGACTGATTCAATTAAAAAAATAGATTTAGGAGAGTTTGATATTGTCTTGTTGGCGGATGAAAACGAGAAAACAACAAAGATAGAAAATCTTTCTAATTTAAAGGATAAAAGAATCGCGGTAATTATCGGACCAGAAGGAGGTATCGATGATAAGGAGCGAGAATACCTAAAAAAGATAGCGATATCTATTTCATTAGGAGTAAATATCCTACCAACTGAGGTTGCTAATCTTTATGCATTAAGCCTCTTAAAGTCCAAGATGGAATAAAATCTTAGTTTTTTTTGACAAATAATTCATTTTAATATATAATATAGAAGGCTCTAAGGGGCTCAAGAATTACATGTGTGGAAGGAGGGCTGAAATGCCTAAAACGGTAGTACGTGAAAACGAGACAATTGAAGATACTTTACGTCGTTTCAAAAGAGATGTTTCAAGATCAGGTAACCTTCAAGAAGCACGAAAACGCGAGTTTTATGTCAAACCAAGTGTTGACCGTAAGATGAGAAGTCGCGCGGCAAAATCAAAAAAAAGATAACTAAACTGCACACCGGTGCAGTTTTTTCTTTCTTATGAGGATAAACAGTTTGAAATTTATGAAAAATCATCAAAAACAACGTAAATTTATAATATGTATATTATAATAAAGGTAGAGGCGATAATTTGAAACTAAACTTAGAAATCAAAAATACTAATACGCTAGCTAATATAGTAGGCATAAATGACAACAATCTTAAAATTTTTAAAGATTACTTAGGGATTACGGTAAGCATAAGGGAAACCAATATCATTACTGACGCTAAGGGTGAAGATAAAGAACTTTTAGAGCTTATTTTTAAGTATCTAATAAAATTGGGTGACTCTGGAATTTCATTTTCTGAAAGAGATGTTATTTATTTAACAAAATTAGCTAAGATGGAAAAATTAGATGACTCGATCATCGATTTGTATAAAAGTAGAACGAAGATTATAATAAATGATAAAGGAAAAGCGATTTACCCAAAAACCTTTAATCAAAAGGCATATGTTGATGCTATTTATAATAATAATCTTGTTTTTGGAATAGGCCCTGCCGGAACCGGTAAGACCTATTTAGCAGTAGCACTGGCGGTAGCGGCTTTTAAAAACAACAAGGTAAAGAAAGTGATTTTGACAAGACCAGCTGTGGAAGCAGGAGAATCTTTAGGCTTTCTTCCAGGAGATTTAAAAGAGAAAATCGATCCGTATTTGATACCTCTATATGATGCTCTAGAAGAATTTTTAGGCAAACAAACTATGCAATCACATATTGAAAAGGGAATTATTGAGATTGCTCCACTAGCCTATATGCGCGGACGCACACTAGAAAATGCTTTTGTTATTCTAGATGAAGCGCAAAACGCTACAAGGAGTCAAATGAAAATGTTCTTGACCCGTTTAGGCTTTTCTTCTAAGATGGTTGTTACCGGAGATCCAAGTCAAACAGATTTATCAAGAAAAGATTTACACAGTTTATCAGAAATACCAAAAATATTGTCTAATTTAGATGATGTTAAGATTATTGAATTTGATAAGATGGATGTAATTAGACATCCCCTTGTTCAAAGAGTGTTGGAAAGGTATGACGAGTATGAAAATAAACGTTCATAATTATACTCAGAATAAAGACACTAAAATTAAGAAAGTCTTAAAGAATTGTTTTGATCCAATTGAAGAAAAAAAAGAAATGCAAATCATCTTAGTTACTGAGGAAGAAATAAGAAGACTCAATGACTTTTTCCGTAAAATAGATAAAATTACTGATGTTTTAAGCTTTCCAGACGAAGAAGATGATGAATCACTAGGAGACATTTTTATTTGTCTAAAAAGAGCAGAGGAACAAGCAATTTCAAATGGTCATTCATTCGAAAGGGAGATATCATTTTTGGCAGTACATGGTTATTTGCATTTGATTGGCTATGATCATCAAAGTGTTGAAGAAGAGAAAGATATGATAAAAATGCAAAAAGAGATTTTGGGAAAAGCCAATCTAGAAAGGACTAAAAAATGAACAGTAATTCATTAATATTAGAAGCAAAAAAAGCAATGGAAAAAGCCTATGCCCCTTATTCAAAATTTAAGGTTGGCGCAGCTGTTTTACTAGAAGATGGAACAATTATTCATGGAGCTAATATCGAAAACAGTTCCTATGGATTATCAAACTGCGCAGAAAGAAGCGCTTTGTTTTCAACTATAAGTCAAGGCTTTGACACCAAAAAAATAAAGGGAATTGCGATTATTGGGGATACAAAAGATGCGATATCTCCTTGTGGAGCATGTAGACAAGTTATAAGAGAATTAGTTCCAAAGAATGCGGTTATTTATCTATGCAATTTAGATGGTAAGGTTATTGAAACTAATATTGATGAATTGCTCCCTTTTTCTTTTGATCTTTTCGAGGATTCTAAATGAGTTTTAAATCAGGATTTGTGACGATAATTGGTAGACCGAATGTTGGAAAATCTACCCTGATGAATGATATCGTTGGCAGGAAAATTGCAATAACAAGCCCTAAACCACAAACTACAAGGCATCTGATTACCGGAATAATTACAAATGAAAACTATCAATTGGTTTTTGTTGATACTCCTGGAATGCATAAAGGGAAAAACCTATTAGGAAAAAAAATTAACAATTTGGCAATTGATTCCCTAAAAGGAATGGATGCCATTATTTTTATGGTTGATAAAGAAAGAGGCTTTGCTGAAGATCATATCATCAATCACTTTAAGGAAACAAATAAACCTGTATTTTTAGTAATAAATAAGATTGATTTGGTTAAAGGTAAAATGGGCATCGATAAAATTATCCTAAGCTATATTAACAATTATGACTATGCGGCAGTGATTCCAATATCAGCGAAGGATAATCAAAATATCGATCATCTAATTGACGCTCTTGTCCCATTTTTAAAAGAAGGCCCAATGTATTATCCAAAAGAAATGGATAGTGATCAGACTGATGAAAAATTAATGAGCGAAATTGTTCGTGAAAAAATTTTGTTCCATACAGAAGAAGAGGTTCCACATTCGGTTGCGGTCTTAATTGAACATTTAGAGGAAAATGCTGAGACAAAGACTTTGGATGTTTCTGCGATCATTGTTGTGGAAAGAGATTCCCAAAAGGGAATATTAATTGGCAATAAGGGAGAAAGATTAAAAAAAATAGGAACAGAAGCAAGAAAAGATTTAAATAAGACTTTAGGAAGAAAAATACACTTATCTTTATTCGTTAAGGTTAACAAAGACTGGAGAAGCAACATTAACGAGCTCAAGAAATATGGGATAGGTGATTAATCTTGGAAGGTATTATTTATAAGGTCCAAAACTATCAGGAAAATTCAAAGTTAGTTTTTGTTTATACTAAATCTGGGAAAAGAACACTAGTGGCGAGTGGGGCTTTAAAAATGAATTCAAACTTGCGTATTATGACTCAGTTTTTAAACCATATCAGTTTTGAAGAATCAAAAAAAATGATGTTTAATCTAAAAAACTGTGAATTGATAAATGATTTTAGCACCATCAAAAATAATTATCAACTAACTAAAAATTCATCAACAATGCTTGAAGTGATTGATAAACTAATCTATGAAGATAACGAACATGAAAAAATATTTAACGAGTTAATCTTAGCTCTTAATAATAACATTGAAACTTCATATTTGACTTTTTTGGCGAGAATTCTTTTTTACTTAGGATTTGCCCCAAACATTAAAGGTAACGGTAAAAAAGTAAAGGGAATGAGTGTAGAAAAAGGCGGAATTGTCTATGAAGATGAATATATTGCCTTGGATTTAGATTATCAAGAAACCATTTTGTTTTTAAGATTAATATCTGGTTATCAAACAAAGTTAGACTTATCAAATGATGTTTTAGAAAAATTGATATATTTTTTAATAAAATATTATCAATATCATTTACAAATATCGTTAAAAACACTAAAATAGAAAGGAACGGAGAAAGAAAAATGGTTAAATTAGAAGAATTAGTACAATATGCCAAGACAAATGGTTTTATCTATCAAGGCTCAGAAATATATGGTGGCTTAGCTAACACATGGGATTATGGTCCACTTGGGAGTTTGTTGAAAAATAATATCAAAAGTGCTTGGATTGCAAAATTTCAAAAAGAGACTAAAGAGAATGTCCTTTTAGACAGCAGTATTTTATTAAATACAGACGTTTGGAAAGCAAGCGGGCACTTAGGAAATTTTTCTGATCCCTTAACGGAATGCAGGAGTTGTAACCAAAGGTTTAGAGCCGATAACCTAATAGAACAGTTTGATAAAACAAATGCTGATGGATGGTCTAATGAAAAGATGTATCAATATATCCTGTCTAATAAAATTCCATGTCCAAGCTGTGGAGCTCATGATTTTTTGCCGATTAGATCATTTAATATGATGTTTCAAACATATCAAGGTGTTGTTATGGATAGCGCTAATCAAATATATCTTAGACCAGAGACAGCCCAAGGTATTTTTATCAATTTTAAAAACATTTTAAGAACATCAAGAAAAAAAATACCGTTTGGAGTGTGTCAAGTTGGAAAGTCATTTAGAAATGAAATAACTCCTGGGAATTTTGTTTTTAGGACTAGAGAATTTGAGCAAATGGAGTTAGAGTTTTTTTGTAAACCTGGAACCGAAAAAAAGTGGTTTAATTATTGGCGGGAAAAAATGGTTTCATTTTTGACCTCATTAGGTATCAAAAATGAGAATCTAAGTTTATATGATCATCCAAAAGAAGCACTAAGCCACTACTCAAATGCGACAACAGATATTCATTTTAAATTCCCTTGGGGATTTGATGAATTATGGGGAATAGCATCTAGAACAGACTTTGATTTAAAGGCTCATCAAACACAATCAAAAGAATCAATGGAGTATCTAGATCCCGAAACAAACGAAAGATATATTCCATATGTTGTCGAACCCTCTGTTGGTGTTGAAAGGTTGGTGTTATCGTTTTTATTAAATGGTCTGGAAATGGAAAAACTAGATTCAGGCGAAGACCGTCAGGTACTTCATATTCATCCAAGGCTCGCCCCATATAAGGTTGCAGTATTACCCCTTGTAAAAAAAGAACATGCCAACTATGCCAATGACCTTTATCTAGAATTAGCCAAAACCTTTGATTGCATCTATGATGAAACCCAAAATATTGGAAAAAGATATCGCAGGCAAGACTCAATTGGTACTTATCTTTGTATAACAGTTGATCATCAAACACTTATCGATGATACCGTTACTGTTCGAAACCGCGATTCAATGGAGCAAATTAGAGCCCACGTTGGTGATTTAAAAAGAATTATTGAAGAAACTATGATTTTTTAATTTAGTATTTTAGGAGGGGTATTGTGATTGATAATAAAACACTTGATTTAATCAATGAAAAAACAGACATTGTATCCCTTGTTTCCGAGTTTGTCTCATTAGAGAAGGTCGGAAAAAATTACCGTGGACTATGTCCCTTTCATAATGAAAAAACTCCATCGTTTTCTGTTTCACCAGAAAAGAATATTGCTAAATGTATGGGTTGTGGAGAGGGAGGAAATCCAATCAATTTTTACCGGAAGATTAGGAATATAACTTTTAGCGAAGCGGCAGCAGAATTAGCCGAAAGAGCCGGTATTGAAGTTAAGCAAAGTATTAAAAAAGTAGTTGATAAAAACGAAAAGTATTATCAAATCTTAGAAGACGCTACTTCTTTTTATAAATATGTATTAAAAAATAGCGAAATAGGTAAGGAAGCACAAAATTATCTACAAAAAAGAGAAATAGATGAAAATGCTATTTCCCATTTTCAAATAGGGGTATCACCTAAGGCAAAAGATTCTTTATATCGTTTATTGTCTGATAAAAACTACAAAGTGTCGGATATGATTGATTTAGGACTAGTAAAGCAAGGAGACGACGGAGAATATTATGATTTGTTTACAGCAAGATTAATGTTTCCTATTACCAATCATTTAGGCAGGGTCGTCGGATTCAGTGGTAGAGCAATTGATTCTAAGGAGCAAATTAAGTATATTAACAGTCCAGAAACAATCATCTTTAAAAAGGGTTTATTGTTATATAATTACTTTGAAAGTTTATCAGAGATTAGAAAACAAAAACAAGTTATTTTAGTAGAAGGATTTTTCGATTGTATTAGTCCTTACCGAATCGGCATAAAGAACATTGTTGCCTCAATGGGAACTGCCCTAACAAATGATCAAGTCAAATTGATTCAAAAAGTAACAGAGCAAGTATTAATCTGTTATGATGGTGATAATGCCGGGCAAAAAGCAACGGTTTCCGCTATTGAAAAACTATTGAATGCCAACCTAAGAGTAGAAGTGCTGAAAATTCCTGATGGATTAGATCCAGATGAATTCATAAAACAATATGGTCCTGAACGTTTTGAAAGCCTCTTTGGAGAGTATACAGTTGATGGTTACCGTTTCATTTATGAATACAATAAATTAGGAAAAGATTTCAAAAATGCTAATGACATCAAAGAGTTTAAGGATTCGATGAACGCATTTTTAAATAAGGTAGATAAATCAGCAAAGGATTTTTATATTAATTTAATTAAAGATGAACTTGGCATTGTCTTAAATCCTAATCTAATTAGCAAAAAAATTGAAGGCTATAAGCCGTACATCCCAAAAAGAAAGTTGGAGTCTAAAATATATGATAATACTGAAAGAGAAATCATAATTGCTGCCCTTAAAGACAATAGCCTTATTCCAATCATTGAGAGTAGTTTTAAACTCTATCTTGATATTAAATTAGAAGAGTGTATCTTTATCTTGCAGACTATTTATCAAATAAAGGATAGTGAGGAAAATATCAGTATTGAGACATTATTAAAGTATATTAAAGATAATAATGCACGAAAATATCTCATTGAACTATCCAATAACGCTATCTTAAAAGACAAAACCGCAATAATTGATGCTGAGGGCATTAAAGAATATAAAAAAACCTTAGAAAAAAGAAAACTTGACCAAGAAATAGATGAGCTTAATATTAAAATAAGCATAGAACCAGATCCGATAAAAAAAATTGAACTAGCTAAAAAACGAGATGAAATCAAAAAAAATAAAGATGGGTGGGGGTAAAAATGGAATTAAAAGATATTATTAAGGAACTTATATCATCCGCAAAAAGTGCTGATGAAGGCATCAAGCAAGATGAACTAATAAAATATGCCAAAGAAGGATCGGAGCTTTATGCCGAAATAGAAGAAGCCCTTTCTGAAAAAGGGTATTTTGTCGACTATTCATTATCAGATGAAGAAGAAACAGTTGAATTTGAGACTCTTGATGAAGATGAGGATGACTCTTTTGAGTTGGAAGACGAACCTGATGATTTATCATTAAGTTCATTAGAAGTAGAAAGCTATGAAGAAGAAGACCTTAACTTGGAGACCATTGTTAATTCTGTGAAGGTAGATGACCCGGTAAGAATGTATTTAAAAGAAATTGGGCAAATACCGCTACTATCTTTAGAAGATGAAAGAAAATATGCCAACATCGTTTTAGATGGAAGGTACGCTTTTGAACAATTAGAAGATGGTACAAACGGAGATTTAGACCTATCTGATGAAGATAAAAAAGAATTAGAAGATTTAATTGAAAAGGGATTGCACGCCAAGAATAAACTAGTTGAGGCAAACTATCGTTTAGTTGTTTCGATTGCTAAACATTATGCTAATAATAATTCAGGGATGTTACTTTTAGACTTAATTCAAGAAGGTAATATGGGACTGATGAGGGCAGTTGATAAGTTTGATCCGCAAAAAGGTTTTAAATTTTCAACATATGCGACTTGGTGGATTAGGCAGGCAATAACAAGAGCTGTTGCTGATCAAGCAAGGACTATTAGAATTCCTGTTCATATGGTAGAAACCATCAACAAGATGGTCAGAATCAAACGTCAGTTGATGCAAGAACTAGAGAGAGAACCAACCGATGAAGAAATTGCCGAAAAAATGGGAATGACTCCAGAAAAAATTCAAAACATCCAAAGAGTGGCAAAAGAACCAATTTCTTTAGAAGCGCCTGTTGGTGAAGAGGAAGATTCTTCATTAGGAGATTTCATCTCTGATCCAAATGCTCTAAATCCTCATGAGGCAATGGTTCAAGACAATATTAGAGAAGCCCTTGATGATTTATTAGTATCCGTTTTGACAGATAGAGAAGAAAAGGTTCTAAGACTGAGATATGGCTTATTAGACGGAAAAACACACACTTTGGAAGAGGTTGGCAGGGAGTTTGGTGTAACTCGTGAAAGAATTAGACAAATTGAATCTAAGGCATTAAAAAAGTTAAAGACTCCGGCAAGACAGAATAAGCTAAGAGAATTTTATACGGATAAAAAGTGAAACGATTAGATTTTATAGCTAACTTATTAAATAATAGTGAGGTTGTTTTAGATATTGGTTGCGATCACGGTCTCGTCTTAAAAAAAGCTTTTGACAAAAAATATATTAAAAAGGCATTTGCCACCGACATCAATGAAGGCCCTCTATTAAACGCGAAAAAAAATCTTGTTGGCTATAATGTAGAGTACTATTTATCTAATGGATTTCTTGATCTACCAGAACTAGTGTTCGATACAGTAGTCATTGCTGGAATGGGAGCACACCTAATAACTGAAATTTTAACAAATGCTAATAAAGATGCAAAATATATACTTCAGGCAAATTCAAAGCATGAAGTTTTAAGATCATTCTTAATGAATAATGGATTCATAATTACTGATGAACATCTTGTATTGGATGATTTTTACTATATCATTATCGAGGCTAAAAAAGGAAAAATGATCCTTTCCAATGAAGAACTATATATTGGTCCTGTTTTAAAAAATAAGCTAGAGAGTCTTGAATATTATCAACATAAAATAAAACAAATAGAGAGTATCTATAATAATTTGGATTTACATTCTAAATCAAAATATCAGGAAATCCAAATGTTCTATAAGAATGCAGTATCAGTCTTAAAAAACAATAAATAAAAGTAATATAGTAATTCTACAATTTAGAGAATCTATAAAAACGTTTTGTGTTGTATTATTAAGTTATGAGGTGCTCTATGGAATTTTGTAAAACTATAGCTAAAAAAAGAAAAGAAATGAATATGACCCAAATGGAACTAGCATCTAAGCTTGGAGTTTCTAATAAAGTTATAAGCAAATGGGAGACAGGCAGAAGTTTACCAGATGTTCTTATGGCTAAGAAAGTCTCAGAAGTTCTAAATATCGAGCTAGAAGATCTTTTTGATTCTTTTTTAGAAGATGAGAAGAAAATATCTGATTCTTCGATAAAAAAATCTAGAATCTCTTTTACTTTGAATGTAGTCATCTCAGGAATATTATTAGCTGTTTCAGCAATCTTATACATAACATATCCAAGTACTATTCCTATATATTTTGATGGTTCCTTAACCCCTATTAGATATGGCAATAAAGAAAACGGACTTTGGATTTTACTTACTATGTTTATTTTCACAATTTTATTTTTAATATATAGTATGGTATTAATCAAGAAAAAGACGTACATGGTTTCTACCGTTCTTTCCTATATTTCTATTGGTTCAAATGTGATACTGATGTCCACACATTTATTCTTTTCCGTATTAATCTTTAAAGATGTTAGCCCTTTAACTGGAGCCTCTGTTTTAGTTTTACCGATTACGAATGTTTTGATAGGCTTGTTTTTTATTTCTATGGGATTTATACTAGATTTCGCAAAAACAAAAAGCCAATTTTTCGGGGTAAGACTAAAAATATCATTTACCTCGGATTATAACTGGATGATATCCCAAGTTATCGGAAAATATGTTTTGATTTTTACGGGATTAGTAACTATTTTGCTTGCCTGTTTATCAAATAGCATTGTTTATGGCATGTCATTAATGATAGGAATAATTATCATACCACTATTAATTATCTATCTACTAGTAACAAGAATGGCAAAAAAACCAGACTAAAAAGGCAGGTGCTCTATCATGCTTAATTACTTTAGCAAATCACCAAATAAAAGTGAAAATAACTTTACTTTAATTGGCATTTAAGTTATAATTACTATTGCGTGATTTGGTGCAGTAGCTCAGTTGGATAGAGCAACGGCCTTCTAAGCCGTCGGTCAGGGGTTCGAATCCCTTCTGCATCGCCATTTTGAAGTTGAAACTATGCTACATAAAAAGCATGGTTTTTTTCATTTTATAGGGCGTTTTTGGGCGATTTTTTGAATAATAAAACTCGACCCACCATTTTTCTT
>JAJDIT010000008.1 GCA_030266845.1 Acholeplasma sp. OttesenSCG-928-E16 | reverse complement strand
TTAGTTTAATATTATTAAGTTTTATGGGTTTAAATTTATTTGCATGTCAAAATAAGATTGAGGATGAAAACACGATATATGCCATTTCAACGCTTGCCCCACATGCAGCTATTTTGGAAGAAGCAAGACCGCTTTTATTAGAAAAAGGATATAAGCTTAAGATAAAGGTTATTGATGAATATGGATTTCCTAATCCTGCCGTTGCCTCAAAATCAGCTGATGTCAATTTCTTTCAGCACATTCCTTTTCTTGATGATTATAATAAAAATGCCAAAGAAGAAGATCAGTTATATAACCTTGGTGGTATCCACATTGAGCCAATTGGCCTTTATTCACCAGCAAAATATGGTTATAAATCAATTGATGATATAAAAGATGGTGACCGTGTCATTATGAGCAAGTCTGTTCCAGACCATGGTAGACTATTTATGTTATTAGAGAGTCTTGGTTTAATTAAATTAAGAGAAGGCGCAACCATAAATGCCACCGTCTCTGATATCATTGAAAACAAGAAAAATCTTAGATTTGATATCCAAGTAGAAGCAAATTTTCTAGTAGAAAGTTATAATAACGATGAAGCTCCTTTAATATTAATTAATGGAAACTATGCCTTATCAGCTAACTTGGACCCAAACAATGATGCGATTGCTCTTGAAAGTCCAATTGATAATCCGTATATCAATATTGTTGCTTGCCGTAAAGACAGAAAGGACCTTGATAAAATTAAGGCTCTGATGGAAGTACTAACTTCCAGCCATATCAAAGATTTCATTGAAAACAAATATCAAGGAAGTGTAGTACCTGTCTAGTTTTTTATCGTTTTTTGTTATAAAATAGTGAAGAGGTACTTTGATTATGAAAAAAAAGAAAAACCCAACCAGATATTTATGGTATTTAGTAGCGATCGGATTTTTTATTATCTTTTTCGTTGTTTTAATAAGCAGCGTGATCTCATTAGGTGAAAGAATCGCTAATTGGACTCATCCTTATGTCTCGTATGGTTTTTATCTTCTTGTTGCTGTAATTGTCTGGTTTTTGATACTTAATCCAGTTCGGATTGTTGTATTTTCGCCATCCTTTTCGATTGAGACGACTCTTGACAAGGATTCAAGGAAAAACTATCGGGTATATAAAAAAGTCGCTCATCGTTTAATTGATGGTGATGTAATAAGTGATAATGAAAAAGAAAAACTTCGATTTGCTTTAAAAGATGGCTATGATAATTTACGATTAGCGCTTAACCATACTCTTGACTCCTCACTTAAAAAAGAAATCAACAAAAAGATTCGAAAAAGTGCAGTAACAGTCATGGTTTCAACAGCCATCAGCCAAAACGGAAAGTTAGATGCCTTTACTATTATTTCTGTAAACTTTAAAATGATTAAAGATATTGTTTCAATGTGTGGCTTTAGACCTTCATTTAAAAACTTATCTAAATTAACAGTAAATGTATTTACCACCGCTTTAATTGCAGATGGAATAGAAAACGTTGATCTTAATGATTTCTTGCCACAAAGTACAATGAATTTATTTGCAGAAATTCCTTTAGTGAAGCCACTTATCTCCTCAACAGTTCAAGGGATAACAAATGGACTATTAACACTTAGAATTGGTGTTGTGACCAGAAAATATCTTTTTAGTGATGTTAAGGAAACCTCAAAAGATATTATTAGAAGAGGCGCTTTTATCGAATCAACAAAGATGCTTCCATCAGTTGTCGGAGATGCATTTAAGGGATTCCCTAAACGATTTGCTAATCTATTTAAGGGGAAAGATAAAAAAGAAGCTGCAGAAAGTTTTTAAGAGTATTTTCTTAGAGCCTAATCAAAAATATCTTTGATTAAGCTCTTTTATTTACCTTAATTAAAAATAATATATTATTATTTTAAATTATCTATTTTTTTTGATATAATTTAAAACAAGAGGTTAGAATAATGTTTTATTTAAGAGAAGCTATGTATCACGAAACAGATCAAATGGGGGTCATTCATCATTCGAATTTCATCAAGTGGATGGAAGAGGCTCGAATTTTTCTTTTTGAAAAAATGGGAATTTCATATAAATCATTAGAAGAAGAAAATATATATTGTCCGGTTACCGAAGTTAATGTTAAGTACCTTAAGTCCGTATATTTTAAAAACAAAGTGAAAATCACTTTAGAGATTGAAGAATATTCTGGTGTTCAGTTTTTAATAAACTATTTGATGTACAACGAATCTGATGAGCTGGTAGCAAGGGCTAGATCATATCATTGTTTTTTAAAAAACAAGAAGGTTATTTCATTAAAAAAGGAAAATCATCCTTATCATGAATTATTAGAGAAGCTATCAAAATAAATATATGTATCGTTTGTCATCAATTAATTATTGATGTATAATCAAGATATCTGGAGGAAAATGAATGAAAAAAGTTTGTTTCATCTTAGCAATAGTCTTTGTTTTATTATTAAGCGCCTGTGGGCCAGATAAGAAAAAACTTCAAGACTTTAAAGATAAAATTGAAGATAAAATATCCGAAATTAAAAGGGAATACGATATAGGTGACTCCTTGCCGACTGAACTTTCTGATGGTACTAAAATTCAGTGGGTTATTTCGGGCACGTCAGCTGAATATTTCGATCCTAGCACGTATGCTTGCCTTGGAACAAACAATGAAAATGGTACTACTGTAGAGATCACAGCTCTTTTTACGAGTAAAGATGACTCTGCAATAACATATGAGAGAACAATCGATAACATAATTATCTTAGATAGTAATATCAGGAACTCTGAATCTGGCATTCCAGATCAAAGCTTATATAATTATTTAAGAGTAATTGCTGATAAAAACCAAGATGGGAAAATATCAAAAACTGAAGCAAAAGAAGTTGTTGGAGCGGTTGAAATAGTTAAAGATAATGAAGGTATCGTCGCATCAGATTCTATTGAAACAACAAAAGGTCTTCACCATTTTCCAAACATTACAAATCTTAAATTCACTAACCTTAAAATCAAGGATTTAGTAATTGATGGTATCACCAATTTGGAGACATTGGAATTTTCAAATGACTCGGCAAGAATATCCATTTTTAATGTTAAGAATCAATCTAAATTAAGCTCTATTAAGTTTGGCAAAGCAACTATTAATAGTGTTTATCTTGGCAGTCCTTTAACTGTTATTGATTTAGACTTATCTCTTAAAAACATCAGCTCATTTAGCGTAGATATCGTCGGTGTAAAGGTTTATAAATTAGACTTGTCTGGCAACCAAAATTTAACAGATTTTTCATTTTTAAGTCGTATTGAATCATTAGAGTATTTAAATTTAAATAGCTGTTCGTTGAATAAAATCAAGACAGACTCACTTCCAAGCATGATTAGTCTTAAGGAGTTTTTGATTGCTGATAATAAAAACATCGGGGTATATGATTTTATTACCGCCGCCAAATATCCAAAATTAGAAGTGATTGATTTTACTAGTAACCAAATTATTGATCTAGAATTAAAAGATTTTTTATACTTACAGAAGATTGTGCTAGAAGAGTTACAAATTGGCGATATTTATCATATTGGGAATTTAAGATTAATTAATCTTCCAAAATTTGATAATTTGGCAAGATCAGAGGAAGTGAAGATCTTAAATATATATATTGAAAATCTTCCAGCATTAAAAACACTTGATTTGAGTGCTCATGACACTTTTGATAATTTTGATATTTTATCTTTATCGATCATTAATTCAGGGATTGAAAGTATTATTAAAAACGATATGACCGGAATAATTAATCTTTATTTAGAGGATTTAGAAAGACTTTCCACTTTGAATTTGATAAAAACTGGTTTGCAGAATATTACTTTTAAAAATATGGACTCTTTAGAAACATTATTATTAGATTATTGTCAAAAAATAGCAGATTATTCCTTTATAAATGGTGCAACAAATCTAAAAGAACTATCACTAGGAAATGCGGACTTATCTAATGCGAAGACCTCAAGTTTTTTAACAAAAAATAATCTTTTAAAGCTAAATGTGTCTTTAAATCCAGATTTGACTGATTATACTTTTTTAAGTAAGTTTCCTAACTTAGAGGTCCTTAATCTAAGAGATAATGGGATCACTAATCAAATATTTAAAACAATCCCAATTTTAGATAAACTTATTGAGCTTATATTAACTGATAATATAAAAATCACGGTACTTCAAATTTCTGATTTCAAGTCATTAGAAATATTAGATATATCCGTCTCATCAGATGACATATGGAATATTGAGACTCTTACGCTTGAGAACTTACTAAGATTTACCGTTTTAAGAAGAAAAGAAAACACAAAGATCAGCAATGTTATTTTAGAGGACTTACCGATTTTGCAAAAAATAAACTTGGCAAGTTGTTCTGATACACTGTTAGTGATTCATATTAAGAATGTACCAATGCTTAGTGAATTGAACATTGCGTTTAATAACGAAGTTAAAATTAACTAAAATTTTAAGATTATTATTAATATTGATGACGCCATAATCAAAGCGTCATCTTTTTTTGATAACTAGAATTATTGAGATCCAATATTTAAATTACTAATTCTTTTAAATAAATAGAGATTAGAAAAAATTAGTTCTTTTCCACAAAAATATATGCTATTCAGGCACTTTGTATTATAATATAATAAAGTAATCAATTATAAGGCTTTACCCTTATAAATGCATAAAAATCTAAATGTAAAAATTGATGGAGGAAAACATGAAAAAGATAAAGATATTTGCAATTGCCCTTTTGGCTTTTATTAGTTTGGGTTTTTTATTTGCCTGCAATAATACGAAAAGTTATGAAGTAACCTTTAAGGATTACGATGGGACAGTATTAAAAGAAGAAACAGTAATCAAGGGAGGATTTGCAACTCCACCAAGTAACCCAGAAAGAGAAGGATATGATTTTATTGGTTGGGATATTTCTTTTGATGATGTAGAATCAGATCTAGAAGTTTTGGCTACATATGCGATCAAAACATTTACAATAACATGGAAAAATTACGACGGAAGTATCTTAGAAACGGATTATAATGTTGAATGGGGGACTGTACCTTCTTTTGATGGCAGTGCACCAATAAGACCGACAGAAGATGGTAATATTTATACATTTAATGGTTTTAGTCCAGTTGTTAGTAAGGTAACAGATAATCATGAATTTACAGCAAACTATAGCAGTGTATTAGATAAGTATACTGTTAAGTTTTATGATGCAAACAATAATGTAATAAAAGAAGAAGAAATATCTCATGGAAGTAGCGCAATAGCTCCAAGTTCTAATCCAGAAAAAGAGGGGTATGAATTTTTATCATGGGACAAAGAATACAGTAATGTAAAAAGCGATTTAGATATATATCCAGAATTTAGCATTAAAACATTTACAATAACATGGAAAAATCAGGATGGAAGTGTATTAAGAACTGATACTAATGTTGAATGGGGAACAATGCCTTCTTATGGTGTAAGCACACCAATTATAGATTCTACTAGTTCATTTAGGTATGAGTTTTTAGCTTGGGATAAAATAATAGTAAAGGCATACGAAGACCAAACATATCAAGCAGAATATAAAGAAATACTAATTATTCCAGATGGATATACACTTTTAACAGATAGCGATTTTGATGGAACAAGCAACGGTGATTTTATATATAACGGGACCCATGAATATGTAGTAGTACCTGAATTTATTAAAGGAATTAAGATAACTAAGACTAGTAATAGCAATTTTACTTCACCGATGTTTAAAAATACTCCAAATATAAAGGGAGTGGCATTTTTGGTTCCAAGTAACATCACTAACATGACATATTTGTTTTACAACAATCAATCAGCCTCATTAGATTTAAGTAATCTTTACACAAAAACAGTTATTGATATGTCAGGAATGTTTTATAATTCTAGCGCAACTAACCTAGATTTAAGCAATTTTGATACAAGCAATGTAAGATTTATGTTAAATATGTTCTATAACTCTGGTGCGACCACTATAGACTTAAGTAATCTTAATACAAGTAATGTAGAACTTATGTCATGTATGTTCCATAACTCAATGGCAACCACTCTTGATTTAAGTAATTTTGATACATCAAAAGTAACAGATATGGCTTATATGTTTGAAGGCGCAAAAGCAACCACGATTAACCTAAGTAGCTTTGATACATCAAAAGTAACAGATATGTCAGCAATGTTTTTTGATTCTAGCGCAACCATTCTTGATTTGAGTAGCTTTGATATGAGTAGTGTGACTAATACTACACATATGTTCAAAAACTCAAAAATCACAACTGGTTATGCAAGAACTGTTGCTGATGCAACTATACTTAATTCTTTAGTTACTAATGTTAATTTTATTGTTTCTGGGTATTATAGAATCACTTGGAAGGATTACAATGGATCATTTTTAGGATTAGATTATATAAAAGAAGGAACAATCCCATCTTATGAAGGCTTAGCTCCAACAAAACCATCGACTGATATATATAGATATGATTTTTTGGAATGGGACAAAAAATTAATTGAAGCTTATGAAGACCAAACATATCAAGCAAAAGAATTTAAGGAGCTTCTTATTATCCCTGATGGTTATACACTTCTTACTGATAGTGACTTTGATGGCGATTTTAACGGCGATTTTATGTATAATGGGAATTTAGAATATGTGGTAATACCAGAATATATTAAAGGGATCAAAGTTACTAGGACAAGTCTTGGACAAGAAAACTCGCTATTCAAAAATGCTCCAAACATAAAAGGAGTTGCCTTCTTAGTTCCAAGTAATATTACCGATATGTCATTCTTATTTTATAATAATAAATCGACTTCCCTAGATTTAAGGTATTTATTCACCACGACCGTCACAAATATGAATTCAATGTTTTATGGCTCCAGTGCAACCTCCCTTGATTTAAGCGGTTTTGACACACGTAATGTAATATCGATGACAAATATGTTTCTTGAATCAAGCGCACTCACCCTTGACTTAAGAAGCTTTGATACAAGTAATGTGTTATATATGAGAAATATGTTTTTTGAATCGAGCGTCCTTACCCTTGACTTAACTAATTTTGATACGAGTAATGTGACGGATATGTCAAATATGTTCTATGGCTCAGCATTAACAGAGATTGACCTTAGGAGTTTTGATTTGAGTGGGGTTACATCAATTAGTAACATGTTTAATAATTCTTCCATTACTTTGGGTTATGCAAGAACAATTGAAGATGCGAAAAGACTAAATAAAGTTACTCCGTGGTTTCAATTTGAGGTGGATGGGTTCTATATTATTTACTTTTCGAATCATAATGGATCAATTATAGAAAGTGATTATTTTGAAGAAAATACACTTGCTGAATATAAAGGTGAAACACCTAAAAGATTATCTAATAGTATTTATGATTATACTTTTTTAGATTGGAGTCCAAGTTTAGCAATTGTCACAAAGAGCACGACTTACAAGGCAGTCTTTAAAGAAACATTAATTATTCCAGATGGTTATACGCTTCTTGGTGATGATGATTTTGATGGAAACAAAGACGGAGAATTTCTTTATAATGGAGATTTAGAATATGTAGTAATACCAGAATATATTAAAGGGGTTAAAGTAACGAAAACAAGTATTGATACTTATGAATCTGCAATGTTTTATAACACTCCAAACATAAAAGGAGTTGCTTTCTTAGTTCCAAGTAATATAACTGATATGTCGCTTTTATTTTGCGGAAATAAATCAGAAGAACTTGATTTAAGTAATCTTTACACTGAAAGTGTTACTAACATGGTTAATATGTTTCAAGATTCAATGGCAACATCCTTAGATTTATCGAATTTTGATACAAGGAATGTTACGAACATGTACGCAATGTTTGCATCAACTGTAATGACTTCTTTAGATTTATGGAATTTTGATACAAGGAATGTGACAGATATGGCATACATGTTTTATAATTCTGGAGTAAAATCCTTAGACTTAAGGAGCTTTGATACCAGTAACGTTACAGATATGTCTCATATGTTTTATTACTGTAGTGCAACAAGTCTTGATATAAGCAGCTTTAACACAAGTAACGTTCTTAATATGACTGCTATGTTTGGTGGCTCGGGAGCAACAAGTCTTGATGTTAGTCATTTTAATACAAGCAATGTGACAGATATGTCTTCTATGTTTATTCAATCAAATGTAACTGTCCTTGATGTCTCTAATTTTGATACAGCAAAAGTAACAACAATGAATGGAATGTTTGCTTATACAAAGTTTACAAGTATTGATTTATCAAATTTTGATACTAGTAATGTAACAAGCATGCAATCTATGTTCATGAGATCAAAAATAACTTATCTAGACTTAAGCAACTTTAATACTGAAAAATTAAAACACACAACTCAAATGTTTGCTTGGGCTAGTGTTACTGAAGTTGACTTAAGTAGTTTTGACATGAGTACTATTTCTGTAACCTCTAGTATGTTCCAAGATATTACTATAACCAGAGGTTATGCAAGAACAGTTACTGATGCAAACACATTAAATAGTTTGGCTAATGGAATTGTCTTTGTTGTCGAAGGATATCATATTATTCGATTTACAGATAGTGATGATTCTCTTTTAAAAGCTATTTATGTTGTTGATGGTGAATTACCAGTATATAATGTTATCCCTACAAGACAAGCAACCGATAAATTCACTTATGAGTATTTAGGTTGGGATAGTGATTTGGTTGAGGCAACAGAAGAAAAGACTTATAAGGCAGTATATAAGGAAATATTAATAATACCAACTGGATATACACTTCTTACAGATAGTGACTTCAATGGAGACAAAGACGGAGAATTTCTTTATAATGGAAATTTAGAATATGTAGTAATACCAGAATATATTAAAGGCATTAAAGTGACAAAAACAAGTAGTCGCACAAATGCAACAGCTCTATTTTATAATGCCCCAAATATAAAGGGAGTAGCATTTTTGGTTCCAGGTAATATTACCGATATGTCACTTTTATTTAATCAAATACAATCCACCTCACTAGATTTAAAACATCTTTACACTGGAAGTGTAACGAACATGTATGCAATGTTCACATATTGTAAGGCACTTACTCTTGACTTAACTAATTTTGATACGAAAAATGTAACTGACATGTCATTTATGTTTGGTGCTGCTAGTGCTTTAGATATCGATTTAAGTAGTTTTGACACTAGTAGCGTAATTACAATGTCTCATATGTTTTTTAATACCCAATTATCTTCACTTGATTTAAGTAATTTTATTTTTGATGGTGTGACAAATTATTGGAATATATTTAACGGTTCTACCGTAACAGAAGTCGTTGTGAATAATTTGTTTACTGCGATGAAATTAAAAAGTCAAGCCTCTGGATTCTTACTTGATGTTAAAGGATATTACACCATTAAGTGGATAAATCACGATGGAACTCTTTTATATTATTCATACGTCTTAGAAGATACAATGCCTTCTTATGAGGGAAATACACCATCAAAGGAATCAACAGAGTATTTCAACTATGAATTTATAGGTTGGGATAAAGAGATTGTTGCAGCAACTAAAAATGAGACATACCAAGCAACATATAAAGAAATTTCAATCATACCGACTACATAGACACTTCTATTATAAGTTAATTTAGGTAGGAAATAAAATGAGATTGACTATTGATTTTAAGTTTATATCTCTCAAAAAAATACTCTATTTATAGTAATTATGATAATGCTAAGATTATTATGAGGGTTTAATTATTTGTGGTATAATAAATGCGTTATTGATAAGGAGATATACTTTTGAGTTTTAAATTTGATTTACCAGAAATATACCCTATTTACAGTATTGGCCATATTACTCAGATCATTATGATGATTATATTATTTGTGGTATTTTACTTTGTATTTAGGAATAAAAAGAAAATAGAGACCCTAGTCTATGCAATAGCAACTATTATTTGTTATATATGCATTAGTGGGTTATTGATATACAGTTTTGTAACGGGTATATTTAATTTGGAGTGGGTTTTACCATTACATCTATGTAATTTATTCTTTATTATTTTACCAATAATGACTTTTAGTAAGGGTCGTTTTAGAGATTTTTTCAAGGATTATGGCTTTTATATTGGAATGGGAGGCTGTGTTTTATATGTCTTACTGCCAGCCAATACACAACCGTTTTATGAAGCTTGGCATATAGTTCCAACATTAGTTTTTATTCATCATTTAACAATTGGTTTAGTTTCTATTTATTTAATATCATCGGGAGTATATAAGGCAAGAATAAGAAATTTTTGGAAGATGTTTGCCTGTTTATTCCCATTATTAACTGGGGCTTTTATTTGTAATGCCTATTTAGGAACTAATTTTTGTTTTATGAACCCTTCGATGCAAACATATCCGCTTGGCTACATTGAAGTTGTTTTGGGAAAATATTACCCTTATATATTTTTGGCTCTTGTTATTGGAATCCCTACCCTTTTAATGCTTTGGTTATTTTCAGTCAAACAAGATTTTTATAATAAACTTATGGTTGTAATCAATCGTTTGTCGGTTGTTAATTACATAAATCAAAATAAACTTTGGAATGAGGTGTTAAATAAAGATTTTATAAAAAGAGTTACTAATGATATTGAATTTATCGTCTTTAAGAAAAAGATACTTGACTTGGTTGCGAGCATTGATCAGAAAAGAGTAAGTAAAGGGTTAGCTAAGAAATTATCAAAGATTGCTTTTGAAGAACATTCAAAAGGCAGAAAAGTATTAGAATTTAAAATCAATAAACTTATATTTTTTTTGATTAGGTATGTTAAAGTGCGTGATTTAGATTTTTTAATGGAGCTTATTATTCAGTTTCCTGAAAAAATTATTTATCAAAACCTTGCTACTAGGCAACTATTAAGTTTTTAAAAAATATTTTTTTGAAATTACTAATATATAGTATAATAAAGACGAATTATTAAGAGGGAGGAAATGTATTTAAGATACAATATGAAAATATGAAAAATAAAATTGGAGTAATTACATGCAGTAATGCAGCCTTAGATTACCTAGACTATCCAAAGGATATCTCAATATTTAGATCAGTGATAATGTTTAATGAAAATGAATTGTATGATGATTTCGTTGATATTGATGCAAAACATTTTTATGAAAGAATTGACCAAGAGAAAGTAGTTCCTAAAACTTCATATGTCGCAATCGGGAAAATGATTGATATTTTTGAAGATTACAAGGCAAAAGGATACGATGAACTGCTGGTAGTCACCATTTCATCTAACCTAAGTGGTTTATATGAAGCTGTTAAAAATGCCTCTAAACAGGTTGACATTAAGGTTACTGTCTTTGATTCTAGGACTCTTGCCTATGCTGAAGCATACATGGTATTAAAAGCGCACGAGATGGCAGAAAATGGCCATTCAATGGATGAAATCATAAGTGAATTAAAAAGAATTAGAGATAACAACAAATTATTCTTCGCTGTAGAAACATTGCTTTTTTTGATTAAAAATGGAAGACTATCAAAATTCGCTGGTGCAGTGGCAAATATGTTAAAAATCAAACCACTCTTGAGTATTAATGAAGAAGGGCGGGTAGTTTCGATCGAAAAGATTAGAACTTTTCAAAAAGCAGTTTCAAGTGTTTTAGAGATGTACTATAAGGCAACAGCAAATAAAGATGTAATAACATATATATCACATGCTCACAATGAGACGGTTGCTAAATATTGCAAAGAAGAAATTGAAAAGAGATTTCCAGACCGTGAAGTAATTGTTGCCTATTTAACTCCAGTTGTAGGAGCTCATACTGGGCCAAGAGCAATTGGGATAGGATTTATTGAAAAATGACCAATAGCAGTAAAAATGGCAGAATAATAGCTGGTTTTATTCTTCTAGGCATTGGAATAGTACTAATTAGTATAGGCATTTATCTTCTGATTGATGATAGTATTAACGGACCTAAATCTTACCAACAATCTAATGGAATAAATCTACTAATCTGGGGTTTACTTTCCGCCTTTGTTGGTGTGTTGAACCTAATTTACAAAGGAAGAAAACTAGTATTTCTTGATAAGGAAATTGTTGAAACGAAAAAAGGCATCAAAAAGAGCATAAAGTATAATGACATTATTGATGTTAAAATAATAAGGCCAGTAACACCAACTGCTAGATATGCATTAAATAGAGCTGATATTGAAATAATTTCAAAGAAAGAGAGAATCGTTTTGGTAAACATCAAAAATCCAGAGATGACGAAAGAAATGATTTTATTAAGGAGAGGCTAAGAGGATTATAAATCCTCTTTTCTTTTAGCAAAACAGATTTTAATCTATATGTTATAATATACATATATAAAACTATGGGGGAAATATGTATTCATCATATGAAAGAAGCAAGGGTTATCAACGATTCAAGAAGGTTTTTGGCGGCTTATTAGCAAAAAGACCGACTTTTGTTTATCGCAACAAACCTTTATCGACTGACGTTCCATATATATTTTTGTGTAACCACGGTCTTAATGGTTCAGTATCTTTATTCGTAAATGAGATCTATTTTCCCCATTCGCATGCTCCAATTGGACAACAAGAGATTTTTAGAGATTTTCGAACAAGATTTGCATATTTGTATAATTTCAATCATCGCCTTAGAAGAGGACTAAGTAAATTCCAATCTTTTTTGAATGCGACTTTTGAGGCAACATTCACTAAAATGATGTATCGACTTAGCAAATGTATTCCATCATATAAAGATCACCGTTCAATAAAGACATTTAAGATGACATTTGATTGTCTGGACCAAGGTGTTTCCTTGATGATTTATCCAGAAAACTTAGAGATGGGATATAATAATATCTTTATTAGTTATGTTTCTGGATTTGTAGCGATTGTTAAGAACTATTTTAAAAGGTCAAATAAAGATATTAAGGTTTGCGCTCTATATTATAGTAAACAAACAAATCAGTTAATTTTCGATGAACCTTTTTCGGTTGTTAAAATGCTAAATGATAATAAGCAAAAAGAGGAAATTGCAGATTTCTTTGTTAAAAGAACCAACAATCTATATATTGATTTTGTTCAACCAAAAATTAAGGAAGCCGAAAGAAAATATAAGAAAAAATATAAAACCTAGAATAGTATAAAAAAGAAATATTTAAAAAAAGATTGCATAAATATTTCTTTTTTTTAAATAAAGTGATTTAATAAAAACAGAGGTACTTATATGAAATCTGATTGGTTGATACACACATTTTGGAGTTGTATTGAAAAAAGAGATAGCGAAGGATTATTAAAACACTTTAGTGATGATGCTAAAATTTTTTGGACTAGTGTAGACACTGTTTTAGAGCCAGAAGAATATGTAAGAAGAGTATTTGAGATACCTGCGGGAGATTGGGTATTCATTATTGAGAAAATGGATTACAATGGCGATGTAGCATTTACAATCACTAAAGTCACTAGCGCTTCTAGAAAAATTTCTTTTAGAGCGGTTTCTTTTTTTGAACTTAAAGATAATCAAATTGTTAAGCTCGATGAATATTGGAGCACCAATCTAGAAGTTCCAATTCCAGAACTTAAAAATGAACAATAAAGTTTATATATAAAAAAAGGTTTGACTTTAAATAAAAGTTAAACCTTTTTCATTAAAAATTTGGTGGAGATGCGGAGACTCGAACTCCGGTACAAAGCAGATCCAAAACTATACTCTACATGCTTAGTTAATCTTTATTATCATATTAGAGGTGAAGACTAACAAACACATCTAATACTAGTTTGTATAGTTCTTTAACTGTCCCAAACACTACAGTTAATATATCCTGATAGGTTACCGCATCAATGACTCAGGAAATCATAGAATTGGCGCACACTTATTCTTAAGCAGCTAATTGAAGTTGAGCACCATAGTTTGGTACTGCAACAGTTTTGTTTTCGTTTCCGTTTATTGGAATCCTCTGATTTTTACGTGTCTAACCACGACATGCATATAGTCCATTCAAAGCCCTGGCGAAACCAAATACATCCCCATGCAAAAAGAGTATATCATAAACTATCTAAAAATCAAAAGAAAAGTGTTAAAATAGATGTAAGAGGTAACTATATGATAAAAGGTATAATATTTGATTTAGATGGTACACTTTTAGATACACTAGATGATATCTATAATGCAGTATCACACATGTTAAGAATAAAGAAATATCCAGATAAAAGTAAAGATGACATCAAAAGAGCATTGGGCTATGGAGCTAAATATTTGATTAGTGCTGTTATTCCAAGTGGCCTTAGTGAAATAGAACTAGCTGATGCGTTAAGAATATATCAAGAGTATTATAATGAACATCAAAACGACTATTCAAAACCTTATGAAGGCGTTTTAGAAATGCTAGAAAAGCTAAAAGACCAAGGTTATCAGCTTTCCATAGTTTCTAATAAGGTGGATTATATGGTAAAGGAACTAAATAAGAACATATTCAGGGGGTTTATTGATGAGGCGGTCGGTGAGACAAAAGGAGTTCCTCCAAAACCTGATCCAACTGGAGTCCTAAATGTTATGAAAAAACTCAATTTAAAAAAAGAAGAAGTAATTTATATCGGAGATACTGAGGTTGATATAATGACGGCTAAAAATTGTGAACTTTTTTGTGTTGGATGCACCTGGGGGTTTAGAGATATGGATGCTTTATTAACTGCTAAGGCAGATATAATTATAAATCACCCTCTTGAATTACTTAATGTCTTAAATGAAGGAATTAAAATATGAACATTTGTGTACTATCATCATTGCTGCAAGAGAATATCAACGATCCATTTTTAAAGAAAATTGAAAAAGAACTAAAGCCTAACTTCATCTATCCTAAAGAATACCAGGGAGATGATGTGATATTTTATATTCAAACTGGAGGTACAGAAGGGGTTTTTTTAAAGCTGTTTGATTTAATCCCAAAAAACAAGGAGATTATCCTGATTTCTTCAAAGGAGAATAATTCTCTTGCCGCATCAATGGAAATAGCATCTTTTTTAAA
Organism: Acholeplasma sp. OttesenSCG-928-E16; assembly: GCA_030266845.1. GTDB lineage: Bacteria > Bacillota_I > Bacilli_A > Acholeplasmatales > Acholeplasmataceae > JAJDIT01. The sequence goes on along the minus strand of JAJDIT010000008.1, from coordinate 30,042 downwards.
GGCTAATAATATATCATGCCGAATAATTCATGGAAATTTAGATGAGCTGATAAAACCATCAATAAAGCTTGGAGTAATTGGTAAACCATCTGATTGGTTAATATCCAGTTCTCTAGATAAAAATAATCTTTTTAATAAGCACCATATAGAATTGATCGATATTGAATTAGATGAACTCTATGACATTATAAATAATAAGGTAAGTTATAATTTAGATTCAAGCGAGATCAACTTTTTAAAAAATGCAACTCTCGATGAAAACGAAATAGAAGTAGCGTTAAATATCTATGGAGCATTGAAGGTATTAGTAGATAAATATCAACTGATGGGTTTTACGATAAGATGTTTTGATTTAATTGGTATTTACAAGAACACTGGATGTCTAGCACTATCTTTATTTAATAAAAACGGGTGTATTGCAACTTGTGAGGGAGATTTAAAGACACTCATTACCATGTACTTTTGTCAAAAGATATTAGGTGAGCCAGGATTTCAGGCAAATCCAAGTTCGATAAACGATGATCCTCTTTCAATCACGTTTGCTCATTGTACCATACCTATACAAATGCTTGATTCATACAAAATTGTAACCCATTTTGAGTCTGGAATAGGTGTGGCAATTAAAGGGGTGATAAAAGCAGGGCCTATCACTCTTTTGAAAGTTGATTTGGATAGTAATGAGTATGTTTGTTTTGAAGCAAAAAGAATTGATCTGCCTTACAATAATAATCTTTGTCGGACCCAAATCTCATTTTTGATTAATAATGAGATAAAGGATTATTTTTTACGGAAACCACTTGGCAATCATCATGTAATTACGCTAGGGAAAAATAAAGAATTATTAGATTCTAAATTACAAGAATATGGCTTTATGAACGTTCTAAAATAAAAATGAGGGAGTTCCCTCATTTATATATTACAGTATCAGATAAATCAAGTCTTATAGTGTCAAAAGCATCACTTGCTTTTTTTCCAACGGCGATAATTGCTGCTGGTAAATAGCGATTACTATCTAAGCCCAACTCACTAACTATTCTTTTTTCATCATAGCCGCGCATCGCGCCTCCTTCATAACCGTGGGCTCTTATGGAATGCAAGAGCTGATTGATAACTATTCCAACATTGATGAAACCATCTCTTAGTTTTTCAAATTCACTTTCGGTTTTTTCTTTACTTAGTAGCCAAGATATTTGCTTATTAGCAACATCAAGTGGCATCAAGTTTTCTCTAACAGCTTTATGATATATTTTGGTGACATAATCATATTCATTTTTATCATAAAGCACAAGAATCATCGCAGAGGATGTGTCTAGTTGTAAGAAGTTCCCTGACATTACATTTCTTAAAACCTTCTTAGACTCCTTTGTCTCAATTACGATAAATCTCCATGGTTGCATGTTTCCACTTGATGGAGCTCTTTGGGCAAGATTTAAGATGGAATCCATCTCGTTTCTTGGTATTTTAAAATCATCAACAAATTTTCTGATCGATTTTCTATTCTTTAAAAATTCTATATAGTCCATAACATATACCTCCTATAAACTATTATAGTATCTTTAAAATAACTATGTTGTTTTATGCCTCTTTATCAGAACTAATTGCCTTATTTTCCATCTTACCACCAACGAGTGAGACGAAATCTTTATTTTTTCTTAAAATATAATATAATACTAGACCTAAAATATACAAACAAACAAACTCACCGATGAAAACAGTAAAACAGTAAAAGAAGTACGGATTACCATTTACTACTTCACTAGATGGGAAAGCAATTACTAGACTAACGGGAACTAAAAATGAATTAGTAATTACAGGCATCAGTAGAGAAACAAAGGCATTTTTAAAGGGAATCATCAATAAACATCCTAGTAGAGTTCCAAGCGTCCCGAATATCAAATCAAAGGGCATAGATGCAACATTGACTAAATTCGCAAAAAAACAACCAATTGTTAAGCCGATTGTTGCTTTTTTGTCAAATAATACTAATATCATCAAGGCTTCAGAAAGCCTAAATTGAATATTCCCGTGGGCGATTGGTAATACTACCATCGTAAATGCGAAATACAAAGCGGCAAAAACCGCTTGTCTAGCTAAGTCTTTAATCGTAAATTTCATAAATAAACTCCTTGTTTTTTTTATGCGGGTGTTCTAGGATACCGCATTGTTAATTATACTCTAAAGTATTCTTTTTGCAACTATTTATGAAAAAACTATCAAAAAAAAGATATTATGATATAATATCACCCTGGAGAGATATAATAAAAGATGATTAAATTTGAAGTATTGCATGTATGTAAACAATCAGGAGCTAGATTAGGAAAATTAACTACACCTCATGGGACTTATGAGACCCCCATTTTTATGCCTGTTGGAACTAAAGCAACAGTTAAAACATTAACCCCTGAAGAAATTAATGAAGTCTCTGATGGGCTGATTCTTGGTAATACCTATCACCTTTGGTTACAGCCAGGAGAAGATATTGTAAGAGAACACGGAGGAATTCGTGGTTTTATGAATTGGGATGGGTCTTTACTAACTGATAGTGGCGGTTTTCAAGTTTTTAGTTTAACTGATATGCGAAAAATAACTGAAGAGGGCGTTTATTTTAAGCACCACAAAAATGGATCTAGTCTTTTTTTATCGCCTGAAAAATCAATAAGCATTCAAAGTGACCTTGGAGCTGATATTATTATGAGTTTCGATGAATGTCCTCCCCATGATGCACCTTATCAGTATATGAAGGAGTCGGTTGATAGAACGATAAGATGGGCAAAAAGAGGAAAGGATACCTTAAAAACAGACCAAGCTCTTTTTGGTATTGTTCAAGGAGGGCTAAACAAAGAGTTAAGAAAATATTCAGCAGAAGAATTAATGAAAATCGATTTTCCTGGCTATTCTATTGGCGGCTTATCAGTTGGAGAAGAAAAAAAGGACATGTATGAAATAGTTGATTTTTTAAATCCAATATTGCCTTTTAATAAGCCAAGATATTTGATGGGTGTGGGATCACCTGATGATTTAGTAGAAAATGTTATTAGAGGGGTCGACATGTTTGATTGTGTTTTACCAACAAGAAATGCAAGACATGGAACTGCACTGACATCTTCTGGGAAAATTCAAATTAAAAATAAAAAGTATGAAAAAGATCATAGTTCTATTGATCCAAATCTACCATCAAGCATCTCTAAATATACTAAATCCTATATTAGGCACTTGTTTAAAGCAGAAGAAATATTAGGTATGAGAATACTTACTTATCAAAATCTTTTATACCTAAAGACACTGATGGCTGATATAAGAAAGGCTATTAAAGAAGATCGTTTATTAGATTTTAAAAAGGAACTTCAAGAAAGGACTAATTATTTTAAGTAGTTATGGAAAATAAATACAATTTCTTAAATGAAATATATGATAAGATTAACCAAAAAAAAGAACTCATTATTACTTATTTAGCAGAATCTGGATTCGAGTTATCTTCCGGTTTTTTTAATGGTCATTTCTGCAAGATCGGAAATTCCTTCTTAGAAGAAAAATATCCGATTCCGGTTATTACTGTAAATGAAGTAATAGATATCGGAGTTGATATCGACAATATTTTTTTAGAGTTTAGAGTAACTAAGGAGTTCGCATTAAATATTAATTATCATATCATGCCAAGGCCTTTTGAATTATATGGTTTAAATGATTTTTTGGATGATCTTTACAATAAAGATTTAGACATAAATGAGATTAAGCAAAAAATCATTGATTCTAATGAGACTGAATTCGGATTAACTTTTTCATTTAGTTATGATGAAGACATCGAATTACTATTAGAAATAGTAGAGAACTTGTTGCATCTATAAAATTTTGCTTTCAATTATAATCTTTTTAGTGTAAAATAATTATAGTTAATATTAGGGAGTGATTGATTTGGTATTTGGTGAATTTGATAATTTTAATCAAAAGCCGGTAATTAAAGTTATTGGTGTTGGTGGTGGCGGTGGAAACGCTATTAACAGAATGATCGAAAATGATGTTAAAGGCGTAGAATTTGTGGCTATTAATACCGATGCCCAAGTTTTAAAGGTCTCAAGAGCCGAAACTAGACTTCAAATCGGAAAAAAACTGACAAGAGGACTTGGCGCAGGCGCTAAGGCAAATGTAGGTAGAGATGCTGCCTTAGAATCTCAAGATGAAATAAAAGAAATATTAGCGGATGCTGATATGGTTTTTATTACAGCAGGGATGGGCGGAGGAACCGGAACCGGAGCTGCCCCAGTTATTGCTGAACTTGCGAAAGAGATGGGTTGTTTAACAATCGGAATAGTAACTAAGCCATTTAAATTTGAAGGTCCTTTAAGAATGCAAAACGCTGTTACTGGGTTAGAAGAACTACGTCCATATGTTGATACTCTAATTGTTATTCCTAATGAGAGATTACTTTCAATATCAACTCCAGGTACTCAATTACTAGATGCATTTAGGGAATCTGATAATGTCTTAAGACAGGGTGTTCAAGGAATAGCTGAAATAATTGCCATTCCAGGGTTGATTAACGTTGACTTTGCTGATGTTAGGACAGTTATGGAAAACAAAGGTACTGCTTTAATGGGTATTGGGATTGCATCTGGAGAAGACCGTGCTGTTGAGGCTGCTAGAAAGGCCATCCACTCTAAACTACTTGAAGTTTCAATTGATGGAGCAACTGATGCGATTGTCAATATTACATCAGCCACTAATGTTACTTTATTTGAAATTGGCAATGCCTTAGATGAAATTAGAAATGCCACTGATAATGATTTAAATATCATCTATGGAACAACATTAAACCAAGATTTACAAGATGAATTGATTGTTACTGTAATAGCTACTGGATACGAACTAAAAGCCAAAGAAAATACTGTTGAAAATCTAGCATCAGAGATCTTTAGAAAAGATAATGATGAACAGCTAAGTTTTAGATCAGGATATGGCTCAATTAAAGCAGAAGATTCAAATAGCGATAATTTAGGAAGTAAAATTCCACCATGGTTAAGAAAAGGCAAATAGCCTTTTTTAATGTATAGAGGAGTATTATGTTAAAAACTGGTATCGTTGGATTGCCGAATGTCGGTAAATCAACATTATTTAACGCATTAACAAAATCAAAAGTATTAGCTGCCAACTTTCCTTTTGCTACAATTGATCCAAATGTTGGCATCGTTACTGTTAGTGATGAAAGGTTAGATTTTCTATCAAACATGTTTAATCCAAAAAAGAAAACTCCAACTGTGTTTGAGTTTATTGACATTGCCGGATTAGTTAAAGGAGCATCGCTTGGAGAAGGATTAGGAAATCAATTTTTATCACATATCAGGGAAGTTGATGCGATTGCTCAAGTAGTTAGATGTTTTATCGATCCTAATGTCATCCATGTTGATGGGAAAATTGAACCTTTAAGGGATATTGAAACTATTAAGTATGAGCTTTATTTAGCTGATTTAGATATTATTAATAAAAGAATTCCTAAATTACTTAAAAAAGCTCAAGCTAAAATAAAAGAAGCCGTCATTGAATTAGAAGTATTATCAAGAATAAAGGAAGCATTAGAAAAAGAAATATCACCATTATCGCTTGACTTTACTCCTGATGAATTAAAACTGATAAAAAGTTTTAGTTTGCTTTCTTTAAAACCAATGTTAATAATTGCAAATATCGCTGAAAACGAAATCTCTAATCCAATGGAAAATGTTTTTTATAATGACTTGATCAAATATGGAAATGACAATAATGTTAGTATTGTGTTTGTGAGTGCTCAAGTAGAGGCTGAAATATCATCACTTGATGAAAAGGAACAACTAGAATTTTTAGAGTCATACGGACTGACAGAATCTGGTTTAAAAGCGATTATCAATAAATCATATGCCTTATTAGGGTTAAAAACATTCTTAACTGCTGGAGAAGATGAATGTCGGGCTTGGACATTTAAAGATGGGATGAAAGCACCTGAGTGTGCAGGAATCATCCATTCAGATTTTGAAAAAGGCTTCATAAAAGCTGAAGTTGTATCTTTTGAAGATTTAGTGAAATTTGGCTCGATGGCAGCTGTTAAAGAGAACGGGAGAGCTCGCCTAGAGGGCAAAGAATACCTAGTTAAAGATGGCGACATCATTGTCTTTAGATTTAATGTCTAGTTATAATAAAGAGTCATTGGGATATTTAAATAAGGATGAAATCAAAATAGCTAGTTGCTTATCTTATTCAAAGGCAATTAGTTTTTTAAAAGGTGAGGACACCAAAAAAAGAGCTTTAGCAGCATTTTATTTTTCAATAAACTTTGACAATAAGGATTCAAAGATACTAATTAATTCGCTAAAAAATGAAAAGAAATTATATGTTCGTTTATATCTTCAAAGGGCTTTGCAAAAGGGAAACAAAGAAACTCTAAATTATCTAGTAGAATCAATTCCATTATTTTTTAGATCTCCTTTTCTAAAACCAACCAAGAAGAAAACATATCCACTGCCAAGAAATCTCATTATTAGAATCATTTCTCACATGAATCCAAATCTTTTTTTAGAAATTAAAAATATGTATCTATCATCAAGTATAAAAATTAAGGAAGAATTAATCGAAGCACTTGGATTTATGTGTTATCACCATTTTACCCTTCAAAAAGATGATGTTTATGACTTTTTCTTAAAACAGATAGATGGTAACAGCGATATTTTAACTAGAAGAGTAATCACAGCATTAACTTGCTTTAAAAATATAAAGACTCTTTTATTTCTTGATGGCCTAAAAGGAATACTCCCATCTAGTTTTCATGATGAAATAAAAAGAAGCATTTCAGTTATAACACCTACTGCGTTACTCAACTGCCCTAATATAAAAACCATTATCGCTACAAAATATTTTCAAAGTAATGAGGTAAAGAAATTATATAAAATAGGATTTAGAGATTTTGGAGAAAACCGAGTCGATAGTTTTTTGAAAAAAAAGAATCGATAGAGTATAAAGACATAAAATGGCATTTTATTGGTCATCTACAAAGAAATAAGGCCGATAAAGTGATAAATGAAATAGATTGTTTACACTCTCTTGACTCATTTGAATTAGCTAAATTGATTAATGAAGAGAGAAAAGAGAGTATAGATTGCTTTATTCAAGTTAATTTAACAAAGGAATCTTCAAAATATGGAGTAAATATAGAAAATTTAGATAGTTTTATAGAAACTATCAAAAAATATGATAAAATAAATGTAGTCGGTCTAATGGCTATGGGCAAACAAGATGACCCAGTCAAAACAGAAGAGGTTTTTGCTTCACTTAGTGATTTAAAAACAAAATATGGACTTAAGTATTTATCAATGGGAATGTCAGATGACTACTTAATAGCAATAAAACATAATGCAACACACTTAAGAATCGGCAGTTTATTTAAAGGAGTGATATGATGGGATTATTCAGCAAATCAAAAAAAAGAGCACCAGTAATAGAAAAAGAAGAAATTATCTGCAAAACGGCAGAAAAAATTGTCGCTGAGCAGCTTTCAGATGATTCTGACTCATATCTGACAAATTTAGCTCAAAAATTGATTGATGGTTGTCCATTAATACTTGATTTTGAGCCACTTGACATTGACCCCGCTAACAAGGCACTTGCATTCTTTTCTGGCGTCATATTCGCAATTGGCGGAGATATTGCTAGCATTAAAGATAAAATATTCTTGTTTACCGCAAAGGATGCCTACGATGATGGTTCTTTGACGGAATATTTGTCACTAATTTAATCATGCTATGATGAGGACAAGCTCATTAATAAAGAATCATTAAAGCGAGTTAGGGATGGTGGAAGCCTAATAATGATTAGTTAATGAAGTATCACCTCTGAGTATATATTTAATTGAGGGCTAGGGTTTCCTAGAACTAAGGTGGTACCGCGAATTTTTTCGTCCTTAGAGTTTTTTAAGGACGATTTATTTTTATAAAGGAGATTATTTTAAATGGATTACAAAGACACACTATTAATGCCTAAAACAGATTTTCCTATGCGTGGAAACTTAGGTGTTCGCGAAGTAGCATTTCAAAAAAGATGGGAAGAAATCAATCTTTATCAAAAAGTATTAGACAAAAACAAAAATCAAGAACCTTTTATTTTGCATGATGGTCCGCCATATGCTAATGGAAATATTCACATTGGTCATGCTTTTCAAAAGACACTTAAAGATTTTGTATTAAGGTATCAAACCATGAAAGGTCGTTATGTTCCATATATTCCAGGGTGGGATACTCATGGATTACCTATTGAGGTTGAAGTAACCAAAAAAGTAAATCGAAAAGAGATGTCTGTTGGTGATTTTAGAAAATTGTGCCGAAAATTTGCTTTGGAGCAAGTTGATAAACAAAAGGAACAATTTAAAAGACTTGGAATATTAGGAGACTGGGAGAATCCCTACTTAACATTGGATAAAGACTTTGAAGCGGATCAGCTTAGAATATTTGGACAGATGGTTAAGAAAAACTTGATATATCGCGGATTAAAACCAGTATATTGGTCGCCATCAAGTGAATCTGCGCTGGCTGAAGCGGAAATTGAGTATCATGATAAACAATCAAAATCTATTTACATATCATTTGATATTTTGAGTGATGATCAATTTTTAAATGGATCCAGTTTATTAATCTGGACTACTACACCATGGACTTTACCAGCCAATTTGGCAGTTTCTGTTCATCCGAAATTTATCTATAGCTTGATAGAAGTAAACAAAAAGAAATATATTTTACTACAATCACTCTTAGAAAAAGTGGCGGATTTATTATCTTTTAAAGATTATAAAACTATAAAAACATATCGAGGCGAAGAACTAGAAAACGTTATATATCAACACCCTCTTTTCTCTCGTACTGGTAAAATCGTCTTAGGTGAGCACGTTACATCAGAAGATGGGACTGGTTTAGTTCACACCGCACCAGGTCATGGTGAAGACGACTATAAAGTTGGCAAAGAATATAATTTGGATATTTTAGCACCGGTTGATGAAAAAGGTTATATGACTTTAGAAGCTCACCAATATGCAAATTTATTTTATGAAGTTGCTAATGAGAAGATTGTTTCAGATTTAAAGGATAATGGGCATCTATTAAGAGTTGATACGATAACCCATTCATATCCTCATGATTGGAGAACAAGGAAACCAATAATCTTTAGAGCCACACCACAGTGGTTTATAAGCATGGAAAATTTAAAGGAAAACCTCCTAAATGAGGTTAATCAAATATCTTGGGTACCTGAATGGGGTAAAGTGAGAATGACTAATATGCTAACTAATCGTGATGATTGGTGTATTTCAAGACAAAGAACCTGGGGGGTTCCAATTCCTATTTTTTACACAGAAGATAAAACTCCAATTCTAGATGAAAATGTAATTGAACATGTGGCTACTCTTTTTGAACAAATGGGATCTGATATTTGGTATGAAATGGAAGCTAAGGATTTATTACCAAAAGGATATAAAAATCCGCTAAGTCCAAATGGGATTTTCTACAAAGAGTTAGACATTATGGATGTCTGGTTTGATTCAGGGACTTCATATAGTGTATTACTTAGAAGAGGTCTTAAGTTCCCATGTGACCTATATTTAGAGGGAGCTGATCAATTTAGAGGTTGGTTTAATTCAAGTTTAACGACAAGTGTTGCGATTAATGGTAAGTCACCTTATAAAGAAGTAGTTACTCACGGATTTGTTAATGATGGACAAGGACGCAAAATGAGCAAGTCATTAGGTAATGTTATCGATCCACTTAAAGTCATCAATCAACAAGGAGCAGATATCCTTAGACTTTGGACAGCAACAGTTGATTATCATAGTGATGTTAGGTTATCTGATGAGTCTTTAGCTCAAGTTAGTGAAGGATATCGCAAGATTAGAAATACCTTAAAGTACATGTTAGGTAATCTTCATGATTTTGATATAAATAATGACTATATTAGTTTTTCGATGAGAGGAAACTTAAATAGAGTTATGACTCTAAAATATAAAAATATCCAAAATGAAGTGATCAAAGCGTATGAATCATACCGTTTTTACGATGTTTATCGAAATGTTATACCATTTATCGTCAATGATTTATCAGCGTTTTATTTAGACTATGCTAAAGATATTTTATATATAGAAAAAGCAAAATCTTTTGAAAGACTATCGATACAATCAACAATCTATGATATTTTATTAGGGTTATTAAGAATATTAACTCCAATCATTCCACACACAACAAGTGAAGCATATTTAGAAATACCAAATAAAAAAGAAGAGGATGTTTATTTAGAGCAAATGCCGGAAATATCCCCAATCTTAATGCCTGAATTACTAGAAACTTTTTTAATATTTGATGATGTGAGGGTTGCCGTATTAAAACAACTTGAATTAGCGAGGGAACAAAAAGTTATTGGTAAGTCCCTTCAAGCATTAGTGAATCTAAAAGTAACCAAAAAACAAAAGGAAGCGATAGATAAGCTTGATTTAAAATTGCATCAAGTTTTAATTGTTTCTAAGGTAAATTTAGAAATTAGTGATAAACTAGAAGTAGAGGTTTTAGAAGCAACCGGTCATGTATGTGATAGATGCTGGAATATCGTTGAAACTGTAAATGATAACGGTATATGCGAAAGATGTGAAAAAGTTCTAAAGGAGGACTAATATGAATATTCTTGTAGTAAACGATGATGGAATTGAATCAGATGGTCTAAAAATATTGGTTAAAGCACTTTCATATCAAGGGAGAATATTTGTTTGTGCACCAAAAACACAACAAAGCGCAACTTCTCATCGAATCTCAATTGGAAATGCTATTTACGTTGATGAGATATCAGACTTTACTGGTTCAAGTGGAACCTTAGTAGTAGATGGTTCGCCAGCAGACTGCGTTCGTCTTGGGATGAAAATATTTAATCATGTTGATTTTGACTTAGTAGTATCTGGTATTAACCAAGGAGCTAATTTATCAATTGATACTCACTATTCAGGAACAGTTGCGGCAGCTAAAGAAGCCAAAATATTAGGAATACCAGCAATCGCGATTAGTGCTCCTGATGTTACAGCTCCATTTATTTATGATGAGACTGTCCGTCTATTAGATGAAATTATTGAAAATGAATTATATGATTTTGACGGTATTTTAAATGTTAATTACCCAAAAAATAAACCAAGAGGAAGAGTTATTACATCACTAGGAAGTAGACAATATCATGCTGAATTTGTCAGATCCTCTAGCGATTTTAACAAATATCACATTTTATATTCAATCTTAGATATTTCGGGCGATGATAACACTGATAGCTTTGCATATGATCATGATTATGTATCGATAACACCACTTTCAATTGACACAACAAATCAAAAGGCAATGAAAAAACTTAGGACTTTCTTTAATGGAGAGATTAAATGACCTATTTGGACAAATATTTAAATTGGAAAAATAATGAAAACTTAGAACCACACCTAAAAGAAGAACTCCTTTCCTTAAGTCAAGAACAAATAAAGGAAGCTTTTTATACTGATTTGGCTTTTGGAACTGGTGGATTAAGAGGTATTATGGGGGTTGGTACTAATAGAATCAATACTCACGTTATTAGGAAGGCAACTCTTGGTTTTGCTCGATATCTTATAAAAAAATACAATGAAAGACCACTGAGGGTCGCTATTAGTTACGACAATAGAAACTTATCCTATGAATTTGCCTTAACAGCGGCTAGGGTGCTAGCTGAAAATAATATCGAATCACATGTTTTTCCTGAATTAAGACCGACTCCACTTTTATCATATGCTGTAAGATATTTGAAAGCTCATGGTGGAATCATGATAACAGCTAGCCATAATCCAAAAGAGTATAACGGTTATAAAGTATATAATGAAACGGGTGCTCAACTGAATCTTGAAGAGTCCAATGAGGTCATTAATGAGATAAATAAGATCGACAGTTATTTTAATATTTTAGAAAAAGATGATAAGAATTTAATTAAAATGATTGACACTAGCCTCGAAAAATCCTACTTAGAATTGGTAAAGAATATTCATTATAACAAGACATCAAAGAAGGCAAAAATTGTTTACTCACCCCTTCACGGGACTGGAGGAAAGGTGATTGTTCCGCTTTTAAAAGAGGTAGGATATGATGTAGTTCCATATCTTCCACAAATGATCAATGACCCTAATTTTTCGGCAACAAAATCATCAAATCCAGAGGATAAAATAACCTATGATGTATTAATAGAATTTGCAAAAAAAGTGGATGCTAAAGCCATTTTGGTGACTGATCCTGATGCTGATAGGCTTGGTGTAGCCGTCTTGCACGATAATGATTTTCACCTTATTAATGGCAATCAAACTGCCGCTTTGGAGCTATATTATCTTTTAAAAAACACTAAGGATTTAGATAAAAATTCATTCGTCTTTACTACTATTGTTACAAGCGACTTAATAAAAGAATTAGCATTCTCTTTTGGATTGAAGGCAAAAGAAACCCTAACCGGCTTTAAATTCATTGGAGAACAAGCAGCATCTATCGAAGGTAAGAGTTCATATTTCTTTGGTTGTGAGGAATCTTATGGTAGCTTAATTAGAGATTTTGTAAGAGATAAAGATGCAGTTCAGGCAGTTTTTCTACTAGCCGAGATGATTAATTATTTAGCTGACAATAATAAAACATTGATTGATTATTTAGAAACGATTTATCAGGAATTTGGTTATTACTATGAATGGACGAATCAAGTTTCATTAAAGGGAATTGAGGGTGCTGCAAAAATCGTAAAAATTATGGAACATTATCGTAATAACCCACTAAATATTGATGGATTTGAGCTATTGTATCATGATGATTTCGAACATTCAAAAAGATATTATCATGACCATTTTGAGATAATAGACTTACCTAAATCAAATGTTGTTAAATTCGTTTATAACGATAACCTATGGGTTACCTTTAGACCAAGTGGTACTGAACCGAAAATTAAAATTTATTTTGGCGTCAAGAGTGACTCAAAAGATTCATCTAAGGCTTTAGTAAATAAAATAAATGAAAAGATCATAAAGACAATTGATAATCTATAAGGGAGACTAAATATGTATAATAAAAGAAGAAACAATATTTTTAAAACAATGAATGATAATAGTGCAATGTTACTTTTTTCTGGGAATGAAAGAAAAATGTCTGCGGATGCTAGTTATCCTTTTTATGTCAATAATAATTTTTATTACTTAACTGGAATCAATCAATCTGAGGTTGCCCTTTTACTAATTAAGGGTAAACATTCAAAAATAACTTATTTATTTTTAGATGAAACTAGTGAATTAGAAGCAAAGTGGAATGGTAGCGGATTAACTTATAGCGAAGCTTCTAAAATATCAGGAGTAGACATTAAGTATTTAAAGCCTTATAAAGAATTTGAAAATATCCTTTCTACTTATTTTATCCCTTCAAGGAGAAATCAAATAGGAGTTATTGATACTTTATTTCTTGACTTAGAGCGAGATTCATTTGAAGATGAAAAACAGATTTCTCACCATTTTGCTGAAAGGGTATTGAGCCATTATTATAATATTGATATTAAAGATTGCTTCGATTCAATTGCCCTTTTAAGGATGATAAAAGATGATCATGAAATAGAATTAACTAAAAAGGCAATCGCAATTACAAAAGAAGGAATTAATGCCCTAATGAAAAAAGCGAAGCCAGGCATTAATGAATATAACTTAGAAGCAGAATTCAATTATGTTTTAGACAACAATAACGTAAAACCTTCATTTGACACAATCGCTGCTGCAGGTAAAAACGCAACAGTTTTACATTATGTATCAAACGATACTATGATAAATGATAATGAACTAATCTTGTTTGATCTAGGTGTTAGATATCAACAATATTGTTCGGATATTTCTAGAACCTTTCCTGTAAATGGGAAATTCACGAAAAGGCAGAAAGAAATCTATGAAATCGTCTTAAATTGTAATAAAAAAACGATTGAATGGTTACACCCTGGCGTCTCGTTTCAAGAATTCCTAGATTATGGTAGAAATCTCTTGATTGAAGGATGTAAGAAAATTGGTTTAATAAAAGAAGATGATGAAATCAACAAATACTATTATCATGGACTTGGACATTTTCTTGGACTAGATGTTCACGATGTAGGTTACTACAGTAATAGATTTGAAAGTGGTATTATAATAACTGTCGAACCAGGATTATATATCGAGGAAGAAGGAATTGGAATTAGAATTGAAGATGATATCTTAATTACTGATAACGGATGCATTAACCTATCAAAAGATATTATTAAAGAAGTTGATGAAATCGAAGCTTTTATGAAAAAATGAATCAAGTAAAACAAAAAAACAATCACAAAAAATGGTTGTTTTTTCATAATTGGAAATTATTGAAAATATTCATATAAATGAGATTTTATTATGATACAATATAATTGTAAAGGAGGAGTGCAAAATGTGGTGGAATGGTTTAAGCGTTTTTGAACAAGTAACATTTATTATGGCAATAACTGCAACGGTATTATTACTGATTTTTATAATACTAATGTTAGTTGGCGCTGCCAATGACGTTGATTTTGATGGTGGAGCTGATATGGATATCGACTCTGATTTTTCTACTGATGCCTTTAACGATCACTCATTAACAACGGCAGGTGGATTAAAGGTTTTCACTTTTCGCTCAGCCCTTGTATTCTTCTGTATCGGTGGATGGACCGCTTTCCTTTTTGGAGGAGTCGATGAATTGCCGAAAGTATGGGCAGGAGTTATTGGTGGAGCAATTGGAGCCGCCTCGGCAGTTATAGTAGCTCTAATATTTAAGGCAATGTATAAGATTGAAAGTAGCGGTAACATAAATTACCAAAATGGAGTTGGAAAAGAAGGGGTTGTTTATTTGAAGGTCCCTAAAAATCTAACTGGTAGAGGAAAAATAAATGCTACTATTCAAGACAGATTTCTAGAAATAACAGCAGTAACAAGTGATGATGATGACATTCCTGTTGGAACTCAAGTTTACATTATCGGGATTGCTGATGAATCGACAGTAGTTGTTTCAACTCATAAATTAGAAAATAAACAATAAGGAGAAGATTATGATTATTTTAGATGGAATTAATCCAGGCGCAGTTGCTGGAATAATAATTGGAGTTGTATTAGTAGTTTTATTTGTTGCAATATTCTTTATTACAAGAGTAAAGAAATGTCCTTCAGATAAAATATTAGTAGTTTATGGTAAAGTTAAGAATAACAAAGATGGTTCTGGGAATGCTTCGTTATGTATTCATGGTGGAGTTAAATTAGTTTGGCCTTTAGTCCAAGCTTATCAGTTCCTTGATTTAACACCAATTTCTATTTTTGTTGATTTAAGAAGTGCATTATCTAGACAAAATATTAGAATTGATGTTCCATCAACATTCACTGTTGGTATTTCAACAGAATCAGGCGTCATGCAAAATGCTGCTGAAAGATTATTGGGATTAAAACTACAAGAGATTCAAGATTTAGCCAAAGATATTATTTTTGGTCAATTACGTTTGATCATTGCAACTATGGATATTGAAGAAATTAATACTGATAGAGACAAGTTTTTAGAAGCAGTTTCAGGTAACGTTGAAACTGAGTTAAAGAAGATTGGACTAAGATTAATTAACGTTAACGTAACCGATATTAGTGATGAATCAGGTTATATCGAAGCTCTTGGTAAAGAGGCTGCTGCAAAGGCAATTAATGATGCAAAGAAAACTGTTGCTGAAAAAAACAGAGATGGTTCAATTGGTGAAGCAAACGCCCTAAGAGATCAAAGAATTCAAGTAGCAAGTGCTGATGCAGATGCTATTCAAGGTGAAAACAATTCAAAAGCGGATATTTCAAAGTCAGACGCAACAAGAAGAGAGATAGAAGCGGAATCATTAAGAAGAGCAACTGCTGCTGAAAAAATTGCAGAAGCTAAGGCTCGCGAAGAAGCATACCTTGCTGAAGAACAAGCCGAAATTGCACGTGCTAAAAGAGAAAACGCAACACTAGAGGCAGATATCATTATCCAAGCCGAAATTGAAAAACAAAGACAAATTATTGATGCTGAGGCAGTAGCGGAAGAAACAAGAAGAAAAGCAAAAGGGGAAGCGGATGCTATCTACGCTAAAATGGAGGCAGAAGCCAGAGGAACTTTTGAAATTCTTTCAAAACAAGCTGAAGGTTTCCTATCAATGGTTAAGGCTGCTGGAAATAATCCAACTGCTGCAGTTCAAATGTTGATTGCTGATAAACTAGAAACATTAATTGAAATTCAAGTCAAGGCAATTCAAAATATTAAATTCGATAAGATCACCGTTTGGGATGGTGGAAATCAAAAAGATGGCGCTTCATCAACCTCAAACTTCATGTCATCATTAATGAAATCAATCCCACCTCTTCAAGAGTTATTTGATATGGCAGGTTTGAAGCTTCCTGATTATCTTGCTAAGGAAAAAGATAAAAAGACTGTTGATGCTGAAGTAATCGAAAAAAAAGAAGTTGTTAAAAAAGAAGCTCCAAAAAAATAATTTGTATTAATGAATAACCCCTCGTTTTGAGGGGTTATTTTTTATTTAAAAAAGAAAAATAACTAGAACCTTCTACAATAAAGTAGGAGGTCAAAATATGAAAAAACTCACAATCGTATTTTTTTTAGTATTTATGTTTTTATTGGTTCCAGCATCAACAATAAGTGCAAACGCCGATTATCTCTCGTATGAGAAATTAGTAATGTCCTCAGGAAAGATTATTTCCGAATGGACGAAAGATGAGATGAATGATCATCTAACTAAGGTAAACAAGCGTCGTTTTTCGGGTTGGCGAATTTTTGAAGTTAATAAGAATGTCCGAGTAACCTATGATACTGAAACACTTTTTTCTTATTATAACGATGGCTATACCCCAATTGATTACACCTATACCCATAAAGCATCAACATCAGCCAAGGTTTCAATTTCAGCTTCTGGATCGATCGGTCTAAACATTACTCAAA
This sequence comes from Acholeplasma sp. OttesenSCG-928-E16, assembly GCA_030266845.1. Classification (GTDB taxonomy): domain Bacteria; phylum Bacillota_I; class Bacilli_A; order Acholeplasmatales; family Acholeplasmataceae; genus JAJDIT01. Next base: position 13,033 of record JAJDIT010000008.1, on the reverse strand, counting down.
CAAAAAAAGAGTTCAAAAATGGGCTAACAAGTTCTGTTAAACTGGATGTCTCGGCAACAATTAACCGCGAGGTCGAGGAAAAATACGAGATCAAACTTAAAGTTGATCCTGGTACCCAGGTCGATCTTTATATCCACGGAGAAGGTAGGATCACTAACGGAGTAGCTTGCCGTTATGTATTTTGGATTAAAATGCAAAATGGAGCTTATGAAATATTTACTGTGACGACTCAATATTATCGATTGGAAAAGAAGAAAATATGAAAAAATTATATCCAATTATAGGAATTCTCGTAACAATTATAGTTGCCGTGATAATAATTACCGTCAATAAGGTAAACAAAGGATTAAGGTACCTAACTGTTAGCAATCATTACAGTTATGTATATTCTGAAAACAAGAAGATTGAAATTCCAATTTACGCCAATTCAGCTTCCAATCCGCTTTCTAACATATCAAATTATTCATCCATTTATCTTGGATCGCCTGATCAATCATCAAAGCTTCAAATCGAATTATCAAAGATAAGTAAAAATGGAATAGAACACTATATTAGTGAGGATTATTATTCATTCATCCTTTCCTTTGAGATGCCTAAGCTGTCATCGAATTTTTTTATTGAGCATTGTTTCATAAAGATAAGGCTGCAAAACAACACTGAATTTAACTTTGAAATTGGGAAACTAAGTCTTTACTATTACGAAAACGTCGGCTTTGAGGAAATGATTTCGATTAATTCACTATCGGGAATGAAATCAAATGAGGCTATTATATCAAGGTTGGAAGAGATTAAGATAGAAGGCAGTTTTAATGGGACCTATCAAATTACAAATATCATTATTGGGAGTGATCTAGTGGTAACCTTTAAGGAGGAAGAAGGATGTTTGATTTTAAAAATTGATCATCAAGACTTGATGTTAAGCAATGTTCCGATCATAATTGAATATAAGGAGGGAAATCTTAGCAAGAGACAAGTGATCGATAACTTTAAATACTTTGCAGACTACGATATTTTATATCAAAATGGGATACTGGTAAATGTCTATTAACATAATACGGTTAAATGATGCCAGCAAGAAATATCTAAAAACCACTTTTTTTCTAACCGTAAATGAAAATGAACTTGTCCTAATTAATGGAAAAAACGGCAGTGGCAAATCAACGCTTATTAAGATGATATTAGGTTTTATTAAACCAGACAGTGGAGAGGTTAACGTCAATACAAGAAAAATCGCATATCTTCCAGAGAAAGTTAATCTGCCAAATCATTTAAAAGTCCTAGATTATCTTCTTATGATTTCCAAACTAAAAAAAACTAACATTCCATTTGATTATCTGCACAAATTTGAGATTCCAACTGATTTTACAATTAAGAAACTATCGAAGGGAAACAAACAAAAAGTCGCGATCATAAGTGCAATCATGGGTAAAGAAAAGCTTTTATTATTAGATGAACCATTAAGTGGTCTAGATAAAAAATCTCAAAATATTCTAAGAACTATTATTAAAAATGAAAAAAGGAATAAGACGATCATTATTTCAACTCATAAACCGACACTATTTAGAAAAATAGCTGATTTCGAGTACTTAATATGTTAACAAAATTATTCATAGAAAGTTTCCTAACGAAAAGAAAGATGATAATCCTGTTATCGAGTATTTTAGTTATTACTATTTTTATTATTTTTCAAAGTAATATCTTCGTTCCAAAGTCTATTCAATATATCGAAATAGAGTACTTAAAACAAAGCTATCATGAGCTTTTTAACTTCATCGAGATTTTTACAATCCTTATTACTACCTTCTTAATTTATGATCATGATGAAAAGTTTCATCTTGTTTTGATTGCATTAAAGGGAAGAACAGCTTGTTTTTTTGCGAAATATATCGCTCTCTTTCTTATTACATCAAGTTTTCTCTTGACTGTATTTCTTATTTATTATGCAGTTCCAGCGCTATTTAGTGTTTACTATTCATTCGATTACTCAGTGATACTTGGATTACTCAGTAGCTATCTTGGCCACTTAATTTTTCTTAACTTGATTTTAATTACAACAAACAACCAAAAGAAAAACCTGGCATTCTTGATTCTTTTTTTGATGATATTATATAAAATGTTAGTCGCTGACCTTAAAAATTTAGTCTTTTTTTACTTACTTCCAGTAAACAAAGATGTTTCACTAGGTCTTACATATGGTATAATATATCAGGTGGTTTTCATCTTAGGGACCTTAAACATAAGTTACCTATTATCCAAAAACCGCCAGTTGAAATAAACCTCTTGACATAATCTAGAAATACTAGTATAATTTATGAGGAATTAAATAACAGTGAAAAGAAGAGGTATCCCTCTCGCCTGATTGACTAATCTTTAGGCAAAGAGTCACGTTTAATAAAAATAAACGTTTTGATTTGGATACTTATGTATCCATTTTTCTTTTTACAAGTGCAATGAAAATGGAGGTGAATTGCATAAGACCAGTAAAAACAAAAAGCACCGAGTTGGTCAATGATGATGTACCTAACAAAGAAATGTTAGTAATTGACAATGAGGGGAACAAATTGGGAGTCTTGTCAAAAAAAGAGGCTTTATCTAAAGCAGCTCAATATGATCTAGACTTAGTTGTTGTAGCACCAGATGCGAATCCGATGGTGGCTAAATTGATGGATTATTCAAAGTATCGCTTCGATCAACAAAAGAAGATGCGAGAAATGAAAAAAAATCAAAAAACGTTTCAATTAAAGGAACTTAGATTGAGTCCAACAATTGATAAACACGACTTTGATACTAAACTAAAACATGCCATTAGATTTTTACAAGATGGTGATAAAGTTAAGATTTCAATTAGATTTAAAGGAAGAATGATTACACACAAGGACGTTGGGGCTGTTGTAATGAAAAACTTCGTGGAGTCATTAGTTGAATATTCGACTATTGAATCTAAAACAAAGATGGAAGGTAACAGCATGATTACCATATTAGCCCCATCAAAAGACATAAAGAAAGAAGGAGAATAATATGCCAAAAACTAAGACACACAGTGGCTTAAAGAAAAGAATTAAAGTTACTGGAACAGGAAAGCTTCGCCGTGGACATGCCTATAAAAACCACCTTGCGGCTTCAAAAACTACTAAACAAAACAGACAATTAAGAGGAGAAACAGCAGTTAGTCATTCTGATGAAAAGAGAATCAAACCGCTAATTTCTAATCTTAAATAAGGAGGATATCAGAAAATGCCAAGAGTTAAAGGTGGAAAAATCACTAGACAACGTAGAAGAAAAATATTAAAATTAGCCAAAGGATACTTTGGTTCAAAAAGAACACTATATAAAACTGCAAATGAACAAGTAATGCGTTCATTAATGTATGCCTATAGAGATAGAAAGCAAAGAAAAAGAGAATTCAGAAAACTTTGGATATCTAGAATTAACGCCGCTGCAAAATTAAACGGAATGAAATATTCGACATTAATCCATGGATTAAGTTTAGCAGGAGTAGTTGTTAATAGAAAGATGTTAGCAGATATCGCTGTAAACGAACCAAATGATTTCAAAGAATATTGCTTATTGGCTCAAAAGGGGATAAATGGAGATGCTAAACCAGCACAACCTAAAAAAGCTGCAGAGAAAACCGTAGTTAAGGAAGAAGTGAAAGCTCCGGTAGAAACAAGTGCTGAAAAGGCACCAAAAGAAGAAGGATATGAAATATATCAAGTAGCTGATGAATCTAATGCTCACCACAAAGAATGGGCAGTAAAGAAAAACTCATCAACTCGTGTTTCTAAGTACTTTAAAACAAAAAAAGAAGCAACTGAATATATTAAAGGTCTACAAAAATAAGAATTAATTAAACGCCATCAGTTTCAAGGATTTTAAACCTAAATACTGGTGGTTTTTTTATAATCTTTGAATAACATTTTCATAATACGAAAAAAATATAAAACGCTTACATTGTGCTTATTTATCTATGAAACATATGATATGATAAAAGAAAAACAGGAGATTTTATGAGAAAAATTTGGACAACATTTAGTATAGTAGCTTTCATTCTGATGCTCGCTGCTTGTACGGATAATACCCCAAAACCATCACTAACTATTGATGAAAAAACAAAGACATTAGCAATTTTGGAAACTTATCAATTAAAATACACCCTATTAAATAGCGACCAGAATGTAGTAATTTTGGTTTCTGATGATAGTGTCTTAAAACTCGAAAATGATACAATTCAAGCCATTAAAATTGGAACTTCGGATGTTGTTTTTAAAACAGCCGATGAAAAATTAAGCGAAACATTAAAAGTCACTGTCGTTGGAAGGAACATTAGTATTAGTGGAGAAGAAACCATTATGGTAGGTGATTCTGCACTATTAACTACAAATTTAAGTGGTGATATGACTTGGAGTTCTAGCGATACTAAGATTGCTACCGTAGATAATGAGGGTCAAGTCCTAGCTGTTTCAAAAGGAACTGTTACAATAACTGCTACATCCATTTATAACGAAAAAGCGACACATAGCATTGTAATATCCGAATTGACTGTTGATTCCATTACTGTTAAAGAAAAAGATAATGAAATTTGGCTTTATGATTCAAGGAAACTAGAAGTGGAAGTGGTTCCTGCAATCGCAAATGATAAAGTGTCTTGGTCATCAAGCAATTCTTCAGTTATATCAATTGATGATTTGGGCGTAATGACTGCAAAAAGCATCGGTAAAGTAACAATTTCGGTAACTTCTGATTATGATCCTAATAAGTCTGATTCTTTTGAAATTGAAGTTGTATTCGATCCAATTGCTGTATTAGATACTTTTCATATTGAATCTCCATTCGTAAAAAGCGTTACTTCATTTAGTGAGGGATCGACTCAAGTCCAAACGGTATATGGTAGTGTTAACTTATACTCAAACATGACATTAAATCTAATAAATAAGATTATTCCCATCACGAATACTAAGTATGAAGGAATGAAAGCAACCCAAGAATTACTTACAAGAGCAGAAGCTGACAAGATAGTTAGAACAGGGATAAAACACGAGGAAACAAAATACATTACTTATCATGATACTGGAAATGCAACCAAGGGTGCAAATGCTTTAGCCCATGCTGATTTTATGGTTGGTGATTGGAATGCAAATGAGAATAGAGCACGAAGCTGGCATTATACAGTAGATGAAGAGCGAGTAGTTTATCACATTCCTGATAACGAGGTTACTTGGCAAGGGGATACATATGCCTCATATTCTTCAAGTATAGGCGTTGAGACTTGTGTTGACTTTGGATCTGATTTGGCAGTGACATGGCATCGAACTGCAAAACTTATGGCTCAACTATTAATCAAATACGATTTATCTTATGATGCCATTGTTCAGCATTATGATTGGAATAAAAAGAACTGCCCGCAAACATTAAGAACTGCAAATCTATATAGTCATGCAATAGATATGGTTGTTGCAGAGCATAAGGCTCTAACATTACTAAAAGATTGTCAGGTATCATTTAGATCATTGGCACCTGATTATGTAGACGATCGAGGAAGAGTGATTGCGCAACCTGACTCAGCTCTTAGAGTAAGTTATCTAGTTACAATTAAGAACAATAAAGGTTTAAATGAATCAAAAGTGTATTCATCAATTCTAACCGGAAAAGATAATACAACAACTATTAATTTAAATGACTCTCAAAAGACTTCATTAGCAAATTTTGATGGTTTGGTAGCTGCAGTACCATTCCCAGTTACAAAGACTTCAAAGACAGCAATTGAAACTGCTCAAGCAGCATATGAGGCACTTCCAGAGAATGTAAAAAGCATTGCATATACAAACAACTATTTAATTAAATTAGCAAGAGACCTTTATGCACTTGACAAGGTATCGACGAAAATATTAATTAATGAGATTTATTGTGCTTTACCAGGCCAGACTAATAACGCTCTTGGCAGTGGATTCATTGAACTATACAATGATTCATCATCAAATATCAATCTACTTGGTTATAAACTAATAATTGATGATAAAGAATATGAATTTAATAAGGACGATGTAATTAAGGCGAATAGTTATTACTTAATTTCTACTCCACATTACATTAACGGTGGGTATTTACCATATGCTGATAAATATGTAAATGATGCTAGTTTCCTAACTAATACTCCAAACTATATAAAGCTAGTAGACCAAGAATCCAACGTTATCGATTTGGTTGGCTTCTCTAGTTCTTCAAGTTATGAGAAAAATCCGATAGCTAGCCCATTTAATGGAATTTATTCTTACACGAGAACTAACTTCCTAGACACTAATAACAACGAAGGAGACTTCACTCTTTTAGCTCCTTGCCCATATAATAGTAAGAATGAGACGACAAAGGATTTTAGTTTAGACGAGAAAAGTGCCTATCTTTTAGATATGGAAATTCAAAGTATTCCAGAAGTTATTACTCTTGAACATAAAGATATGTTAGAAAGACTTCAAACTACTTATGAAAGCCTTGATTCAAGTATAAGTAATTTAGTGAGATATCATGAATTATTAGAGATAAAACTAGAGGAACTAGATGGCTTGTTGTACCCAGAGATGAAAGTAATTAATCAAGTAATAAGACAATTACCAAGTCAGATTGTTACCGATTTTGAGTTTCCTAAAGTAGATGGGGTTAGTTATTCATTCAACGACAACACAATGAATTCGCACTTTAACCTTTTAACTGGAGAGTTATTGAAAATGTCAATCGAGACATTAGAAGCTATTATTACGGTGCAGTATCTTGATGCCTCTAAGGAGGTAACAATAAACTTTGGAATTTTAGCTAGCGGACAAAAGAGTGTTTTCGCATCAGGATCAACATCTCCAAGTAGTAGTACTTATGAACAACAACTAGCTGCCATTGGCTTTGGTGGATATGCAATTATCGTTGGTGATAGTGTCTTCTTCATTGGTGAAAAAGCTTTTATATCCTTAGGAAGTGGTGATTCAACTTTCCTAAAGACTGAACTACGCCCTTATGGAACAAGTACAACTATCTACAATCAAGGATTAATTAAAGGCGTTCCAACAGCTACCAGTGGAGGAGGAGCATTATATTTTAATACTTCTGACAATACACTATCTTTTGATATAAGTGAAACATACGGAAGAAATAATGCATCACTTTATGGATACGGTAAAATTATATTCTCACCAAATGACAATGGGTCATATAAGGTGAATCAACACCTAGGAGACTCAGGTACTAATGATTCTACAAACAATATTTTAGTTTCCTTAAAACCAGGGGAATACCTATGGTGTCCACATACATATGAGACAAATATAAACTTTGGTACTAGATTACATCAAGGTGGAGGCGGAATAACAGCAGTCGGATTATTGACAGTTGGAATCTCAATCAATATATTAGAGTATAAATATATTCCATAATACTTAATTAAATTTTATTTAAATAAAAAAGGGACATTAATTATAAAAAGAAAATGTCCTTTTTTTAGACAATCATAGGCTTTTTTCCTTAACTTATACTCTTCTAACTCAAAATGAGTTATAATATTAAAAAGAAGGAGTATTTATGAAAAAGAGACTTGTTATTTCAGTCGCTACCGCTATGATCTCGGTTGTCTTAACAGCGATAGGTATTATTCTTTCAAATAACGAGCAACGAGTCATCATCGGTATTACTGAGGTGCTCCTTTTAATCTATATTTCATTCTTTTTGTTTGGTGGATTACCAAGATTCATAATCTACTTGTTTTATGGGATTGTTCCATTACTTGGAGTTATTTTCTTTAGTGACTATGTAGTCGCTTTTTCGGTCTTAGGAACACTTCTATTTTTGATTAATCCCTTATCATCTTTTGAGAAGTATCTAAATAGTAAATTCAAAGAAGGAGATACACTGCCACTTAGAATTGATATTCACGGATCGTACTGGCCAAATACAGCTTATCGAAAAGCGATGAAGGAATATTTCCATCTTCCACAAACTAGAAAATTATACACCAAAAAATGGTATTTAAGGACTAGGCAATTATTAACTCTAGTATTACTGGCAGTCGCAATTTTTCTATTAATTACTGAGCTAGGTGGAATAGTTGCCAATATTAATGAGTTGAATTCATTTACGATACTTTCCACATATGGAGTATTTATTTTGTTCATTCTTGCTTTTGTCTTGCAGAAGAAGGGATTTACATCAATGTTTAGAACAATCGGAGTAACAATTTTCCCTGTATTAATATTCATAATTGCTGTATCCACTTTCTCACCAATATTTAAGATAATATTTAGTGTTTTATTATCGGTAATTGCTTTGGTATTCATCGGTTATGAAATATACCTTTACTTTCAGAGAGTTGCATATTCTAGTTATCACTACCGTGATGTAGATAAAAACTGGGATGTTTATGCCAATGCCTTATTTGAACCATTAGTATATAATGAGACTTTCACTAAGGTGACAAGATATATTTTACCTATCTCAAAAGAGCGTTTTGATAAAAAGATGAAAGATATTTTGGTTTATGCTAATTTCCATCGTTTCATTGTTACAACTTATGCTTTTGACAAAAAGAATACTATTATTTATGCTGACTTTCATTATAAACAAAGTAAGAGGATTACAAAATTTCAACAATACCTTTCAAAACAATTTAATGTTAAGGTTGATGCACTAATAATCGATGATGTCAACAAAAAGGTCTATGAAACAAACTTTTTCCATAAAACAGAGTACATTGTTGCTAGGGCACTTCACTTAGCCTCATTACTAAAAGAACTAGAAATCGAAAGTGACATTATCATCAGTATGATTTTCTATTTTGATTCTTTGGAGGACTTAAAGATATTTCAAGAAAAGTATTTCACAGTAAGACTTGAGGAACTTGACGAAGAAGGCTACTATACTGTGAGGGTGGATGTATTTTCCCCAAACACCGACTTTATTATTGAACAGAAAATTAGAGATGTACTAATGGACGCGATGATTAATCGTGGAAATTATGTAAGAATATCAGTATTTTATTAGGAGGATTTAAAAATGATAAAAAAAGCAATTATCCCAGCAGCAGGTCTAGGGACTAGATTTAGACCAATCACCAAAACTTTTCCAAAAGAGATGCTCCCAATTATCGACAAACCTTGCCTAGAATATATTATCGAGGAGGCAGCAGCAAGTGGAATAGAGGAGATAATCCTTATCATTAGTGATAAAAAAGCAATGATCAAGGAATATTTTGGTAATATCTTTGAGTATCAAGGGAAAATGATAAGAATAGGATATGCTTATCAGGAAGAACAAAAAGGTTTAGGACACGCAGTTTTAATGACGAAAGACTTGATAGGTAATAATGCATTTGCGTGTCTATTAGGAGATGACATGTTTGTCTCAAAAACTCCTGCATTAAAACAACTTATTGATGTTTATGAAAATAATAATGGTACGATTTTGGGAACCATTGCTATCGATAAGAGCGATTCTAATAAATATGGAATATGTGATCCGCTAGATGGTGAAAGCGGCAAAGTATTAAGATTAAAAGGCGTTATCGAAAAGCCAGATCCAAAAGATGCCCCATCTAATCTAGCAATTAGTGGACGTTACATCTTGATTCCATCTATCTTTAAGTATTTAGAAACACAAACTGCTGGCGCACTAAATGAAATTCAACTTACCGATGCTATTTTAAGACAAATGAGTGAAGTTAGAGCATATGCCTATAAAATAGATGGAAAACGATATGATATTGGTAAAAAAGATGGTTTCGTTGAGGCGACAGTTCACTTTGGCTTATCAAGGGATATTGTCAGCAAGGAAGATGTCAAAAAAATGCTGAAAAAGTAGAAGCATTTTTAATTGATAATCGATTCTTAATATGATATATTAAGGGTGTCTAGAAAGTACAGCGTGGAACCCAAACCATTAGAAGGGGGATGGAATACCGATAGGAGTGAAAGCCATTAAATTGGAATCCCAAAATCGGCTTAGATGTTCCCACTTAGAATTTTTCGTTCTCACCAACTTTCTAGACCTTTATTTTAAAAATAATTATTTGATAAAAAATTGGAGGAAGAAAATGATTAAAACAATGAAGAAAAATTGGCTTTTATGGCTAATACTAGGAATTATTATTTTTGGATTAGGACTATTTCTGATTATTAAATATTTCATCTCTGATCCACACACGATCGTTATTAATTTTGGCGATAAAAGTAAGTTAGATTTAATGTTATTAGTGTCTGGACTTTTAGTGGCGATTTTAGCAGTATTTATTATATTCCCGAGTTTTAAAGCTAGTCGTGGCGGATATAAGATTATATATGGCTTAGAATTATTGATAGTCGCTTTTGTTGCAGTATTTGGATTTATTATTCCATTTTTCCTAGATATATTTGGAGTCTCAATAGAAGCATTTAATTTCCTTGCTGTAAACCAGTGGTACGGATTGATCTTTTGGATACATGGGGCAATAAAGTTATCTCAATGTGCCTTTTCTAGTCCAAAAAATAAGGGATTGGTATTCCTAGTTGGATTGTTAGCCGTCTCATTTGGTGTTTGGTTATTCTTTAATGGTCCAAAAGTAGAACAATTCCAAATCATCGTTGCCTTTGCAATTGCTATATTAGGTGCCATAATGTTAGGTATCGCTATTGTTGGTGCTACCGAAAGAAAGAGAGTGAAAAACTAATGGATGAAATTAAAAATTTAAAAAATCTTACAATGCTTAGTGGTGTTCCAGCATACGAAAAAGAAGTTTCTAACTATATAAAAAGTGAAATTAAAAACTATGTCTCAGAAGTATCTTATGATAATTTAGGTTCATTAATTGCTTCTAAAAAAGGAAATGGACCAACTATTATGATTTCAGCGCATATGGATGAGATTGGTCTAATGATTACAGAAATAAGCAAAGACGGTTTTTTGAAATTCACACCTCTTGGCGGCTGGTTTTCCCAAGTAATGCTTGCACAACTTTGGCAAATCAACACCAAAAAAGGGATCGTATATGCAGTAAGTGGTGTCAAACCACCACATTTAATTCCTGCTGATAAAAGAAAAGACGCTATTCCAATTGATCAAATGTATCTAGATATTGGTGTCAATAGTAAAGAAGGTGCAATTGAATTAGGTATCGAATTAGGAAATATGGTAACCCCAGTTACCGAATTTAAAGAGTTGGGAAATGGAGACTACCTACTTGGTAAGGCTTTCGACGATCGTATTGGATGTGCAGTAGCGATGGCTATTTTAAAAGACCTTGATGAACATCCAAACAATTTATATGCTTCATTCACCACTCAGGAAGAAGTAGGCTTAAGAGGCGCGAAAACTTCTAGTTATGTAATTAATCCAAAGATTGCTTTTGCTATTGATAGTGGTGTCGGAAATGATGTGCCAGGCGGTAATTTATCTTCTGATTCGCAAGTGAAATTAGGGGCCGGACCGCAAATTCACTTATCAGATGGTGGACTAATCGCTCACCAAGGATTGAGAAAGTTTGTCATTGATGTAGCAAAAGAATTAAACATTCCTTATCAAGAACCTTATTTGGTCAGTGGAGCAACTGACGCTGGAGCGATTCATGTGGCTCACGATGGAGCAGCTGCATTATCAATTGGTATTCCTACTAGATACATGCACTCACACACTTCTATCGTCCATAAGGATGATTATTTTAACGCAATTAAATTATTAACAGAAGTTATAAAACGCCTTGATGATCAAAAAGTAAAAGAAATTTTATCATACTAGATTAAAGCTTAAATTATGAGAAAAGTGATTAAGGTTTCTAATATTGATTGTGCAAGATGCGCATCAACAATAGAGACATATTTTAATAATCTAGATAACATATCAGCTACAGTCATCGTCCCTAGCAAAAAGGTGATATTTGAATATAACGATGATTCTTGGGATTTTGATAAGATAATATCCAATCTAAAAAGTATCGGATATCATCCAATTTTATCCTCTAAGGAGGCCCAAAAAGCAAAAATAATTGATCTCGTAGACATGATTATTGCTGTTGTTTTTACTTTGCCTTTACTATGGACGATGTTTGCTCACTTTAATGTTGAGAGAATCGTTCCTAAAGTATTTATGAACGGATTTTTTCAGTTGGCACTTGCTAGTGTTGTTTTGTTAGTCCCTGGTAGAAGATTTTTCGTCAATACTTTTAATCAAATAAAAAATAGAAACCTTGGAATGGATACGTTAGTAATAATGGGAACTGTATCTGCATATATATATAGTACTTATTTGGCTATATCGAGCATTGGTAGTAATCAATCTCATATACACTATTTTTTTGAAGCAACTGGAACTATTATTTCAATGGTTCTAATTGGAAATGTAATTGAAAATAGGGTGAAAGAGAAAACCTCTAGCACTTTAGAGTCATTAATGAGCCTAGAAAGTAAGGAAGCAATCGTTTTTAAAGATGGAGTAGAAGAGATTGTTCCAATTGAGAAGGTAAATATCGGAGATATCATTATTGTTAAGGCTAACGAATATATCCCCCTTGATGGAGTAATTATTGATGGTCAAACATATATTGATGAACAAACAATGACAGGCGAATTGATGCCAAGAAAAAAAGGTGTTGATGAACTTGTTTTTGCGGCAACAACTAATATTTTGGAAACAATTAAAATAAAGGTAACTGTTAGTCCAGAAAACACTCAGCTAGCAAAAATAATTAAGACTGTCGAAGATACAGCAAAAATTAAACCAAGAGCCCAAAGAATTGCTGATAAAATTGCCTCCATTTTTGTTCCCTTAGTTTTTTTGATTGCAGTTGTTACATTCCTAATCTGGTTTTTAGTGATCAAAAGTGGTGATGATATTAATTCTTGGCTTGATAAAGCCATATCGGCTGCTATTTCTGTATTGGTTATTTCTTGCCCTTGTGCGCTTGGTCTTGCAACTCCGACTAGTATTAGTGTCGCATCCGGTATTGCTTTTAAGAATAATATACTTTTTAAAGGCGGTGAATACTTTGAAGTTTCACCAAAAATCACAACCGTTTGTTTTGATAAAACAGGCA
>JAJDIT010000007.1 GCA_030266845.1 Acholeplasma sp. OttesenSCG-928-E16 | reverse complement strand
TGCCGAACCCTGAGGGAACAGATTTACAGTCTGCCGCGTTTAGCCACTTCGCTACTCCTCCATTTTTGGTTGCTTTTATATTCTAACTTATTGTATAGAAAAAAGCAAGAAGTTAGTAGTCACTTTTTGATTTTTTTTTCAAAATCATATTTTTGAACAACAATCTCTCTTCCACAGCTTATGCATTTTAGTTTAATGTCTATTCCAGTCTTTAGAATTTGCCATTTATTGCCTTTGCAGGAGTGTGGTTTCTTGGTTTCTATGATTTTCCCTACTTCAAATATCACAATTGCTCGTTGCCTCCTTAAGAATAACGCTGTATCTTCTTGGATATCCAGCCACGTGTTTGGTTTTTTGAAAAAGAATATTTGTTCGCTCCCCATATCCAAAAGGTAAGTCCAATTTTTCAGTTTTAACTACCAAGAGTTTCGTTTTTTCTCTTATTTGCTGACTTTTTTTCAATTCTTCTGTATAGTTATTCCCCTTCATTGCCAACAAATATCCCTTTTCTTTAGCAATTGGGAATGCCAACTCTAAAAAGATTTGAATCTTCGAAAAAGCTCGTGCAATTACTAAATCAAACTTATTTATCGCCGTCTTGGCATATTCTTCCGCTCGAGCGTTAATAATCTCAATATGATCCAAATTTAGATGGTCGACTAACTTTTTTAAAAAACTCGTCCTTTTTCCTAAAGAGTCAATAAGGGTTATCTTTAGATGTGGAAAAGCTATTTTAAGCGGAATTCCAGGAAACCCTGCCCCGGATCCCAAATCTGCAAGGTTTATTGTCTTATTAAAATCAACTATTTTCGTTACTGTTAATGAGTCGAAGAAATGTTTATAATAAACTTCCTCTTTTTCTACTATTCGCGTCAAATTCGTTACTTTATTGCTCATAATCAAAAAATCAAAGTAATCCTCGAATAGCTTAATTTGCTTCTCGCTTAATGTAATCCCAAGTTCTTCAAATACTTTGTTCTGAAAGTTCATTCTTTATGCCTCCCCGCTTCTATATATAATGAAAGAATCAAAATATCTGTTGGGTTCACACCCAAAATTCTAGAAGCCTGTCCAATAGTCAATGGGTTTACTTTCTTCAATTTTTCCCTTGCTTCTGAAGAAATATTAGAAATTTTGTCATAGTCTAATTGACTCGGAATTGCTTTCATTTCTAATCTTTTTAATTTCTCGGCATCTCTAAAAGATTTTTTTATGTATCCGTCATATTTTATCTGTAGTTCAACTTGTTCTAAGATGTCTTTATCATCCTCATCAAAAAAATATGACAAGATGCTTGATGAAACCTCTGGTCTTTTGATAATGTTTTCAATTATTGTTCTGTTTGTAATCGTTGATGAGCCAATATTCAAAAGTATTTCGTTATTGACTTCACTGGGTTCTACATAGTTTTTTCTAGCATAATCTATTAGTTCATTTATTCTGTCTTTTTTGTTGCAAAGCCTTGTATACTTTTCTTCACTGACGAGACCATACTTGTACCCGTATTCTCCAAGCCTTAAGTCAGCATTATCATGTCTTAATAGTAGTCTAAATTCCGCTCTTGAAGTCAAAAGTCTATAAGGTTCTTTCGTTCCCTTCGTAACTAGATCATCAATCAAAACCCCTATATAAGCCTCATCTCTTCTTAAAATGAATGGCTCTTTTTTGTTCAGTTTAAGGCAAGCATTTATCCCTGCCATAATTCCTTGTCCAGCTGCCTCTTCATAACCACTTGTCCCATTAATCTGCCCAGCAAAAAATAAATTTTCAATCATTTTCGATTCTAAATTCGCAGATAATTGCAGCGGATTTATCGCATCATATTCGATAGCGTAAGCTGCCTTTCTGATGGTAGCATTTTCTAATCCATGTATTGAATGAACCATTTTTTCTTGTATATCTTCGGGCATGCTTGTAGACAACCCTTGTATATAATACTCATCTATTTTTTAGACTTTCTGGTTCTAGAAAAATTTGATGTCTTTCCTTGTCTTTAAATCTTACGATCTTATCTTCAATAGAAGGGCAATATCTAGGTCCTACTCCCTTAACATTACCGCTATACATCGCTGATTTTGAAATGTTGTTATTTATTATTTCGTGAGTTTCCTTACTGGTGTATGTGAGATAACAAGGTACGTTTTTATAAATGCCATTCTCGCTTTCATAACAAAATGATTGCTTTTTATCATCTCCATATTGAGCAACCAAATCAGCTACTATAACACTATCTTTCGCTAATCTCGGAGGAGTTCCGGTTTTCAGTCTAATAATTTCAAAACCTATTTCTTTTAATTGATCACTAATCCCTTTAGTTGTTTTTTCACCATTGGGACCGCTTGTTATCGTCTTGTCTCCAATAAGAATTTTACTATTTAAATAGGTTCCAGTAGTTAAAATAACTGCATTAGATAATATCTCTTTTCCGTCTTCCAAAATGACGCCTTCTATTTTGTGATTTTTAATAATCAATTTATCTACATATCCCTCAACAAGTTTTAAATTTTCGGTATTTTTGAGAATCGAAAGCATGTATTTTGGATATTCTATTTTATCAATTTGAGCTCTCAACGCCCTTACGGCAGGTCCTTTAGAAGAATTGAGCATCTTTATTTGTAAAGCTGCAAAATCTGCGCTTTTGGCCATCTGACCGCCTAGAGCATCAATCTCCCTAACAACAATTCCCTTTGCTGGGCCACCAATAGATGGATTGCATGGTAAAGTAGCGACCTTATCAAGGTCGCCTGTTACAAGTGTTACATCGATATTCATTTTTGCTAATACTAAAGCGGCCTCAATTCCCGCGTGGCCACCACCAACTACTATAACTTTCTTCATTTTTAATCTATTGATATGTAATATTTCAAAAATTGTTCAACAGTAAAACCAAATTTATCTAAAACCACGCTCGCATTGTCGCTTAATCCAAAGCTGTTAATTCCATACACATGCTTAGTATATTTATACCACGACAACGGACTTCCCATTTCAAGTGCAACAATCTTGTTTCCGCTTGGCAATACATTTTCCTGATAGTCTTTAGATTGCTGACAAAAAAGAAATTCAGAAGGCATACTAACTACTCTTACATCATGCCCTAGTTGGTACAGATTTTTCTTCGCCTCTAAAGCTATCTCTAATTCAGACCCACATGTTAAGATAATACCGTCTAAATGATCTTTAAAATCTTCCACAATATACGCTCCTTTTGACACGTTTGCTTTGCTGGTAGATTCAAAGTTTTTAACATCTTGTCTAGTTAATATCAATGCAGTTGGCGTTTTTATTGAGTTCAAAGCAATCTCCCATGCACCATATGTTTCCTTTGCATCTGCCGGTCTAATTACGTTTAAATTGGGAACACTTCTTAATCCTACCAATTGTTCAATTGGTTGGTGAGTCGGTCCATCCTCACCAACTGCTATACTATCGTGAGAAAAAACAAACGTGGTCGGCAAGTTCATCAATGCTGCCATCCTGATAGCAGGTTTCATGTAGTCACTAAAAACAAAAAATGCTCCCGTGAATGTCTGCAATCCACCATGAAGTTGAATTCCATTAGCTATCGCTCCCATAGCGTGTTCTCTTACGCCATAATAAATATTTCGCCCACTTCTATTTTCAAAGCTATAGTTACTTCCATACCCCATAGCTTTTGTTGAACTGGTTAAATCAGCGGATCCTCCAATTATATTTAAATGAGATTTAGAAAACTCATTGAGAATTATTCCGCTTGCCACTCTTGTTGAAATTTTTTTTACCTCTAACGCTTTTTTTATATTTTCATCGTTGATTTTAAAATTTTTGTTGTAAAAATTATCTATTAGTTGCATTTTCTTTGGAAATAACTTGATAAATTCAGAATATTGTTTATTCCAACGATTATAAGTTTTTCTTCCACGCACAAAAACATTTTTTCTATAATACTCGTATACATCTTGAGGTATTGAGAACGGTTCGTTATCCCATTCTAGATTTTTTCTTAATTCTTTTGTTCCCTCACTTCCGATAGGTGAGCCGTGAACACTGGAAGTTCCTTCCTTAGGAGAGCCAAAACCTATTGCTGTTTTCACTTCAATAATAGTCGGTTTATCACCACATTTTTTTGCTTTTTTGATTGCACTGTCAATTTGCTTTGGATCATTCCCGTCATCAACAACAATATATTGCCATCCGATTGCTTCGAATTTTTTCCTTTGATTTTCGCTGAAGGCTAGTGAAACTGGTCCATCTAGCTGAATGTCGTTTGAGTCGAATAGCATTATTAATTTACCCAATTTGAGATGACCCGCCAAACTAATTGCCTCCATGGCAACTCCCTCCTGCAAATCACCATCTCCACACAAGACATATGTATAATGATCGAAAATATCGTATCCGTCCTCATTAATCACTGCTGCCAAATACGTTTCGGCGATCGCCATACCAACTCCATCGGCTATTCCTTGACCCAATGGCCCGGTAGTTGCCTCTACACCATCAGTATGTCCATACTCTGGATGGCCTGCAGTATTTCCTATTTTTCTAAATCTTTTTAAATCGGAAATGGAAATATTATATCCTGCAAAATGGTTCATAGCGTAAAGTAAAGCTGAACCGTGACCAGCAGATAGCACAAATCTATCTCTATTAATCCACCCTTTTTGGTTGGGAAATATATTAAGATGTTTACAAAATAGTGTAGCCACAATCGGTGCGGCTCCCAAGACTATTCCTGGATGACCGCTATTGGCGTTGTTAATCATGTCTACTCCAAGTATTCTTAGAGCGTTTATCGATTTTTTGCTAATATCATTCATTAGATTCGTCTTCCACCGTTTCAGTTTCATTTAAAGTCTCTAATTCTTCACTCGCTTCAGTTATTTCTGTTTCATTATCAAGAAGTTTAGAATCATTATCTTGAGTATTGTTTTCTACAACCGTGTTTTTTTGGAAAAAATTGTTATAGTACGCTTGCTGTCTATTAATAACATCCCTAAAAACTTCTTCGCTAACTTCATTCATTAGGTTATATTGTAATCTGTCACCCTCGGTTTGCACTTTTTTTCTTAAAATGCCGTTTTGGACCATACTTAAAATCAAAACAACTATTAGTCCAATTAATGCTATCATTTGTTCTTGAAGTAAAATGGCCAATAAAACAACGACAGCTATTATAACTAGTGCGGCAGAATAAAATACGAGATTATATTTAAACTGTGTCTTTCCCATCAATTCCAAATAATTCACCCATAAAACACTGGTTTTTGGTGAGTAAATTTCAGGAATAGCCTCGTAGTATCCTTTATCAATCAGTAATTTATATTCCTTGCCGTTTGAAGTCCACAAAGAAAATCTCCCTTGGCTGGTATATTGTTTATGGTATGGTGTTTTATCCATCCAATAAATTTCTAGTTTTCTTCCATTTATATCTTGAACCACATCGGGTTCACCAGTTAGTTTTTTAAAAATTGAATGTTTTATTTTCATTTTAAATCCTCCTCTAAAATTATATCATATATATCTTACATTAATTAAGATACCGTTATTTCACTAATTCTTTAGCAATTTGAGCAGCGAGCATTGCGTTATTATACACTAATTCTAAATTTGCCTTTAAGCTGATTCCTCCGGTTAATTCTTTTATTCGTTTTAATAAAAATGGGGTTATATCCTTACCAACTATTTTTTGATCTTTTGCCTCTTTCAAGGCATCATTAATTATGGATTCTATATATTTTTCATCAATACTGTATTCCTTTGGAATTGGATTGGTAACTAAAATCCCTCCAGAAAGCTGAAGTTTTCTCTTTGTTTTTATTAGTCTCGCTATCTCGGCTGGAGTTTCTAGGCAATAATTAACATTAAACTCGCTTTCTCTTGTATAGAATGCTGGTAACTTTTGTGTTTGATATCCAATCACTTCAACTCCTTGTGTTTCCAAATATTCCATAGTTAAACCTAAGTCTAGCACAGATTTTGCACCTGCACAAACAACTGTGATATCAGTTTCTGATAACTCTTCTAGGTCTCTAGAAATATCAAAAGTATTTTCAGCTCCTCTGTGAACTCCACCAATCCCCCCGGTCGCAAACATTTCTATATTTGCCATTTTGGCAATTAGCATAGTTGCTGAAACAGTAGTTGCACCGTTCTTATTGGCTGCCACAGCAAACGCAATATCCCTTTTGCTTACCTTCATTGTATTTTGACTTGAAGCAATAATCTCTAATTCCTTTTCTGTCAATCCAATTGTTATAACTCCCTCTATGATAGCGATTGTTGCTGGGACACATCCATTTTCTCGAATTATTCTTTCAACTTTTTTTGCCATCAATAAATTCTCTGGATATGGCATGCCATGAGAAATAATGGTTGACTCCAAAGCCACTACTCCCTGTTTATTCTTAAGTGCATTTAGTACTTCTTCATTTATCTTTATCATTTTATTCCCTCTTCTAAATTATAAAATCCTATTAAGCATCATCACCCACATAATACAAATGCTTATGGCTGCTTCGATCAAGATCTGACCAGGTTCACACTGCACTATTGAATGATGATGCTTAATAGGATTTTATTTTTTTCTTATTTTTTTGAAAAAAAATTGTAGTATTTTCATACACTCTTCTGTCAGAATGCCTTCCATTACTTCCACCTTGTGATTCCATGGAAATTCAAGCAAATTAATTATACTATCTACTGCGCCTGATTTCAAGTCTCTTGTTCCATAGAATACTTTTCCAATCCTTGATTGAATTATCGCTCCAGCACACATCGGGCAAGGTTCAAGTGTGACATATAAGGAACACTCATTTAATCGCCAATCTCCTAATGCTCTTGCCGCCTTTTGAATAGCGATCATTTCAGCATGATTTATTGGATTCTTGGTTGTTTCTTTTTTATTATGACCCCTAGCGATGATTTTGTCATTATGTACAATTACCGCCCCTACCGGGATTTCTCCAATGCTATCTGCTTTTTTTGCTTCCTTAAGTGCCTCTTTCATGTAATATTCATTACTTTTCTTTTCTTGGCACATCATGGCATTGTCTTGACCTAGGTTCATATGATTCCTTTGCTCCAACTAAAATTACTGGATCTTCGTAAAAAGCTGGTTTTTCATTAATTATTCTTTGCGTTCTTGTGGCTGGTTTCCCACTCTTAACACAAATTGCGGTTAGTTTGGTGACAAACTCTGCAATCGCCAACAATTGAGGCATTGGTCCAAAAGGTTCTCCTTTAAAATTTCTATCTAGTCCCCCAACTATTACTCTCAAACCTTTATCTGCAAGTCTATCGACGACGCCAACAATTCCTTCGTCAAAAAATTGTGCCTCATCAATTATAATTGCGTCCATTTTAATTTGACTTTTGTTAATGTGTTCTAGTATTTCCACACTGCTTTCAACCAATATTGCCTCAGCAGTACTTAAATTATGAGACACTATTTCATTTTTATTAGAATACCTATTATCAATTTTCGGTTTAAACACTAAAAAATTCTGCTTTGCGTATTCTAATCTTTTAATACGTCTGATCAATTCCTCAGTTTTCCCAGCAAACATAGGACCACATACAACTTCTATAAATCCGTCTTGATAAGAATGATACATTTCTACCTACCCCCTATAGATGATTATATCAAAAAAACGTGATATCGCTATCACGTTTTTCTATTTACCTATTCTTCTTTTTTGTTGTTTTGCCCTATGCCATAACGTCTATTAAATTTCTCTACTCTACCAGCCGCTTGAACAAATGTTTGCTGCCCTGTGTAGAATGGATGACATTTTGAACATGTATCAATTTTAATTTCCTTAATAGTTGATCCAACTTCAAATTCTTCGCCACATGTTGAACATTTAACTTTCGCCATATAATATTTAGGTTGAATATTCTCTTTCATTTCTTTCTCCTTCCGCCATGGTATTGAACCATAGTAAGTTTCGCCTAATAATTTTAGCATTAAATTATCGAAATTACAAGTTATTTATATCTATTTTTTTATTACCTTGATATACCTTAATAATTCGATCCGCAATGATACCAATTAAAATCCCGGTTGGGATAGCGGTCAACAGCATTATTGGGAGCATCGTCATCACTTCTGAAGAGGCAAGAAGCCACATCGCTACAAGTAATTGGCCTGCTGAGTGAAAAATCGCCCCAATGGTACTTATTACAACTATTCCAAATGGAGTTATTTTTTTTAGCCCCCACATGATAGTCATCGATATTATACCTCCAGTTAGCGCCATCATAAATGTATTAAACTCTAACCCCCTAAGTAGGTTAGCAATCACTATTCTAAGTAATGAAAGTATGATAGCTTCTTTAAACCCAAAAACATATAAAACAAACAATCCAACGACGTTTGCCAATCCAAGTCTAAACCCAAATGGCATAGGAATAATAGCATCCACTATGTTTAATACAATACCGGCAGCTAACAAGATACTAAGGGTAGCGATTTTTTTTATAAACTGATGATTTTTCTTATTCATTTTATTCCTCAAACCTTATTTGAATTCCATTGGGTAGACAAATAATTGTCTTACTAGAATCGCGAATTGTTCCTATTTTAACGCAGGATTGATCCGAGCAATTAGCTTCAATTACCCATGCTGTTTTACTGGAAAAATCAAACCCGACAATCATTATTATGTGTTCTTCCTCACCGTGTTTTTCTTTGATAATGATCTGCGATTGACTAACATCATATGTAATGTTTAAGTCATTATTACTTTCTGTGCTCGGAATATTAACTGTTTGAATTTTGTAGTCAATTTCAGCGATGATTTCATTGTTCTTTCTAATTCTTACATAATCAAAAACATATTTTGGCCATAATGAATAAATCCCAAATATGGCCCCAATTAAAATCGTCAAGGATGCAACCATTATAATATCTCTTATTGTTGATTTTTTGATCTTCGGTTCTTCTTTTTGTTCCTGTTGTTTGAGATCGCCCATTTTAATCTGTTTAGTAATCTTTATGATAAACTTTATTGATACTGTTAATAAAACGATGGAAACAAGAGAAATTATACCAATTAAAATCCAATTTCCGTAATGAAAGTCGCTTGGATTATCTGAAGAACCATTAGGCTTTTCTCTTTCCTCGTTCTCTTTAAAAGTTATTCCATTTTTTACGTCCACCGATAAAGAACCATCATCTTTGTACATTGAATAACTATATCCTTTGTTTTTTAAAAATCCAATAGCCTCATTTATTTCCATTGAAAAAACAGCCGTGGAAAAAGCATCTAACTCTGATGAATTTTCTCCAACTATAGTCACAGATGATATACCTATGGTTGGCATAAATGTTAAAGGAGAGATGATGTGGTGATATCTTCTTCCGTTAAACAAAAAGTATTGGTTGTTATTACCGCTTGTAGTAACCGATAAATCAGCAACATTCAGGAATTGCCCATAATTAGAGAAGGGGGAAAACGGATCGGTTAGCGTGACACTAAAACCAGAAGTTACTCCATCCCTATTAATAAATTTACCGAGGTTGATCGAACTTGCTCCAGCATTTATTTGGTAATAAACGACTCCTTTTGTCACTAGATATTCTTTCGCTTTTTGAATAGCATATCCTTTGGAAATAGCTCCTAAATCTAATTTTACATTACTCTTTATTTTTGCATAAAAAAAGTCGCTTTCTTCTTTTAAGACCAGTCGTTCTTCTTTTGGAAAGTTTTCCTTAAGATTTTCGACGTCTGTTATCAATTTTTGAAAATCCTCTTGTGATATAGTGTCAAAAAAATTATTATCTATCGCTTCTTTCCATAGATCAATTACATTACCAATTGTAATATCAAACAGTCCGTTTGTTTCGGTTGAATATTGTTGACAATCTTCTAGTAAATCATACAAGTCTTTAGGAATACTTACCCATTCATTTGGATTTTCATTGATATCATAAACTCCGTTTTCGGCTCCTGTTGTTAAATCCACTTTATTATTAGTTAAGATGTGATATCTCTTTAAAATCTGATCAATATCATTATAATAACCGTTAAAGGTCTCTTCATCTGTATATACGTATAAACTTACCGTAACAGATTTACTTATGTCCTCATCAGATCCAAAATAATAGTATTTTCCATCGCGCCACGAAATATCCTCATTAGCAGAAAAAGATTGCCCGAAAGCAATCACTGAAATCATTAGTATGGATATTATCGAAACAATCTTTTTCATATTATTTATAATTTGATTTCTTGTACACTACCATCTTCATTAGGATGGTTTTTTAGATATTCTAAGATAGGCTCAAAATTCTTATCTTTTTTACCTGGTTTGCATCTGGATAATTGATCTATTTGTCCAGATATAACTCCTTCGGCGAAAGCCTTACATCCTGCCATCCCGCAGGCTCCGCAATTATATCCTGGTAATAATTTCTCAATATCAGCAATTCTTTCATCTTCTTTCACTTCAAAATATTTATTAGCAAAACCTAGTCCTAATCCAAAAATCAAGGCTACAACACCAATAATTATTACAGTCCATAAAAACCACATACTTTTGCGTTCCTCCTATTTAATCTTACAGCTCTCAGCGATTGAACATCCTCTGCAAGCCTCATTTCTTAATTCTTCGCATCCTTCTGGCACTTCAATTTTTGAGTTTTTAGTATATAAAAAGATAAACAAGGCCGCAAGAATCAAAATGATTGCTATCGCTACGAAAATTGGCCACATATTAAAAATTCTTTAAAAGTTCTGATACTTCTGGGAAAATTCCTCCGAAGCCGAGAAAAGCGATCGCCATAATTCCTGCTATCACGAATGAAATTGGAGCACCTTTAAATGCTTTTGGAATATTAGCGGAATTTAATCTTACTCTTATTGCAGTAAATAAAACCATTACTAAGGCAAATCCTAGTCCAGAACCAAATGCTACAGCAAGAGCCTTAAGAAAACCATTTCCAAAAAGGGCACTATTTCCGATAATTAAATCAAAATACGCTCCAACTCCGCTATCAGTTAATACTTTTGTTAATGTGTCTAACTCAATCAAGTAGTTCATTGAAACAATGTCAGCAATCCCTAAAATAGCACAATTAGTTGTTATTAATGGCAAATAAATACCTAGTGTTTTATATAATCCATTATTGAATCTCTTTAATAAAATTTCTGTTAATTGAACTAAAACGGCAATCACTAATATAAACACAATTGTTTTAATATATGTGATTTGTAGCGGAACTAGTAAAAGCTGGTAAATTGGATATGTCACAGCAGTTGCCAAAACCATTATTGCAATGACGGCAAGACTCATTCCTACTGCTGGTTTCATTTTAGTCGATACTCCTACAAAAGAGCAGATTCCCCAGTTCCAATGAAATATTACGTTATTGATTAACATCGCACTTCCGATTGCTGAAAAGAAAATTACTGGATTCATTTTTTAGCCCCCCTTGTTTGCGTTACTACGGTCGTTATCGCTAGCATGATGGCGAGCACAATAAATGCCCCTGAAGAACTAGTAAAAAATGGAATAATATAGTCTTCCGGAATTATTCTAGCAACTAAAGGATTATCTAAACCAAGCGGTAATAATGCACCTATTGTAATATTACCCGTTCCTAGTAATTCCCTAAAAAGTCCCATAATACTTAATACCAAAATCACGCCTATTCCAACACCTAGTCCATCTAGTGCAGCATGTCCAACCGAATTTTTAGAAGCAAAAGCCTCTGCTCGACCAAAAATAATACAATTAACTGTTATTAGAGGTATAAAGGTTCCTAGCGTTCTAAATAATTCGTATGCAAAAGCTTCAGTTAGTAATCCTATTACTGTCACTTCTGTAGCAATAATCAAAATATAAGAAGGAATTCTGACTTGATCTGGAACTACTTTTCTAATTAGAGAAATTGTCACATTAGACATTACAAGTACTAACATTGTTAATACTCCCATTCCAAAGCCCCCTTCTAAAGAAGTGGTCGTTCCTAAAACAGGACAAAGCCCTAACATCATAATAAGAATTTGATTCTCTTTGATTATTCCGTTTGTAAAAATGGGAAGTAATTTTTTTTCTTTTTTAACAACTTTTTGATCGTTAACGTTATTTGTTTCTGTCATTTTAATTACCTCCTACTTTATTATATAAAACCTTGATTGCTTCTAAAACTGCTGTTTGTGATAGTGTTGCACTAGCGTTTCCTGTTCCATTTATAAAATCTGTTGTTCCATATCCTGCAACTACACTTAATGCTTTCCCTATCATTCCATCCATAAATTGTTCTACTGTCTTTATTCTGTTTCCTTTTGTGTGTTCATAGTAATCACCATCTACGCTTGCATCTGTCTCTGTCTTAAAAATATGGTAACCTGTTATATTCATTTCTTTATCTACCGTTATACTGAAGGCAACCTTCTTTTGTTCTTCGGATCCTTCTTGATACACTGCTTGGTTTACTACTTCATATACATATCCGATTAATTCATTTTCTTTTTTGACATTATATTTAGCTTGAATCTCTACTGTTCCTTCTGTGATTTTTGTGAATGATTCATCTATTTCGGTTATCGTATCATCAGGCTCTTCTGTTGGTTCATCATCACCGAAGTGCTTATTAACAACATTAGCAACAATAACAACCGATGCTTCATTACTTTCTGATGTAGTTGACCCCGCTAATACAAATTCTTTTATTTCACCGATCTCTTTATAGTTCAAATTCTGCAAAGTGTTAACAATGAAATAATAAGTACTTACTTCATAATTAGTATTACCATATGATTCTTTTATTTCTTTTGGGACTGCGCTTACGGTTTCACCATCGATTATGACCCATACTTCAACAGTTCCATATCCGTGAGAACCCTTACTTTCATATATTACTAGATCTTTGTTTTTAGCGGTTATTTCATATTTAGTAGTATTATCATTAACGCCTGTAACTGCTTCACCATTTTCTAATTTTACTTCAGTTTTTAAAAATTTATCTAAATCAGTTTTTAAATTCGCTGGAAATGCTCCACTATATAAAATTATAAAAACGATTGTTAATATGACAACTAAAAGGGCGCTACCAATCCAAATAAGGAAATTCTTATCTTTAAGTAATTTAGACATTATTCCCCACCCCCTACTTTATTATATAAAACCTTGATTGCATCTAAAACTGCTGTTTGTGATAGTGTTGCACTAGCGTTTCCTGTTCCATTTATAAAATCTGTTGTTCCATATCCTGCAACCACACTTAACGCTTTCCCTATCATTCCATCCATAAATTGTTCTACTGTCTTTATTCTGTTTCCTTTTGTGTGTTCATAGTAATCACCATCTACGCTTGCATCTGTCTCTGTCTTAAAAATATGGTAACCTGTTATATTCATTTCTTTATCTACCGTTATACTGAAGGCAACCTTCTTTTGTTCTTCGGATCCTTCTTGATACACTGCTTGGTTTACTACTTCATATACATATCCGATTAATTCATTTTCTTTTTTGACATTATATTTAGCTTGAATCTCTACTGTTCCTTCTGTGATTTTTGTGAATGATTCATCTATTTCGGTTATCGTATCATCTGAACCGCTGCCATCATTTTCCACAGTAACCTCAAATGCCTCACCTGCTGCTAACATAATTTCTGTAATAGTCTCAAAAGCTCTAGTAGCGTTCGCACCGACATTTTGAACTGAGTTTAGTTCACGATAATCAACTCCATAAAACTCGACAACTTGTTTTACAACTTGGGCATTTCTACCGCTTGTTTGTCCGTTTTCTAAAATTTCTATGTAATTACCAATTTTTTTATCGGCTCCAATTCCAATAATCAACTTGATATTTCCATAAGAATTACTCTTAAGCACAGTATAGATATAACCAACTAGTTCTGAATCACCTTTTGATGCTTTTATCACTTTTTTTGAAACTCCAGATGGCCAAACGGCTGTATCAGCTAACAATTCATCCATATATAAAGTCTCATATTCTTCCATATCGGAAAAAACTCTTTTGTAGCTAGCTACTTCTCTTTGTCTTTGTCCTTCCGCTATTGCAGGGGCGGCTACTAAATTGACTAATGCAATTAATAAAGCACAACCCAAAGCAACACAAGTCAAAACAAAGGTAGCTTTAAAAATAGTATTGGAAAATAGTTTTTTCATTTTATATTACCTCCTGCAGCGAAATAAAATACAGGTATACACACTAAAATAAGTGCTCCTAAAACAACTGCAAATTGCCATGTGTATTTCGGTTTTGCCCATTTGTAATAGTCGATTAGCGGTACAAACATATTAACTATCATAATAGCAAATGCCATTCCTTCTGGCATTGATCCGAATATTCTTATCAACGCAGCCAAGATACCAATAATAACTCCATATAGTACTCTGCCCGGTTTTGTTACAGGAGAAGTAACTGGATCGGTCACCATATAAACTGCTCCAAAGATAATCCCCCCGGTTAATAAATGGGCAAGTAAAAATTCAAAAGGATTTGCCGGATTTAATGCCATGCCCGCAAAAAGAATCATTATTGCAAATGCCCCAATTGTACTTAACATTACTCTAAAATCCGCAGCTTTTCTAACTACTAGATAAATGCCACCAATAATAATAGCAAGTTTAGATATCTCTCCCATTGAACCTGGAATGTTCCCTAAAAACAAATCATTAAAAGAATAGTATGTTAGTAATTGTTGAACTCCTCCATTTGCGGAACCTACAGTCAACATATCTTTTAAAGGCCCCAATGGTGTTGCCCCAGCAATGACATCATTTGTTTGTGTATATGTTAATGCAGCTCCAAAAAATGCTCCAACAAATATTCTTCCTAATCCTGCTGGATTAAAAATGTTTTGTCCAAATCCACCAAAAACCATTTTTCCAACTAAAATAGCAAATATTGCACCAACTATCAATACATATATGCTTAGTGTGCTTGGCAATAACATCGCATATATAACTCCACTTACAGCTGGAGCTATAAAATTATTAGCTCTTAAATGTTTATATCTTGCAAGAAATCTAGTCCATAAATTTCCCTCTAAAGCCTTATTTGATGCCGCTTCTTTTGGCGTTTTAATAAAGCCAATCATTAAAACTTCTAATGCTATCATAACGGTAATAGAGACTATGACTCTTATCAACGCATCAGTTCCAAAACGATAGACCGAAAATGCAACCACCGGCAACAACGAAATAAGTACATCTATCATCATTCTTGTTGTACTTGTTTCTTTTTTTCTTATATAAGGACTGGTTTTTTTTACAACTTCCATTTTTGTATACCCCTATTTCGTTAATTTCTTAGCCAATTTCATGAAATCTGTTAATGGTATCCTTGAAGGACATGTGTAGGAACACATTCCACACTCAATACATTTTGAGACTTCTAATTTCTCGGCCATTTCTTTGTCTTTTGCTTTATATGCATTCATAATTTGTACTGGTTGTAGTAATGCAGGACAAGAATATACACAAGAAGCGCACCTTAAACAAGGTAATTCAACAATTGGTTCTTCATTTAAAACAATAAGACTCGAAACCGTATGTGATACAATGACATCTTCGCTAGTGACATTGCTTCCCATCATCGGCCCACCAATGATTAAAACCTTATTTTGTCCATTATCAATAAAACCACCAACCGATTCGACTAACTCTTTTACGGGAGTTCCAAGTCTAACCTTGAATGCTTTATTTTGAATTCCATCACCACTAATCACAAAATATCTCGTAAGTACTGGCAAATCATTTTTGATTGCTTCATAGATGCTAACCAAAGTAGCGACATTCACATTTATCACACCGTATTTAGCAGGCAATTCTCCTTGTGGAACAGTAATCCCAACAGCGTTTTTGATTACTTCCAATTCCCAACCTTGAGGATAGTAATTACCGATTTTTTTAACCTCTAAACCTAAATTAGGAAACTCTTCATCTATCATCTTTGTAATTACTTCATTAACTTTTTCGTATTTAGATTTGATGGCAATAATACCTCGTGGAGCATTAACTGCTCTCATTGCATACACCAATCCTTGGAGCATCTCTCTTGTTTGAAACAGCATTACGTCATAATCGCTTACTAAATATGGTTCACATTCAACACCATTTCCAATGATCACATTTATTTTTTCATTCGTATCAAATTTTACGAAAGTAGGAAATGCGCTCCCTCCTAGGCCAACTAGTGCTTTATTTTTCATTATTTCAACAAAATCTTTTTGTTCAAGAGAATTTATTTCATCGTTTGATCTTGCTTTAATTCCTAAATCAACTTCATCTTTAAAGTTGTTTTCAATCACTAGGTGCTCTACCATTTTTCCTGTATTGTCTAAGTGTCTTTCTTTACCAATATATTTACCGCTTACTGTTGAATGAATTGGTTGATCAAAAAAAGATCCCTTTCTAATACCAAGCATCTGTCCAACTTTTACTTCCTGTCCTTCTTCTATTAATACCTCAGCAAAAGAGCATCTAGAATTAGTTAGAGGATAAAAAAGCTTAGCTGCTTTTAAATATTCAACTACCTCTAATTTCTTTAATTCGCCCTTCCCGTCTGGAATATGTCTGGTTTTCTCTATCATATTATTCCTCCCATCAAAGATTATAATATCATAAAATGATATAAATATAGAATATATTCTTTTTTTTATTTTGAATATCTTTATGTGGCATATTATCAATATGGTGGTTACCTACTGTTTTTACTTTCTCTATACTCGTCTAATTTAGCTAATTATCAATCCAAATGTTTATAAAGAAAGAAAAAAGATGGTGATTCCATCTTATCTTTTTAGCCTAATTGATTATTCCCATTCGAATTTTATGGTGAATGATTTCTTATCCTTCGTTTTGTTAAACAATTGAATAACTAAGATCTTGTCCGCTTTGGAACGTTGCACCTCAAATTCATCGTGTAGTGACATTTCTGAATGGAAATATAAATCCATTCGTCTTACTTTTTGAATATTATTTATTTCTTCTTCGAAAAGGGCATCATATGCAACCTCCCCATACTTTCCATTATTCATATGTTTTACTGGATCAATAAATGAATTTCTAACAACTCTCTTTTCAATCATTTCATAATCCAAACGATTATTAAAATTAGGGGTTGCTTCGATAGTATACTCTTCATTTCCTTCGATCAGCTCAAAAGGTAACTCTTTTTTTAAGTAAATAGCTCTTTTGGTCAAGTCTAGCAATACCGAAAAAGTTGTTCCATGAAATAAAATTTCTCCATTTTCGTTAATAAACTCAAAATCTCTCCTAAAAAAAGGGCCTCTTCTTTGAACGTGCCATGTCTTGGCTACAAAACTATCATGAAGTTTTAATGGTTTAATGACTTCAATGTGCATAGAAACCAATACCCAAGCTAGGTTTCCAGGAAGCGCTTCTCCTAAACTTATATTTGTTTTGCTTAAATGAATATCTATTAGGGTTGCTACAAGGTTTTGATAACCATATGATTTTAGATTACCGTTATAATCAAAATCTGGTAACGGTGGGTTAACTTTATACGTTATTTCTTTTTCTCTATTCACTTTATTTCTCCAAGTATTTTCTATTTATTAATGCGTGTTCTAGCATATGCCCTATGTTTCCTTCTCCTGCGAATTTATTTTTATCAAAAAAATTCTCAGTTATATCAATCCAGCATAGCGCATTTATTTCTTCTTCCAAAGTAACCTCTTTATTGAGAGCTCCAGCGAAGAATTGGACTTCCACCTTGTCTATCAAATAATCAAAATTCATTATATGAATTAATGATATATCATTATTTGATATCCCAGTTTCTTCCAACAGTTCTCGGTAGGCTCCATCTATATTATTTTCGTTTGCTTCAACTTTTCCGCCCACCAAATTTAACAATCCCTTATATGGTTCGTTTTTTCTTTTACACATAAGTAATTTATCAAATGCTTTGTTTATAACCATTATCACGTTATATTTTTGCATTTTTAATATTTGGCATTATTGTAGACTTCTTGAACGTCGTCTAATTCATCTAACATATTGACTAATCTTTCAAACTTTTGTATATCCTCATCATTTTCTAGGACACTTACCATTATTGGTATAAAAGTAATTTCATCAACTTCAAAATTAATGTCTTCCTTTTTTTCTAATAGAGCAGTTTTAATCTTATAATAATCTGAAGTATCACCATATACTAAAACCATTCCATCCTCGTCCTCAATGTCCGCATTAATGTCGTTTTCGATTAGAGCTTCTAATACTTCTTCCTCAGTAAGTTCATTTGTTGAAAAAATTGATTTATGTTCAAATTGATGCAATACAGATCCAGCTACTCCTAACTTCCCGCCAGTTTTTGTAAAACAATTTCTCACTTCAGCAACTGTACGATTTACATTATCACTTAAACACTCAACAATAAATAATGTGTTCCCTGGTCCAAACCCTTCATATCTAACTGAGGTATACGTCTCATCACTTCCACCTTTTGCTTTATCTATAGCTCTTTTGATAACATCAGCACTTACTTGATCTCGTTTTGCTTTTTCAATTATTCTTTTTAGATTTTGGTTTGTTTCAGGATCTGGTGTTCCACTTTTAGCGGCAACAAATATTTCTCTTCCATATTTTGCATATACTTTACTTTTGGCAGCGGCAGTTTTTGCCATAGCTACCTTTCTAACTTCGAACGCTCTTCCCATCGTCTTTAATCCTTTCTGCTTCCATACACTTTTTCATATCTTTGGATTGATTGTTTAATAATTCTTTTTGCTTCTTCTTTTCCTTCGGCATTAACAACAAAAGTTTTTTTACCCTCTAGTTCTTTATAAACCTCAAAAAAATGTCTCATCTCAGTCAACAGATGATTAGGAATTTCATCTATGTCCTGATATAAAGTTAATGAAGGATCGCCAACTGGAATTGCGATAATTTTCTCATCGACTTGATTTGAATCTACCATCTTTATAACACCTATTGGATAACATTGAACCAAACTCATCGGCTCAAGATCTTCTTGACATAAAACTAAAACATCTAACGGATCGTTGTCATCGCCATATGTTCTTGGGATAAAACCATAATTAGCGGGATAATGTGTGGAAGTGTAGAGTATTCTATCTAAAATAATCATTCCAGTTTTCTTATCTAGTTCATACTTTTTTTTACTCCCCTTTGATATTTCTATACACGCTATGAATGTTTCTGGTGTGATTCTTTCTTTGTCGATATCATGCCAAATGTTCATATAAATCATCTCCTCTTATTTCTTTTTATATTATAGCACCATAATGGCTTTTTTGATAAAAAAAAACCTCTTATAACTTAGGCTTTTCTGGCACTAAATCGTAAGACGTTAAATTTAAGGCATACTTTATCCCCCAACAAAGTGTCCTTCGTATTTAACAGTTATATCCTTCAGCAGTAGTCGCAAATTTTAGGTTCGCGGTAGAAACTTGTCACCATATTTGACAATTATACAACCTTAAATACAAATTAATTATATCAAAGAAGATACCCTTTGTAAATACAATTTTAAAATTTCTGTTTGTAGCATTAATTAATAAAAATACTGTTTTTTCGCATTGTTTAGCAGTTTCGTCTTGAAAACATTGTTTTTCTAATGCTTTACTAGGTTTTCTATATTTAAAGCAAATAACTGAGGTTCTAAACTTCCTTATTTTTTTTCAAAAAAACTTTGTAGGTATTCTCTAAAAGAGCAGAAATTGTCATCGGTCCAACCCCTTTTGGAACCGGGGTAATGTAACTAACTTTCTCTTTTACGTTTTCAAAATCAACATCTCCAATCAGTTTATCGTTTACTCTGTTCACTCCCACATCGATAACAATAGCATTATTTTTAACCATATTATTTGTAATGAAATGGGGCTTACCAATAGCGACTATTAACACATCAGCTTTACTTGTAATATCTGATAGATTCTTCGTTTTCGAATGACAAATCGTTACTGTAGCGTTTAGATCAAGAAGCATTTTTGAAATTGGGACACCGACAATATTACTTCTCCCTACTACTACCGCATTAAGTCCTTTTACATCAATTTCATATTCATTCAAAAGAGTAATAATTCCTTGCGGAGTAGCCGGCCTAATTCCTGGTTTACCTTCAAATAGTAGTCCTTTATTTAATATATGAAACCCGTCAACATCTTTATCAATTTTTATGAGATTTGTTAGTTTTGCCTCATTAAGATGATTGGGTAACGGAAGTTGCAAAATCACTCCATCTATATTGTTATCTTGATTTATATTTAAGATTGCTTCTTCTAATTCTTTTTCGCTTATATGATCTTCAAAATGAAAATGTAGGGGAATCATTCCTACTTTTTTGGCGGCTTTAATTTTACCTTTGATATATGAATTGCTTGCGGCATCATTCCCCACTTGGATGATCGCAAGAGTAGGTACTCTGATTCCACTTTCCTTCAGTTCATCTATTTTAAGTTTTAATTCGTTGTTTCTTTTTTCTGCAATACTTCTTCCATCTAATAATATCATTTTTTATCACCCGTTAATTTTATGTTTCCATTATTATCAATGCTCATATCATATGCAAGCGGATGGCTACCAAGTCCAGGCATTGTTACTATTCCCTTAGTTAAGGCCACGATAAATCCCGCCCCTAAAGATACTCTAACATCACTTATTGATAGTATAAAATCACTGGGTCTTCCTTTTAGCTTTGAATCACCGCTCAAAGAAAGTGGGGTTTTTGCAATACAAATTGGTAGATTATCCCATCCGTGTTTATTGAAGCTCTCAATTTTCCTTAGTGCCTTCTTTGAAAAATCCACATCAACTGCTCCATACACTTTTTTTGCAATAGTTTTTATTTTATCGATGATAGAATCTTCAAGGCTATAGTTAAATTTAAAGTTGTTCTCTTTGGAAGATAGATCCATAACCTTTCTTGCAGCATCTAGCGCTCCTTCTCCTCCATCTATAAATGCTGTAGATATCGATGCTTGATGACCGTTTTTTTCCGCCCATTTCATGAACACATCGATTTCTTTATTACTATCTGATTCAAATTTATTTAAAACAACTAAATAATTAAGTCCCATATTGGCAATATTTTCAATATGTTTTTCTAAATTAGGAATCCCTTTTTCAAGAGCTTTGACGTTCTCTAAATCGGTAAGATCATCTTGAACTCCTCCATGAGATTTTAAGGCTCTAATAGTAGCAACTATGACCACAACATCAGGATGTTTAGGTAATAATCTAGTTTTTATATCTAAAAATTTCTCTGCTCCTAAGTCAGATCCAAATCCGGCTTCTGTTACACAATAATTGCCTAATTTCAACGCTAGTTTTGTCGCTATTAATGAATTGCATCCTGTTGCTACATTAGCAAATGGTCCCATATGGACAATCGCAGGTGTTCCTTCAAGCGTTCTTACCAAATTAGGGTTTAGGGCGTCTTTAAGTAATATAGTTAAAGAATCAATACAATTGAGTTGCCTTGCGTAGATAGGTTGTTCTTCTTCATTAAAACCAATAAGTATATTTCCTAATCGTTGTTTTAAGTCTTTCAGGTTGTTAGCTAAGGACATTATTGCCATTATTTCTGATGCGGCAGTTATATTGAAACCATCTTTCCTAAGTGGTGTTTCTATTTCACGCAATGAGCGATCATTAATGTCTAGAGTTCTTTTGAATACTACCTCTTTAATTTTTAGACTATTACCATGGAAAATATGGGCATCAATCAGTGCGGATAAAAGATTATTAGCAGTAGTTAAGGCATGAAAATCACCAGTAAAATGTAGATTTATATCAACCTCAGGATATAAAGATGATTTTCCCCCTCCTATTGCTCCTCCTTTTAGTCCAAAAACTGGGCCTAAACTAGGTTCTCTTAGTGCTAATACAACATTTTGGTTTAGTTTTTTTAAGGCGTCAGCTAGACCAATCGATACTGTTGTTTTTCCTTCTCCAGAATTAGTTGGTGTAATCGCTGTAACTAATATTAATTTTCCATCTTTTTTATTTTGAAGATTTTCTAGATAAGATGCATTTATTTTCGCTTTATTTTTACCATAAGTTTCATAGTATTCTTCGCTTATCCCAATTTCATCTAATAATTTGATTATTTTCATATCTTATCACCCCTATTAAATAAATTATAACATATCTAATATTAAGAAAATGAATAATATATTTTTATTTTTGCATGTAAACCATTTCTGTCAAACGGCTCATTTTAACTTTTAAAAAAGCTTAGGACAATGCCTAAACTTTATAATCATTTATTATATTGATATTATTTTAATTAGTCTTTTTGAATATAAAACCTTTGGTTAGTATATTCAAAGCTTCTTTTGTTTGGTCTTCCGTTGCCTCTTCTATCCCTTCTAAAGGATATGAAAGATTCAACTTCTCCCATTTTGTTTGACCTTTTTTATGATAAGGAAGAACTTCTATCTTTACTATGTTTTTTAATCCATCTAAAAACTTTCTTAGTCTAATGAGGTCGTCTATTTCATCTGTGTACCCAGGCACTAACACATACCTAATAATAACCGGCTTATCTATCTCATTAAGTAAATTGGCAAATTGAAGAATATTATCATTTGCGATACCAACCAAACTAATGTGTTTATAAGGATCAATATGTTTAATATCTAACAACACCAAATCAGTGTAAGTTAATAGCTCCAAATATTTGTCTTTTTTACTCTCTAAATAACAACCTGCCGACGTATCTAGAGTTGTATGGATCCTTAGCTCTTTCATCGCCTTAAATAACTCGATTAAAAAATCTATCTGCCTGGTTGGTTCTCCACCAGAAGCAGTAATTCCTCCGTGGTTATAAAAGGACTCGTATGTTTTATAGTCATCAATTATTTCTTTTGTTGTCATTTCTTTATTGATATTATTGCTCCACGTGTCTCTATTGTGGCAATACTTACACTTTAATGGACAACCTTGAAAGAAAACAACATATCTTATTCCTGGACCATCAACAGCACCAAAGTGTTCGATAGAGTGAATATTTCCTATATTTTTAGAGATTTTCATGGAAAGTTCGATGAATAACGTCTAACTTTTGTTCATTAGTAAGGTTCGCAAAGTTAACAGCATATCCTGAAACTCTAATAGTTAAGTTCGGATATTTTTCTGGATGATTGTATGCGTCTTGCAGAGTTTCTCTATTTAAAATATTAACATTTAAGTGATAGCCACCTTTCTTAAAATAGCCATCTAAGATATCAACAAGATTTTTCTCTTTTATGTTACTGCTACCTATGTATTCATCGATTGTTTCATCTTTTCCTAATGCCTGTGGAACCATGGTGAATGTGTTTGAAATTCCGTCTTGGCAATCATTGCATGGCAATTTTGCCACCGACAACAACGAATTTAGAGCACCTGTTCTATCTCTGCCGTGCATTGGATTTGCTCCTGGGGCAAACGGTTCACCCTCTCTTCTTCCATCAGGAGTATTGCCAGTATTTTTTCCATATACGACATTTGAAGTGATCGTTAAAATGCTCATAGTATGTTCAGCGTTTCTGTAGGTTTTATTTTTTCTTATTTTTTCCATAAAGGTTGAAACGACTTTGACCGCTAAGCTATCTACCCTATCATCGTTATTTCCAAATTGTGGAAATTCACCTTCTGTAATGAAGTCTACTATAATACCTCTTTCGTCTTGTACTGGTTTAACCTTAGCGTATTTGATAGCACTTAAGGAATCGGCAACCACTGATAATCCGGCAATACCGGTCGCAAAAGTACGATGAACTTTTGAATCATGAAGAGACATCTGTAATCTTTCATAGGCATATTTATCGTGACTATAGTGAATGATGTTTAGTGCATTAACATAAATTTCAGCCAACCAATCCATAGTTTTATCGAATCTATTCCAAATATCATCAAATTCTAAAATATCTTTCTTATATGGTTCAATTACTGGAGCAATCTGTTCTCCAGATAATTCATCTTTGCCACCATTAATAGCATATAATAATGCTTTAGCTAAGTTAGCTCTAGCCCCAAAAAATTGCATTGTTTTTCCAACCTCCATCGGTGATACACAACAAGCGATTGCATAATCATCACCGTGAACAGGTCTCATTTGGTCATCAGATTCATATTGTATTGAGCTAGTATCAATTGATACTTTAGCGCAAAATTCTTTGAAGTTGTTCGGCAGATTTTCGCTCCACAAAACCGTTAAATTGGGTTCTGCCGATGTATCTAAATTATAAAGAGTTTGCAGGTATCTAAAAGATGTTTTTGTAACTAATGATTTTTTGTTGTTTTTTTGCATGCCTCCTATTGATTCTGTTACCCAGGTTGGATCTCCAGTGAACAAGGAATTATATTCTGGTGTTCTAGCATACCTAACCATTCTTAACTTCATAACAAAATGATCAATAAGTTCTTGCGCTTCTATTTCGTTTATTACGTTATTTTTTAAATCTCTTTCAATATAAATATCTAAAAAGGTCGAAGTTCTTCCTAATGACATCGCTGCCCCATTTTGTTCTTTAACAGCTCCTAGATATCCAAAGTATAACCATTGAATTGCCTCTTGTGCAGTATTAGCAGGTTTTGAAATATCAAAGCCATATGTGGCCGCCATTTTTTTTAAGTCACTTAACGCATTGATCTGTTCTTGTATTTCTTCTCTTGCTCTCATTCTAGTTTCCGTCATTGGAAAACCAATTTTCATTTTATCTTTTTTCTTTTCCTCGATTAATCGATCCACTCCATAAAGAGCTACTCTCCGATAATCTCCAATAATTCTGCCCCTCCCATATCCATCTGGGAGCCCAGTAATAACGTGTGACTTTCTTGCTTTTCTAATCTCAGGGGTATAGATATCAAAAACCCCTTGATTATGTGTTTTTCTTATTTCAGTGAATAATTTTACAGTTTCATCGCTGACATGGTATCCATATGCTTCGCTTGCTTTTGTGGCAACATGAATACCTCCAAACGGGAAAAAAGCCCTTTTGAAAGGATAGTCAGTTTGTAACCCAACTATTTTTTCTAAATCCTTAAGGATATATCCTGGACCATGTGAGGTAAGTGTTGCCGGAATTTTAGTATCCATGTCAATAACCCCACCATTTGATTTCTCCTGGTTTAGTAACTCGTTATATTTTTCATGCAATAGTCTACTAGATTCAGTAGGCCCTTGTAAAAAAGAACTATCCCCTAGATATTCTTCATAATTTTTCTTAATAAAATCTGACACATTTATCTCGTTTTGCCATTTTCCAACCTTGAATTTTTCCCACTCTTTCATACAATAATCCCCCTAAGTAAAGTCATTATACAACAATGACCCACCTAGTTCAAACAGCATGCAAACACTTTCATAAATTTTCATTCTTTTTTCAATAATAGTGCGGTATCAAAAGGTTTTATTATTTGCATTATTTGGATAAACAATATAAAATGTATATAGTATTTAAAACTTCAGTTTTAGGAGGCAAAATGAAAAAAGTATTTTTAATTTTATTTGCATCGCTAATCAGCATATCTTTTTTTGCTTGCGATAACACCAATAAGGAACCCGTTGAAATAACTATTTGGTCATACTACAACAGTACCGATGCCAAAACATTTAAAGATTTTGTGGACACCTTCAATGCCGGTGAAGGAAAAAAACTGGGCATAAAAGCTAACCATGTCCCTTTTAACAAAACAACGGATCTACAAGTTGAGCTTACAAAATCAGCCAACAAAGAAGTTGGAGCTTTGGATTTTCCAGATATGTTTCAAACATATGGGGATTTTTTAACTACCCTAGATAAACAATTTGATATCTCTGTTCCGCTTGATGATTATTTTTCAGATGCCGATTTATCAAAATATGTTGAAGGATTTTTAAATGATGGTAGAATTTATGCCGACAACAGTTTAAGAATTATCCCTTTCGCTAAATCGACAGAGGTTTTGATGCTTAATAAAACAATGTGGGACTCTTTTAATTCTAAATTAGTTTCTGCTTCGAAAACAGCATATACTTATGATGACTTGCAAACTATAGAGAAAATTTTAGAAATATCTAATGAATATTATCTTCTTAATGAGGGTAAATCATTTTTCGCAAGAGACTCTATTGCAAATGAATTTTACAATGCAATTAAATCCTTGGGTGATGAAGTGTTTACGCTAAAATCAGATGGTTCTGCAACTTTTCATGAAGACAAGGCTAAAGATGTATTAAGAGTTATGTATGATAATTTCTTTGTTCCTTATATGGAAGGACACTATGAAGGAAAAGCAAAAACTGAAGACTTCTCATCTGGACATTTTGCTAGTTTTGTTGGTTCTATATCTGGAGTTAAATACTTACCTAGTGAATTAGACATGGTGTTTCTACCCGCTCCGACATTTTTAGGAAAAGATAAATACACTATACAACAAGGTGCTGGATATGCTGTTGCTAAAAACGAAGATGAATCTGTAATAAAAGCCTGTGTATCATTTTTAAAATATTCCGCTTCTAATGCTGATAATAATGCTACTATTTCTTCTTCTATGGGATATATCCCTTCACTTAAAGATGCGATTGATTTTGAATTGATCAAGGAAAAATATACTACTTCACAATTAAGTATCTTTAAAGAAAAAGATCCTAATGCCACTCTTGCTGATGTATTAGCATCAAATTCCGTTAAGAATCAGTTAGCTACCTTTGATACTATTCTAACTAACGTGGTGAGTTCTTCTTCCGATTATATATTACATTCGCAAAAGCCATTTAACGGATTATCATATATAAGAAACATTTTCGAATGTTCTATTTGGGGAACCCCAAGTAATGATATAAAAACATTGATGGCTGACTTTAAAAACGCAGATTATTATTTAGATAACTCCACGGAGGAATATAGTTTTGACTCATGGTCAGAGGCGGTAATCGCAAAAATAAAAGCTGCTTTAAGTATGTAAGACATTTTTTATAGTTTTTGCTCACGATGGGAGATATAATGACAAAACGTGTTCCAAAGAAAAAAAAGTCAATCTTTATGTCCTTTTTAGTACCGATGCTAATTGTTTTATTTGTCCAAACAATCGCTTTTGTTGGGTCAATGATAATTGGTGGTACTTTTAGTCATATCAATAACACTTCCATTGAATTTTTAGATGGAGCGACAACTACTGCGAAAAATAGTATTGATACTTACTATGCAGACCATTGGACAAACCTTGATCAATCATACGACGATTTAATTGATAACATTGATGAAACAATAATTAATGAAGGTGCCAGTTATGAAGATTTGATTAATAAAACAGATGATTCTTTATATTTAAAGGTTTCTTTGGCAATTAACGAAACTCTGTTCCAATCCCTTAGAATTAATTCTGTAACCGGCTCTTTTGTAGCTTTTGGAAATTCTACTGGCGGGACTAGATATGGCTTATATTTAAAAGATTCAACCCCCCAAAACAATTCTTCGGAGTCTGATGTTAGAGTAGTCATATCCCCAAATGATTTTCCAAAACAAGTCGGATTAGAAAGAGGCTTTAATTGGAAACAATATTTTTATTTTGATAACCCTTCTGAGGGTTCTGATGGATGGAATAGTTTTTATAATACGCCTTTGTCTCAGTATATACTACGGGGATCTACTGCTTCCGCTACCTCATATGCTTGGTTTAGTCCAGCATTCTCTTTTCATGATGCTAGGATTATTACATATAGTTTACCTCTTGTTTCAAAGACCGGTTCTTTAATAGGTGTCTTTGGTGTAGAACTTGATTGTGATACTTATTTAACATCCTTGCTTCCTCATGAGAAACTACCTTATACTTCTAATGGAGTATATGCACTAGGCGTGATAAGTGATTTTGAAAAAATGGATCTTTCTTCTATTGTTGTTACTGACAATACATTATTTAAGGATGCCGAAATTAAAGTACAAAAAGATAATTCCTTTGATGGATTATATAAATATAATATTGGCGGTACTAATTACCTTTCTTCTATCAAAGTTTTAAAAACCTATCCTAATAATTCGCCATATGAATCTGAAGTGTGGTATATAATTGGGTTGGTTCCCGAAAGGGATTTGTTTTCAAAGTCAAACACACTGATCACTATATTCTCAATAACTGTAACAGCTTCCTTTTTACTTGGAATACTCATCATCGCTTTTTCATCATTTTACTTTAGTAAGCCAATCATGGAGTTAACTCATCAAATTAAGTCATCTTCCGATAAACGTTCGGTTCATTTTAAGGACACTAATATCAAGGAAATCGATAATTTAACTGACGCGATTGGAAAACTAAATCACGAAGTTGTAGAATCAGAAACGAAACTATCAAACATTTTATCTTTAGTAGACTTACCAATAGTCGCATTTGAATA
Source organism: Acholeplasma sp. OttesenSCG-928-E16 (assembly GCA_030266845.1). GTDB lineage: Bacteria > Bacillota_I > Bacilli_A > Acholeplasmatales > Acholeplasmataceae > JAJDIT01. The sequence continues at coordinate 28,611 of JAJDIT010000007.1, read as the reverse complement.
TAACGTTATCGATAACACCCATTTCTTATCTGGGGATTTGTCTAAGGTTATTTATTTAGATATTGATTCGAAAAAACTAAACCCGTCTACGCTTCATGACCTTATTCTAGAGTTGAACACTATGCAAATATCAAATGAAGGCAAGGTATATACTATCAAGTATATGGGAAATGACCAACTTCCTCATTGGCTTGATTTAAGAATGCATATTGACTATGAAAAACAAAAAAGCGGAATTATGGTTGATGTTACAGCTCAATATATTGAAAAAGAAAAACTAATATTTGAGAGAAACATCGACTCCTTAACGGGTATTTATAATCGTCGCGCATTCTCTGATAAAATATCTAGTGTCTTTTCAAATCCTCAAAGCCTAAAACAAGCCGCCTTCGTAATGATGGATTTAGATAACCTAAAATTTATTAATGACACCTATGGTCATGACTTTGGTGATGAATACTTGCGTTTAACAGGGTCTATCATTCATGCGTCATGCCGCAAATTAAAACATTGTCTATATGGACGAAGAAGCGGGGATGAATTTTATATATTCCTTTATGGTTATGATGGTTTTGGAGATCTTTCTGATAGTGTAATGGAAATATTAAAAAACATTAACGCAGCTAGTTTATCTGTACCCGATGGCGGAAAACATCGTGTTAGAATATCTTCTGGTATAAGTTTATACCCGCAAGATTCTCTTGACCCTGATGAGTTAATGCATCTTGCAGATTATGCGATGTATGAAGCAAAGACATCGGCTAAGGGATCTATTAAATACTTCGATCGTGATTCATACGAAAAGAATGCATATATTATCCAAAATAAAGAAGCTTTGGATACGTTAATTGAAAAAGAACTAGTTGATTACCACTTTCAACCGATTGTTAATTTAAAAACTGGCGAAGTGTTTGGATATGAATCATTAATGCGTTCAAAAGTTGATACATTTAAAACCCCTTTAGAGATTATTGGCGTTGCTCAATCTCAACATAAAATCAACCAGTTAGAAAAATTGACTTTTTTCAAAACACTAGAAAAATACCAAGCTCATAAAAAATTGTTTGAAGATAAGAAATTATTTATTAACTCTTTTTCAAATCAAATAATGTCTCCTCTTGATATTGATTTATTTTTAAAAGACTATAAAGATCTCTTTAAAAATCTGGTTGTTGAAATGACTAATTACGACAAATCAGTGCCAGCCTTCTTTAATACAAAGAAAACAATTCTTGGAAAACATGAGGGTAAAATTGCTTTGGATAATTACGGAAAAGGATTTACGAGCGACTCAGGACTATTAAACTCCTCAATTGATTATATTAAGATTGATATGTCACTAATTAGAAATATCGATCAAGATATGGATAAGGTTAGCGTTTTATTAAATATTATCATGCGTGCTAGAGATAAGGGCATTAAGACAATAGCTGAGGGAGTAGAAACGCTAGAAGAGCTTGAAGTAATAATCAAGCTTGGCTGCGATTATGGTCAGGGATTCTATTTTGGAAGACCTCTTCCTCTGCCAAAAGGAATAAATGCTGAAGTTACTAACAAAATATTGGAGATTTCTTCAAAACACTATGGAAAAAATTAACTAGTGATATTTTGGATTATTGCTTAATAAAAACATTTTTACATTATAGAATAAAGAAAAAAATAAAACTAATCTCTTGATTAGTTTTATTTTTATAATTGACGTATTTCTTCTTCTGTAAGTTCTCGATACTCTCCCAATTTCAAACTTTGATCAAGTTCTAAACTACCAAATGCAACTCTCTTAAGATACTTCACTTCCATCTTTAATGCCTTAAACATTCTTTTCACTTGATGAAATTTTCCTTCGTGTATCGATAGGTAACAGGTCCCTTTCTTAAGAATCTTTATTGTGGCAGGCTTTGTCTTATATCCGTCTTCTAGGATAATGCCTTCTTCGAAATTTTGATAGTATTCATCCAAAAAAGATCCTTCAAACTCAACATAGTACTTTTTTGTAATTTCATTTTTGGGAGATAATAATTTATGCGCCAATTGACCATTATTGGTAATTAGCAGAAGTCCTTCAGTATCGATATCTAATCTACCAACCAAAAATAAATTCTTGGTATCCTCGAAAATCAAATCCATGACCGTCTGATGGTATGAGTCTCTTGCCGCGCTTAAATAGCCTTTTGGCTTATTAAGCATGAAGTATTTATACTCCTTATACTCTACGTTATTATCAAAAATGAAGACTTCATCTATATTTTCATCAATTTTGTGGTCATCATTTTTGATTGTGTTTCCATTAACAGATACTCTTCCTTTTCTGATTAATTCCTTGACGGTTTTTCTTGAGCCATATCCGTTTAAACTTAAAAATTTATCTAGTCTCATATTATTTTTGTTTGAGGTGAAGATTTTTGTGAGCAACCGCCATCATTAATTTAATACGGTTAATTTGATTTACCTCGCTTGCTCCTGGGTCATAGTCAATAGCAACAACATTGCTCATCGGATATTTTTTCTTTAGGGCTTTTATCATTCCTTTTCCGGTGACATGGTTTGGTAAACAGGCAAATGGTTGCATACAAATGATATTTTCAACTCCATCATGAATCAATTCAACCATTTCGCCAGTTAAGAACCATCCTTCACCGGTTTGATTGCCAAGTGACACAATTTCTTCTGCTCCTTTGGCGGTTTGATGGATCGAGTGTGGTGCAAGAAAGTGTTTGGATTCATTTAGGGCATCCTTTAAAGGCTTCCTTATTCTTTCTAGGACTTGAATCGCGATTGGATTAAAATAGGTAGCTTTATTGACAAAATTAAATAGTTTTTTCTTATACTCAGAATTCTTCATTCCATAAAGAAAAAAATCATATAAGTCAGGCATAACTGCTTCTCCGCCTTCTTTTTCGACTAACCCTACAACATCATTATTAGCGAAAGGATGAAATTTAACTAGTATTTCTCCCACCAATCCAACCTTAGGCTTCCTTAATGTTTCATCAATTGGAATATTATCGAAATCAAAAACCATTTTCTTAATATCTTTTTTAAAATTGTAATGTCCCTCTTCGATGCTCTTTCTTAGTTTATTTGTCCACATGGTTGCGAGTCTATCGGTCTCACCCTTATTTAGTTCATATGGCCTCATTCTAAAGGTCATTCGCATAATAGCGTCCCCAAACAATAAAGCATGTCCAGCTTTCAGTCCGATTTTTATACCCATTTTGAATCCTTCGTGCTTTTCAACCGAACCTAATCCAATAACTGGAATATTTGAATATCCAGCATCTTTGAGAGCTTTTCTAATAAAAGCGATATAATTGGTTGCGCGACATCCTCCACCTGTTTGTGTAATAATGACAGCCAACTTATTTGTATCATATCTACCGCTATCGATGGCTCTCATCAATTGTCCAGTTGTGATCAAGGAAGGGTAACACGCATCATTATGAACATATTTTAATCCGTATTCTAAATCCGTTGCATCAGCAACCTTTAATAACTCCAAGTTATAACCGCCAGATCTTATTGCAGACTCTAATAAGTTAAATTGATAAGGTGCCATTTGTGGGCCTAAAATAGTGTACTCTTTTTTCATTTCCTTTGTAAATTCTAGCGGCGCAGATACTTGATATATTGGGTCAAAACATATGTTTTTATCTTCTCTAGCATCTATAGCTGCCTTTAAAGATCTAATTCGAATTCGGGCACTTCCTAGATTTGAGACCTCATCTATTTTTAAAACTGTATATATTTTATTGTGTCTTTCTAAAATCTCTTGCACCTGATCTGTTGTTACTGCATCCAGTCCACAGCCAAATGAGTTTAACTGAATCATCTCTAGATTTGGATTATGACAAACATAATCAGCAGCCTGATATAATCTTGAGTGGTATACCCATTGATCAACAACTCTAAGTGGGCGATCAACATTGCCAAGATGATATATAGCATCTTCTGTTAAAACAGGGTACCCAAAACCTACAATCAATTCATCAATTTTATGATTAATTTCTGGATCAATATGATATGGCCTACCGGCTAAAACAATTCCCTTTAAATTGTTATCTTTGATATAACATAATGCTCTTTCGCCTTCTATTCTAACGTCATCTTTAAACCGTTTATCCTCAATGAAACCTTGTTGACAGGCAAGAATGATATCTTCTTTTAGATGACCTTTTTCTGTGAATACTTTTATCAATGTTTTTATTAAAGCGGCTCTATCATGAAATGAGACAAAAGGATGTATATATTCTATATTGTTTTCTTCTATACTATCAACATTATTTTTAATAACTTCTGGATAACTCATAACAATTGGACAGTTAAATTGATTATTTGCCTCCATTACTTTCTTTTCTTCAAAGAAAACAGATGGATAAAATATAAAATCAACTTTTTTTTCGATCAAATCAATAATATGACCATGAGATAACTTTGCCGGATAACATACTGATTCTGATGGAATGGTTTCGATACCCTTTTCGTATACTTTTCTTGAACTTTTAGAAGATAATACAACACTATACCCTAACTTAGTAAAAAAAGCATGCCAAAAAGGGTAGTTTTCATACATATTCAAAACTCTTGGAATTCCAACAACTCCTTTTGATTCTTTTTTGGGCAGGGATTTGTATCTAAAAATCCTTTCGTATTTGAATTTATATAGATTAGGTAGTTCTGACTTAACTATTTCTCTTCCTAATCCTCTTTCGCATCTATTTCCAGTGATGTATTCATCGTTTTCTGAAAAATGATAAATTGTCATCGCACAATTATTAGAACACAGACCACATCTTCTAATCGTAGAAGAAATATTTAAATTCTTCAACTCATTTTCATCAACCAGTGAAGTTTTATATCCTATTTTATAGCGATCGTTGGCAATTAATGCACAGCCGTATGCCCCCATAATGCCAGATATGTCTGGTCTAACGACTTCTCTTTCTGTTATTTTCTCAAAAGCTCTTAAAACAGCATCATTTAAGAAGGTTCCCCCTTGAACGATAATTCTTTTTCCTAATTCATCTTTATTTCTTAACCTAATTACTTTATATAATGAGTTTTTGACGACCGAATAAGCTAATCCAGAAGCTATATCTCCCACTGATGCCCCTTCTTTTTGAGCTTGTTTTACTTTTGAGTTCATGAAAACGGTGCATCTAGAACCTAAATCAACCGGATTTTGAGCTGAAATTGCTTGTTTTACAAAGTCATTCATTGAGATATTTAGTGATCCTGCGAAGTTCTCTAAAAAAGAACCACAACCAGCTGAACAGGCTTCATTCAATAGAACAGAGTATATTACTCCATCTTTTGCGGTAATACATTTCATATCCTGCCCGCCAATATCCAAAATAAAATCAACACCAGGTAAAAATTCCTCAGCCGCCCTTTGGTGTGCTACGGTTTCTATTTCACCTAAGTCCATTTTTAATGCTGCTTTAACTAATGCTTCTCCATATCCGGTTGCGCAACTACTTTTTATACTGACATCATCTGGTAATATATTATATAATTTTAGAACTGCCTCTCTAATAACTCTTAGAGGTTCTCCTTGATTATTACTATAAAACTCATATAATAGTTCCCCCTTGCTACCGGCTAAAACCATTTTAGTTGTTGTCGATCCACAATCGATTCCTAAAAAAGCATCTCCTTTATAAGAAGATAGTTGCGTTCTTTTTACTCTTTCTTGATGTCTTTCTTTAAAAACTTGATATTCCGTTTCATTATTAAATAAGGGTTCTAGTCTTCCAACATCAAACTCCGTTTCTACAGCCGTATCAAGCTTTTTTAGTAATTTATCAAAGGAATGGATTTTACTATTAAAAGAATCAAGGGCAGCTCCTAAGGCGACGTACAATTCACCATTTTCAGGAAAAATCGCATGAGAATCATCTAAATTTAGAGTTTCTTTAAAAGTTGCTCCTAGTTCGCTTAAAAACTTTAAAGGTCCTCCTAAAAAAACAACAACCCCTCTAATTGGCATTCCACAGGCTAATCCCGATATTGTCTGATTAACAACGGCTTGAAAGATAGATTTTGAGATATCTTCTTTTTTTGCCCCTTCATTTAATAATGGTTGAATATCTGATTTTGCAAAAACACCACATCTTGCCGCTATTGGGTAAGTCATTGTGGCTTTTTTTGCATATTCATTAACACCCATTGGATCAGTATTTAAAAGTGATGCCATCTGATCAATGAATGCTCCGGTTCCACCGGCACAAGTTCCATTCATTCTTTGCTCTATCCCGTTTTTGAAGAAAGTTATTTTGGCATCCTCGCCACCAAGTTCTATCACACAGTCAACGTTTTTAAAATTATGTTCAACCGAATTGACTGAGGCGATAACTTCTTGGATAAATTCAATTCCCAGCCATTTTGAGATAGATAATCCCCCAGAACCTGTTATCTTCGCAGTAAACTCGGCTCTTGGAAATTTTTTCATTGCTCCCTTTATTAGCTTTTTGAATGTTTTAGCAATGTCTGAAAAATGTCTTTGGTAGTCGCTATATAAAATTTGTTTATTGTCGTCTAAAACAACTATCTTTATAGTTGTCGATCCTATATCAAAACCGATATGTAACAATGTCTTATCTCCTTATTTTTTAAAAAGAATTCGTCTTGCAATCCATACTCCATTAGCTCCCGCTTGTGCTAATCCTCTCGTTAAACCGGCTCCATCACCAGCCATGTATAATCCAGAAACTTTTGTCTCGAAAAATTGATCGGTTTCCGGTCTTGCTGAATAGAATTTTGTTTCTACCCCATATAAAAGAGTGTGCTCATTAGCAATTCCTGGGGTGACATGATCTAATGCTTCGATCATTTCAACAATTGATTTTAAGGTGTTGTAAGGTAAAATTAAGCCTAAATCGCCTGGAATCGCTTTATTTAGTGTCGGCTTAACAAATCCTTTTTTTAGTTTGCTATCAGTGGTTCTTCTTCCGGTTTTTAAATCCCCGTATCTTTGAACTATGATAGAACCTAAGCTTAATTTATTAGCTATTTTACCGATTGAATGCCCATACTCGTTTGGATTATCATATGGGTCTTTAAAAACATGGGATACTAAGACTGCAAAGTTAGTATTATCGCTTCCAAGCTTAGGATCGTGATATGAATGTCCGTTTGCTAACATGGTGCCATTATAGTTTTCAATAACAACGTGACCGCTCGGATTCGAACAAAACGTCCTCACTTGAGTTCCAACTGATGCATTATAAACAAATTTTCCTTCATATAGATGTTCATTTATTTCTTCCATTATGATATTGTTTGTTTCAACTCTAACCCCGATATCAACTTGATTATTAGTTTGCTTAATATCATGTTTTCTACAAAGTTTTGATATCCACATAGAACCATCTCTGCCGGCAGCCAACAAAATGTTTGACCCTTCGATTAATTCGTCATTGTCTAGTATAATTCCGATCACCTTATTGTCTTCTACCTTGATATCTATAACTTCTGTTTTAAATTTCATATCAATTTTGTTTTCTAAAAAATCATAAATTGATTTCATTATCTTAAGGTTTTCTTCGGTACCTAAATGTCTAACTTTAGCTCTTAGGAGTTTTAACCCAACAGCGATACCTCTTTTTTCTATTTCCTTAACGTGGGAAGTATTGGGATCGGTTATTGTCTTGGTTGCTCCATGATCTAGATAGATTTTATCAACGTAATTAATTAATTCTAAAACTGTTTCATTGGATAAATAATCAGTAAGCCAGCCTCCAAATTCCTCGGTAATGTTGAATTTCCCGTCAGAATATGCTCCAGCTCCACCAAAACCACTGGTTATTGAACAAGCCGGATGACAACCAGAAATACCTTTTTTATCCACCGGGCATTTTTCTAGTTTACCCTCTAATATAGGGCATCTTCTGTTATAAATATTATGACCCTTATCTACTAATAATACTTTAAAGTTTGGATTCTTAGTAATTAACTCATACGCACAAAATATTCCAGCTGGACCCGCACCTACAATAATACAATCGTACATGATTACCTCCAAAATAAAATTGGTCCTTAGGACCAAAGTAATTTTAACATTATCTAGTTACATTTACAACATATAATCAATTTTTATAAAACTATGGGAAACCCTTGATTCTTAGATATTCTTAGTAATTGTCAAAAAAATAGTTCTTTTATCTTCACCAAACGAATAGTTTGATATATTCAACTCTAATAATACATCTTCTAGAATTCGCCTTGAAAGCAACATTAGTTTGGTTATACTGTTATATGTTTTTTCTTTAGTCACTAAAGTTGTTTTAAATAAAACGTCAGTATTTGAAAACTCAAAGTTTCTTTTCAATATTACTTCTTGGTTAGCAGAAACTAAGTCTTCTAATCTATTAATGCCATTATTAAATAAAAACATGTAATCGAGTGATTTTATTTTAATAACGCCTTTTTCCCTCAAATTATCATATGAGTTTTTAATAAATTTTTTTAGATTTTCCTTAGTATTGATATGAGCAATTGTTGACCCTATGCAATATATTAAATCATATGATTTTTTTCTTTTATATGTGATCATGTTTGAAACGAAAAAATTGACATTATGGGGATTGTCTTGAACTGAGATATCTATCATCTGTTTTGAAAGGTCAAATGCATCTACAATGTATCCTTGCCTAGAAAAATATTTTGCATATTCGCCGGTTGCACATCCAATATCTAAAATGTTTTTTATTTTTTGGCCCATCACTAAAGAATCCGCTAAATTCTTATCTAGTGGAAAAATATCGTTATAATATTTGGAAAATTCATCATAAAAACTCATATTCACCTACGTAAAATACTTATTTAAAAACTCAGCTAACAAGAACAACCAATGTTGTTTTTCCTTACTTACATCAAAAGACATTGTTACTCTTTCTTTAACATATCCCAATCTTATTGGAAATTTATAATTAACTACTAATTCAAATAGTTTTTGGCCATCAATTCTTAAAGATGCATCTTTTGATATCTGAAGTATTATGCTGTCCTTCTGTTTAATCGTCTTCTCTACTCCGATTCTGCTTGATAACTTCTTAAATAGTTTTTCATATATATATAAGACTAGGTCAGGTCCTAAAACACCGAATCTATCTGTAAGTTCATTTCTTAGATCTTCACAATCATGAAGGTTTTCAACCCCAGCTATTCTTTTATGAATCTCTATCCGAACTGCATCGTCACTTATATATGTATCATCAATATGTCGATCTGCAAATACTTCATCGTTGGTCCTTAATTTGATATCCTCAAAATAATCCTTGTTTTGAATTGCTTCTTCCAATAACTTCATATATAATTCTATCCCAACTGTATCAATAAAGCCAGATTGTTCACTACCTAAAATATCTCCGGCTCCTCTAATTGATAAATCGCGCATAGCGATTTTATATCCACTACCCAAATCTGTGAAATCTTCAATAGCTGTTAGTCTCTTTCTTGCTTCATCGTTGATATTTTTATTTCTTTCATACATCAAATAGGCATATGCAATGCGATCAGACCTTCCTACTCTACCTCTAATTTGATATAACTGAGAAAGCCCAAGCTTATCGGCATCATGAATTATCAAGGTGTTAGTGTTTGGAATATCAATACCCGTTTCAATAATTGTTGTCGCAACCAATACATCATAATAATGATCGATAAAATCTGATAAAACATCTTCTAGCTTGTCTTTTTGCATTTTTCCGTGAGCAAATGTAACTTTAGCGGTTGGCACTAATTCTTTGATTTTTTCAACCATAAATTCAATTCTTGCGGTATCGTTAAATAAGTAAAAAACTTGTCCGCCTCTTGCTATTTCTCTTTCGATAGCTTCTTTGATTAAAGCTTCTTCTCTTTCTAGGACATAAGTTTGCACTGGGTATCTATTTAGTGGAGGAGTTTCGATCATCGATAAGTCTTTTAGTCCCATCATGGACATTTGGAGAGTTCTTGGGATTGGAGTAGCTGATAAGGTTAGGGTGTCTACATTTATTTTCATTTCTTTAATTTTTTCTTTGTGAATAACACCAAATCTTTGCTCCTCATCAATAATGAATAAACCAAGATCCTTAAATTTAATGTCATTGGACAACAATCGATGTGTCCCTATTACTATATCAACTAATCCTTTTGCTAATTTATCGATTATTTCTTTTTGCTTCTTATTGCTTACAAATCTACTCAATATGGCAACGTTGCATCCGTATTTCTCTAATCTTTCCTTAAATGTATAGTAATGTTGTCTAGCTAAGACAGTTGTTGGAACTAAATAGACAACTTGTTTTGCTGCCAGGATAGCTTTAAATGCTGCACGTAGGGCTACTTCGGTTTTCCCAAAGCCAACATCCCCACAGATTAATCTATCCATTGGTTCAGTTGACTCCATATCATGTTTAACATCTAAAATAGCTTTTTTCTGATCTATTGTCTCTTGATATAAAAAATCATCTTCTAGTTGCTGTTGCATAGAATCATCCTTCGGATACGCAAATCCTTGGGCTTCGTGTCTTCTAGCATAAAGGCTTATTAAGCGATCGCTTAGTTCTTTGATTTTTTGTTTTACTGCTAGCTTGGTTCTACTCCAAGACCTTCCGCTCATCTTTGATAGTTTTGGTCTTGTTCCCTCATAATTGCTATACTTTAATACTAGATCAATTTGATCAACTGGTACATAGAGCATTTCATTGTCTTGATACATTATTTGAAGATAATCTCTTTTCCCACTACCTAACTCCATAGTTTTTAAGCCAAGATATTCACCAATCCCATAATCATAGTGAACAACAAAGTCTCCCACTCTTAGGTCATCAATATGTCGCACTCTAGTTGATTGGTTCATAACACTGCGGTATTGTATTCTACCCCTTATTTTTATGTTATAAATTTTTTCTTCATTGATTAAAAGTATTTGTTCTTCCGCAAAAATAAATGAAAGTCCATTTGATTCTTTGATTATATTCAACTCTTTTTCGAGGATTCCTTGATCATTATAATAAATTTGCTCTTGGTCAAGCTTTTCTTTTAATTCTTGAAGCCTTTTTTCATCCTTGATTGTAATTATTTTAGTATAGGAAGGATATGAATTTAAGTCTAAAATTAATAAATCCAGATTTCCTTTATATTCGTTTGTCTCTATAACTTTTAAGTCTATTCCTTCATTACCAACAAAAAAATCAATTTTATTCTTTAACTCGCTTAGTGGTAAACGAAATGGAATATCAATAAAAGCTCTTCCATTTAGAGTTCTTGCGAATGTATTTAAGTCATCATTTATTTGTTTTTCATTGATTTCCATTTTATGATAATCAATAGCATAGATGAGCTTTTTTGAAGAAAAATCTAGTATGGTTGTCTCATCTGAATTGAAAAATGGGATATAAAGATTTAATCCTTCTAGTTTTTTTCTCTCTCTTATTGACTCAATATCTTTATCTAACTTTTCTTGTTCTCTAGTTGATAAGGTATAATTTTTAAAGTAATGGTTAATACTATCTATGGCAATTTCTTTTATGGATTCAGTATAGAAAAGCTCATTCATTGGAGTTAGTAAGACGTTTTCTCTTTCCTCGATTGATCTTTGGGTTTCTATGTCAAAAATCTTTATATCTTCAACGGTATCTCCAAAAAAATCTAATCTGTGGGGATGGTTTGTGTCTAAAGAGAAAAAATCAATTATTGAACCGCGAACGCTAAATTCACCCGGTTTTTCTACAGTAAATACACGTTCAAACCCATTATTTATTAATAATCTGATTAGCTTTTGAAACCCATATTCTTGATTTTTATTTATCTTAATAACTGAGTTTTGATAATCTTCTGGTCTTAGTTGTCTTTGACTTAATCCGTCTTTGGTCGTTACTACAATGAATTTGTCATTTGTTAATAATTTTCTAAGCGTAAATAATCTTTCAGATTTAAATTCTGGGCTCCCAAGGGCCATCATTGAAGTTAGTGTTTGATCTGATGGATAAAAAAGGATATTTTCCTCCTTGGTCAATTCCACCAATTGATCATAATATTTTTGGGCTTCATACAAGTTGGGAAGACATACAAAAATGGAGTTTTCCCCTTGATAAAAATCTTTTAAGATCATAAGGGTATTAAAATAAATATTAGAATGTTTAAAAAAGCGATTATTATCGCCTTTTATTTTTTTTATATCTATTTTTTCTAATAAGTAATTCTTAATCATCGTTATCCTTTTTAGAATTATATTTAGTCATAATATCCTTAAAATACACTTTTTCAGCAAACTCTAAGGCTGCTGATGAGCATGCCTCTATGATAGGGCTTAATATTTTGTATTCTGACTGAGTTATTTTACCCAAAACATAATTGTTAAGCGGCAATTCTTTATCTAATCCAATTCCAATTCTAATTCTTTTAAAGTCTTTAGTTCCTAGCACTTCGATGATGTTCTTTAAACCGTTATGTCCTCCATCGCTGCCAAGCTCTCTAAGTCTAATCTTGCCAATTGGTAGATTAATATCATCAACTACCACTAGTAAATCTTCTATGTCTATTTTATAGTATTTCATTATCTTATAAACTGCATTCCCAGAAAGGTTAACATATGTTATTGGTTTAGCAACTATTACCTTTTCTCCTTTGTGGATGAATATTGATATATATGCTTCAAATTTGGTTTCCAATCTAGCAGTCAGCTTTATTTTTTTTAAGATTTCATCAACAACAAGGTATCCAATATTATGTCTTGTGTTATCATATTTTTCTCCAGGATTGCCGATACCAATAATTAATTTCATTATTCTGCAGACCTAATACTATCGAAAATCTGGCTGATTGGTTCATCTTGAACGACATGTAAAACAGCTTCTCCTAGCAGACTACCAATTGATAATTGAACTATTTTAGTAGACTTATCCTTATGTGGAATTTGAATAGTGTTAGTAACGACGACTTGAGTAAGATTAGATGATTCTATTTTTGAAATTGCATCATGCGAAAAGATTGGGTGAGTTGCCGCAGCATATACTTCTTTGGCTCCTGCCTTTAATAACGCTTCCGCTCCAACCACTAATGTGCCTGCTGTATCGATGATATCATCTATCATTATGGCTACCTTTCCCTCAACTTCACCAATAATATTCATTACTTCTGCAACATTTGGGCGAGGTCTTCTTTTATCAATGATTGCCAGTGGAGCATCTAGGAGTCTTGCGAACACTCTTGCTCTGGTAGCTCCCCCATGATCAGGCGATACAACGACAATATCCTTTATTTTTTTCTTTATAAAATAATTGGCTAACATGGGTGCTGCAGGAAAATTGTCAATCGGAATATCAAAAAAGCCTTGAATTTGTGCGGCATGCAAATCGATACATATTACTCTATCTGCACCAGCAACTTGAAGTAAGTCAGCAACTAGTTTTGCGGTGATTGGTTGTCTTGATTGAGCTTTTCGATCTTGCCTAGAATATCCATAATAAGGCATTAATATAGTTATCGTCTTCGCTGATGCTCTTCTTAAGGCATCACACATTATTAAAACTTCCATTAAGTGTTCATTAACCGGTGCACTCGTCGGTTGAACCACAAAAACGTCATGACCTCTGACACTTTCAACGATGTTAATACTAATCTCTCCATCAGCAAACCTAACAACATCAACCGAACTTAATGGTATTTTTGACTGTTTAGAAATCTCCTCTGCTAAATCTCTATTAGCATTTAAAGTAAATAACTTAACTTTTTTTCCAGATATGATTGACATATGGTCCCCCTTTGACAAATTTATTATAGCACGAACTAAAATGACTATGTCATTATTTTGGTTCATTTTATTATAATAAATAATAAATCTCTTGATTATTCAATAAAAAGGTTAAAATACATCATGGATTAAACAATCAGTAATCGTTATGAAACATATATTTATTAAACTGACCATTCATAAAAAAAAACGAACTATTCGTTCGTTTCTTAAAATTTTCAACCTTTTTATTCAGCCGGTTGTTCGGTTAGTGCTTTTTCGTAAGAATCTTTAACGGCATCTTCGATTTCTTTTCTCATTTCCGCATGAATTGGATGAGCGATATCTCTAAATTCTCCGTTAGCCATTTTTTTACTTGGCATCGCTACAAACAAACCTTTTTCTCCTTCGATCACGCGAATGTCATGAACAACAAAACTATCATTGAAAGTAATAGTTGCGATTGCTCTTAAACGACTCTCTCCACTCACTAACTTAATTCTTACATCTGTAATTTTCATATTGCCCTCCCTCAAGCGTATCTCTTGTTTAGCTTTATTATAGCATACTTTTTATTTGTAAGCGTTTTTTTGCTTAATAAATGTTTTAATTATCCTTATATTAGGTATTTTTTTAATATTTTTGCTAAAATCATGTCCGATTATGTAAAAAGTAGACCCACTTCCCGTCATATAAAGAGTCTCATTATCTCCTTTTATTCTTTCATAAAGCGCTTTTAAAGCGGGATAACCATCCATAGTTGTTGACAATAAGTCATTATAGGTAGCATTTAAAAAGCGATTGCTATCTTCTTTATAAAGATCCAGGATAACGTTGAAATCTCTTTTAATCTTACTTTTTGTAAATAAATCAAATACTTTTTTAGTGCTTACTTCAATGTTTGGGCTAAACAACGTGATTTTCTCAAAAGAAGGGTAATTAATGAACTCATAATACTCCCCTCTTCCATAAATATGTGCTGGTTCGTTATATAAACAAAATAAAGTGTCTGAGCCTAGTTTTAAAACGATACTTTCTAGTTCCTTCAAACTCTTGTTAATCCCAAAATATCTATTTAGTGCCCTTATTGTGGCTGATGCATCCGCAGAACCACCAGCAAGACCAGATCCAATTGGGATTCTTTTTTTTAACTTAACTTTTACGTGTTCTTTAATCAAGAACTCCTCTTTAAATAGTCTTATGGCTTCATAAATTATATTATTCTTAATATCTTTGTCAGTAATTACCTCATCTTTTTTTCCTTTACAGACAGTAATTGTATCGTGTAGCTCTAAAGGGACCATAATCATTTTAAGATTATGATAGCCGTCTCCTCTCTTGTTTTCTACTTGCAAAGCTAAATTTATTTTAGCGTATGCTTTTTCTATGACTTTCATTTTAAAAGATTGCTCCATTCTTTTGTTAGTCTTTCAAAGTCGGTTATTGATAATTGTTCTGCTCTAGCGTTTGGTTCAAATCCGTTTTTAATAAGAAATTCTTCGATTACAGTCTTAGGTATATTAAAAAAATCATGTAGATTGTTGATTAATGTTTTCCTTTTTTGGGTAAAAGAAGCTTTTACAAAGGTGGTAAATAAGTTTAAAAAAGCATTATCTATGTTTTCCTTTTTTAAAATGTTTAGGACAATGCTATCTACTTTAGGAACTGGACTAAATAGTTTTCTACTTACATTCATTATTTTTTTTACTTCAGCTTGGTACTGAACAATAACTGATAGAGCGTTATATGTCTTTAAATTGGGTTTTGAACTGATGCGTTCAGCAACTTCCTTTTGAATCATAATAGTCGCTTGTTTTAAGAATGGCGTTTCAATAAACTTAAATAAAATTGGTGTGGTAATGTAATAGGGAAGATTACCAATTAAGATAACTTCTTGATCTAGATTTTCTTTTATCTTTATAGTGTTTAGGTCAACTTTAAGAAAGTCTTGATAGGTAATTTTTAAGTTTTCGTGCTTCTGTTCTAATTTATCTAGATATTGTTTTAAATCACTGTCAATTTCAAAAGCGATTACTTTTTTGGCATATTGACATATATATTCAGTCAAGGCTCCTCTACCTGGTCCTACCTCAATAACTGTTTTATTATCCAAAAAAGAATCTTTAACAATTTTTTGTAATAGATTTTTATCTGTTAAGAAATTTTGGCCATATTTCTTTTTTGCTTCATTCATTTATTAAAACCTCTAGTAATTCTTTTTTATTGATTCCTAACCATATTAGTTTTTTTAATAGGTTTTTTGAATTTGACTTGCCTATATGGAAATGATCCGTTATTAGTTCCCTCTTTTCTTTTGAATTGGGAGTCCCTACTAGTTCTAATTCATACAATACTGCCATCGTCAAATCGCTTTTTTTATTTTCGTTTTGAATTTCATATTGAAGATATTCTTTGATGATTTGATCATCTATATGTTCAATTCCAACTTTCTTACCATTTTTGCTGATGGCATCTTCTTTCTTAAAGTATATGTGCTTTACATTACCAATTCTTTTTTCTAACGTGTTTCTTATTTTATTTCCTGGGGCATCTGGATCTAGCATTAATACTATTTCGAATTCATCTTTAAGAGCAATTAGTGATTTCACTTTATCTTCATTAATTTCAGACCCGTTGATAGAAATTACCTTAATGTCTTTATATATGCTTTTTAGTTTTGCCTCGTCATGGGCTCCTTCTACAACATAGATTTTATTTTTCATTTTTATAAAAAAACTTAGGATCTTTTTTGAAACCACCAGTTGCTAAACTATTAATAACCGAGGAAAACTCGGTTAGTGTTTGAATATCTCCATTTTCTAATAAAATATCTATTTCTAAGCCAAATTTCTTTCCATCCACTTTATAAGTGTTTTGCTCAACGGTTCGACTAGAGTAATAATATTTTGATAGTTTATTTTTGATTTTAGCAATTTGTTCTTTGTTTTCCTCATTGTCATCAAGATATTCCCAAATGTGCCGGTTTAAAAAATCGATAGATAGGTTTCTTAAAACTTCATCTTTCGTTTTTGTGAATCTTGCGATTAGAGAGTTTATATAATTATCATCTATTTCTAGATATGAAGTTATATCAGTAGGATCTTCCATTATATTTTTTAAATACTCAATGTTTTCGTTGAATTGATAGTTTTCATTAATTAAATCTCTAATTCTCTGATATATTTTTTCCAATACTACTTCGTAAGCTCTTGCTGTTGGATGATAATAAACTTGCCAATACATATGATAGCGGCTGATTAAATAATTCTCAATTGCGTGAATCCCAGATGATTTAAAAACGACTTTCGAATCTTTTATCCTAAGTACTCTAACAATTCTTTCAAAATCTATTCTGCCATATGTTGTGCCTGTATAATAAGCATCTCTAGCTAAATAATCTAATCTATCAACATCCAATTGGCTAGAAATTAATGTCTCTATTAATGGAAACTTACCATCTTTAGCAATCACAGAGGAAACATCAGAGGCGAAATTTTTATCAACTTCGTCTAAAATTGATCTAATTTCTTCATTTTTAACAATGATGCTAGCTCCAATTTTTTCGTGATTCACTAAAAAAACATCTTCAAAAGCATGAGAATATGCCCCGTGCCCAATATCATGCAAAAGAGCAGCTGAAAGAAAAAGTAATTGTTCTCTTTCATTTAGTTCTGATTTTAATTCAGGTACAGATAAAAATCGATTGGCAACTTCATACACTCCTAGTGAATGTTGAAACCTGGAGTGTTCGGCACAGTGAAAAACCATGTAAACTCCACTTAGTTGTTTTATCCTTCTTAGTCTTTGAAAACAAAAACTATTGATTAGTTTTTTAATTATCACATAATCTACATGAATATATCCGTATAGTGGATCTCTAAAAACTTGTTGCCTGGCTAATTTTTTCATTTATTGTCTCTCCATTTTAAAAAATGCCATTGTTGGCATTTATTTAACGATTTTATATTCCAATACGATTTCCACTTCATCGTTGTTGCTTAATAAAAAGGCACAAGCATCATCGGTATCAATATGAAAATCTAGGGCAAAAGCATCGGAAACTCGGCATAATACGTTATCCATAATTCCGCCTTTAATTCCAGGTACTTTCACAGAAACGATATCCCTATCTTTAACACCTGCTTTTTTTGCATCTTCTAGTGAAAGGTGAATATGGCGATCAGCAATGATAACTCCTTCTGATAATTCCACTTTTCCTTTTGGACCAACTAATGTACAAGCTCCACTTCCTTTAATGTCACCACTTGAACGAACTGGGGCATCAAATTTACCTCTTATTGCATCGCTTCTTGATATTTCTACTTGCGATTCTTTTCTTACTGGACCTAATATTCTAACTCCTGATAATATTTTGCCTTCTTTACTAATAACATCGATCTTTTCTTCGCTAGCATACTGGTTTGGTTGTGATAAGTCTTTCATGGGTGTTAGTTGATAATCTTTGCCAAATAGTATTTCTAAGTGTTCTTTTGTTACGTGAGCATGTCTTCCTGATACTCCAACTGGTATTTTCATAAGTGTTCCTCCATTCATTTCGCATGTATTATATCATTTTACATGATATCTTTCAATTTAATTGTAGTAAAATAAGATAAAGGATGGTGATAATTATGTCAACAATTTTTAAAAAAATAATTGATAAAGAAATACCTGCATATATTGTGTATGAAGATGATTTATGTCTTGCCTTTCTTGATATTTCACAGGCAACGAAAGGCCATACTCTAGTTGTCCCAAAAAAAGAGGTAGAAAACATTTTTGAGCTTGATGAAAATCTAGGAGCTCATTTGTTTAAAGTTACAATCCGTATTGCAAAAGCAATTAAGGAAGGATTGAATCCAACGGGTGTAAATATTTTGAATAATAATGGGATATCTGCATTCCAATCTGTTATGCATTACCACCTTCACATTATTCCAAGATATGATCTATCTGAAATTAAATTGGAAATGAATAATAATGCGAGTATATTAAAAAAAGAAGACTATCAAAATTGTATGGATTTAATCATCGAAAAAATTAAGGAGATTTGACAATCGGACAAATTCTGTCCTACCGTTTTTATATTTAATTTGATATAATGTGAGTTTTCTATTTGCAACAATGTTTTTTATTCGATAAAAACACTCCAAAAATATGGAGTGTTTTATAAATTTATTTATTTAGCTAAATAGTGTCACTAAAGATATTCTGCTTTGTTCTATTGCCTTTATCGTATATTCTAAATTGTTAGGAATTAAAATTGATTGATCTTTATCTATTATAAATAATTCGCCAGCCATTAATACTTCTATCAATCCTTTCCGACAAGTCAATAAAACATCGCCTTTTGGGGTAACGTGGGTTACTTGATGATTTTTCTCTAACTGGATACTTGGATATAAGTAATCTAACCACTCATAACTGTTTTTATTTTCTCCGATAGCATATTCATCAAAAAGGTGAATTTCACTATTACGCAAGTTTTTAAAAAGCATTATAACATCAGTCCTTTTGTTGTTTTGGTTCTAGAATAAAAATTACTCCTTGGTCTATATTATCAACTTTCAAACGTAAATTAAAGTGTTCGGCTGTTTTTTGTACAATGCTCATACCTAAACCGAATTGTCCTTTGTCTCCCTTTTCATATGGTTTGAATCCCTCATCAATATATTTTTGATCAATGTGCTCGCCATCATTATAAAAAGAAATTGTTTTGTTTTTCAAGGTGACAACAATCTTGGTTTTTGCGTATCTAAAGCCGTTTTCTAGTATATTACTGAAGATGACATAAAAGTTTTCTTTTAATCCCAATAATGTTGAATCATCTAAATCCATGAATACCTTAACATTGCTTTGATATTTGTGATTATTTACAACATTAATGATAACATCTTTTATTTTGATCTCTTCGAAGTTATCACTACTTTCTAAATATGCTAACTTATTAAGTTCTAGCAATTGCTGAACTTTTAATGTCAGTGCATCTGCTTGTTTAATAATAACCTCAGCCTCATTTGGATCTGATATCCCATCAGAGATTGCTTCTGCATATGATTTGATAACAGCAATAGGAGTTTTAAAATCGTGGCTAACATTATGAATCATCTCTTGTTTTGTAGTTTCGTTGTTTTTGATTGTTTTCCTCATATTATCAACGGTTCTTGCTAGATCTGTTATTTCATCATTGCCAGTAATTAATATTTCTTTTGAATAGTTATTGTCATCTAAATTTTTAATCTGACTTTCAAGTTTTGTGATTCGATCTGCTAAGGCTCTACTCCACATAAGTATTATTAGATTTCCTATTATAATTAAGATTATGAAAACAATTCTGACGATTGTATTTGACATATTTTCCATACTTAATATATATGAATTATCAGTAAATGCAATTACCATGAAATCTATAGGGTCTGTCGCTTTCAATGAGTTGGTTGAAACGAAATATGATATTTCTCTTCCTTCGTGTCTTAATTTCCCAAAATAATGATTTAGTGTTAAATTGGGAGTTTTTTCTCGAATTTCTCTAACTAAGTTTTCAGCGTTGTTTTCATTTTGAGGATATATATTAGCAAGGTCAAACTCGATAATGCCATTACTTTTTCTTTCCCAAATTATATGACCATTAAACTTGTCGTGATATTTCTTGTTATTGCTTGGAAACTCTCCCGCCTTATAACCATTAAACACCTCTTCAAAGTATCGACTCAATTGATTGATATTGATACTTTCTCTTTCTTTTTGATAAGAATATTCTAATATAAAAATAAAAATCAATCCGATAAGAACTGTAACTAACGTAAAAATTAAATTAATTTGTGTAGTCAGTTTAAATTTCTTCATTAAATATTTTTAGAGGAGTCGATACCCAAAACCATAGATAGTTTCAATTCTAAGACTTGGCATCTTTCTTCTTAACCTTCTTAATAAATCGTCTACAACACGATCGCTTCCATAATAGTTGTCACCCCATACATTTCTAAGAATAACTTCTCTTTCAAAAGCAACGTTTTTATTTTTTAGAAAAAATAATAATAGTTCAAATTCTTTGTTAGTTAAATCAACTATCGCTTCTTTATCTTTTATCTCTCTTCTATCTACATTTATTTCATAGCTATCGTATGAAATAACTTGCGGTGAATTTGCAGTACTTCTTTTTAATATCGCCTTAACTCTTAAAATAAGTTCTCGTGGTGAGTATGGTTTAGCAAGATAATCGTCACTGCCCAATTCTAGTCCCATTATTTTGTCTAAATCTTGATCCCTAGCTGAGGTAAAGATAACACTAGAAGGACTATGGTTGTCTTTTAAAGCCTTGATTAAATCATAACCACTTATTTCTCCAGTTAACATAATATCAAGTATCCATAGATCGCAATCGTCTTTAATATGCTGCATTGCGTCTTCACCATTGTAAAAACAGGTTACATCATAACCTTCTCTTGTTAAATACTTTCTAATTAACTCAGATAAATCTTTTTCATCTTCTACATAATATATTTTCATTTTATACCTCCTACATATAGTATAATAAGTATGCCTAGGCACACTTATTATAGCATCAAATATTAAAGAGAGAAAATTGAAGCACCTTTATATTATCATTTTATTATGTGATTACAATTGTTTTTTTATGTAAAATTATGTTATTTGATTATGTCTACTTTCATATATGGAATTAGGGCTTTTGGAATAGTGATCGTTCCATCTTCATTTTGATAATTTTCGATAACAGCTATCATCGTTCTTCCAACTGCCAAACCAGAACCATTTAGTGTGTGAACATATTCAGTTTTAGCCTCTTTATTTCTCTTAAATCTAATATTCGCTCTTCTTGCTTGAAAGTCTTCATCATTTGATATCGAAGCAATCTCGCGGTAGCAATCCTGACCAGGAAGCCAAACTTCAATATCATAGGTTTTGGCTGCTCCAAAACCTAAATCTCCAGTCGATAATGCAACTACTCGGTAAGGTATCTCTAGACGTTTTAATACTTCTTCTGAGTTTCTTAGAAGTTCTAATAAGTCATTATATGATTCTTCTGGTTTAGAAAATTTGATTAATTCTACTTTGTTAAATTGATGTTGCCTTAGAATTCCTCTTGTGTCTTTACCGGCAGAGCCAGCTTCTGACCTAAAGGCTGTAGTATATGATACAAATTTTAGTGGAAGAGAATCTCCATCAATAATTTCATTACGATACATATTAATTGTTGGTACTTCAGCTGTTGGGTTTAAGTACCAATCAAATCCTTCTAATTTGAAAGCATCTTCCTTAAATTTAGGAAACTGTCCCGTTCCATACATTGAGTCACCATTAACTATATATGGAGGTATACATTCGGTATATCCATTCTCGATAGCATGCAAATCCATCATAAACTGAATTAGTGCTCTTTCTAGTCTCGCACCTAGTCCTTTATCAATAACAAATCTTGCGCCTGTAATTTTCCCGGCTCTTTCAAAATCTAAGATGCCTAGTTTTTCACCAAGAGCGATATGATCTTTGGGTTTAAAAGTAAAATCTCTTATTTTTCCTACTTTATATAACTCTACATTATCATCTTCGCTTGATCCTATTGGAGTATCAACATTTGGGATATTTGGGGTTATATCAAGGATGCCTTGAATTTTTTCTTCTATTTCTTTTAACGAATCGTCTAATTTTTGAATATTAGTGCCTATATCCGATACTTCGTTTAAAAGTTTGGTTGCATCCTTTTTTTCTCTTTTAAGTTCGCCAATTCTTTTTGAGGCATCATTTCTCTTGGCTTTTAACTTTTCGACTTCTACAATTATTTCTTTTCTTCTTGATTGAAGTGGTAGTAACTCTCTTAAATAACTGTGATCACCTTTTCTGGTATCCAGTTTTTTTATTACTTCTTCAATGTTGTCTACGACAAATTTTAAATCTAACATGTGTCTCTCCTTTTATCTTCTTTTAAATATAAAAGTCGCCCTCATAATAAGGACGACTTGAAATCGCGGTACCACCTTAGTTCTAGATGTTCTAGCCCTTTTATCTTTAACGCAGACATACGGATGGGATTAGCATCACTTAAGAGTAGATTCGCATATTTCCATTCATCTATTCTCACCAACCATAGACTCTCTTAACAATAGATATATGTTACTATTCTCTTATTCGTTTTCTTTTAAAATTTCAATGGCTTTTTCGTGACCATTGTCGGCAGCTTTCCTTAGCCAATATTGAGATAATATTTCACTTCTTTCAACATCTTTATACCCGTTTGCATAGTATACTGCAAGCGCGTATTGAGCCTCCTTATCACCTTGCTCTGCCAATATTTTACACCATTTTGTTTCTATTTCAACTAAATTTTCTTTTTCTTTTGCCTTGTTCACTTCATCTACATACTTATATGATTCTATTTTTTCTTTATTCTCTTCTCTTGAAATAATAAGGCCTTTTTCTTCTTCGTGGAAGATATCTTCATCGTTGAAACTTATTTTTTCTTCCGGTTCGTCAATATTTTGTTCATCAGATATTGGTTCGAATAGATCATCATCGTATTTTTTTTCTTCATTTTCATCTACAGCTACGACTTCTTCTGAAACTTCTATTTCTTCTTTTAAATTTATTTCTAAATCATTTGGAGATGAAATAGATTCTC
Organism: Acholeplasma sp. OttesenSCG-928-E16; assembly: GCA_030266845.1. Classification (GTDB taxonomy): domain Bacteria; phylum Bacillota_I; class Bacilli_A; order Acholeplasmatales; family Acholeplasmataceae; genus JAJDIT01. The sequence continues at coordinate 5,260 of JAJDIT010000007.1, read as the reverse complement.
TTGCAGCGGCAATCTGATTTTGACTATTTTCGTTTTTCCCTCTTTTTTTGATATGTACTAACATCAAAATTAATAACACAATATAGATTATTAATGATCCACCAACCAAAAAGGTTGCCTCAACGCTTAATATGTTATCTTTATCTATTACATTACTATTTGGAGGTAGCGAGGTAGTTACCACTTTTACTTTTGATAAATCTCCCTCTCCTTGATAATAAGATACTCCAAATCCACTAATATCAAATAACATGATAGATGTTTCATCATCACAGTTGATATAATCTATTTTTTCTTCACCAAAAGTTGTCACCTTAACAAGTGTAACGTTGTAGTTAAGCTTAATTAGGTCCGTTTTTAATTGAACAGCAAACGATTCATCGCCGTTTTTTATCCATCCCACTCCAAAAGTAATGGCTATTGGAAGGGCCAATAATAATACTAGATAGATTATCCAACGTATTACACGCCATATTCCTCGAAATACTCTCATTTAGTGACCTCCTCATCAAATAATTTTTTAAGGCCAGCAATTGCGAATTTATTACCTTTTTTAGCGGATTTCATAAATAAATCGTGCGCTTTTTGCATGTTTTGTTTTAAACCACCCTTGCCATATGCGTAATAGTAACCTAACATATATTCTGCATCTTCATGATTTAACGCTGCCGCTTTGGCATACCATGCAGCTGCTTTTTTCTCATTTTTTTCAACGCTTAAATAATTTCCACCGTACATCTCACCAAGTTTATATAGTGCATGGGGATTATTTTTCTTAGCTGCTTCTTCATATAGTTCTTTAGCTTTAACAGAGTCTTTTTGAACACCATTTCCACTTAAATAACAATCAGCTAGAAAGGAGATAGCTCTTGGATATCCAGCTTCAATCGATTTATTGATATATTCAAAAGCGATCCTTTTGTTTAAAACAACGGCAACTCCTTCAAAATGGCATAATCCTATCTCAAAATATGCAGGTGGGTACCCTAAGTCAGCCGCTTTTTCAAACCACTCATAAGCTACATCTTCATTTTTTCTTACTCCGATACCTTCTTTATAACAGATACCTACAGTAACCATAGCTCTCTCTAAACCACCGTTAGCTGCTTTTAAGTACCACTCAAACGCGATTTTATCATTTTTATCAAAGTCCTCGCCCTGAGCATATTTTTCTCCAACTAAAAATTGCGATTCTTTGATGCCTGCCTCAGCACTTTTTAAAAGAATTAGTGTAGCCTCAGATAGTTTTTTTATGGGTTTTTCTTGCTTATTTGGTTGCTCTTCAACTTTTTTTACCTCTGGCTTAATTGCTTTTTCAAATCTGGCAGGAGTTGGTTGCTTTTCGTATTGGCGATTCCAAAAATCAGCCTTAACGGTGCTTTTTTCTAAACCATTTAAGCCTAAAAGATAGCTATCCGCTAGTTCTTTTTGAGCTTCTTTGTTTCCTTTATCTGCCGCTTTAATAAGCCAATAAGCTCCTTTATTAAAGACACTCTTATCTTGAAGTAGTTTTTTGTTTAAATGATCATCCAAGGTTAACACCTCCATTTATATATATTCTATCAAATTTTCAAAATATATACAATACAATAACTGAAAAGTGTTTTATAAAGCGAATTACAATGGAAACAACAATGTATCTTGACTATCAATAACCTAAAATTGTATAATTTTATTACGTTCTCATAGCTCAGATGGATAGAGCGGTCGCCTCCTAAGCGACAGGTCGTTGGTTCGAATCCAATTGGGAACGCCATTTATAAATAACACCACTTCAAGTTAATGAGGTGGTGTTTTATCTATACTTATTATATTTTAGGTAACTGTTACCCTGTAGAATTTTCATTCTTTATATTTTTTGCAATAAAAATAAAATATTTAACAGCTAAAAACGGTGCAATTAGTATTGGAAGAATAAAAAGTCCTACCCTCAATACTAGGCCAATCCATACTCCCTGTTCAAAACTTTTTGAGTTAAACCAATTAATCCAAAAAATATAGGCTGGAATTATACTAAAAATCCATATTGGTAACCATATATATGTTAATATCTGACCAGTTTGATCAGGATTTGGATCTAAGTAAATCAAAATCACTGCTCCGAATGAAAGAACAATCGAAAATATTATTACTACGATTAACTGTCTTGTATATTTATTCATAATTCATCCTTCTAAGTTATTCATCTAAACCATTAGAATTTAATATTTTTTTTACTCTATATCTGTAACATTATCACCAATTATTATATATTTTTCAAATGTGGCTTTATCTTTCAACCAGCTTACTTTTTTTGACCCAACCGCCACTTTTAGTCAGCTGATGAATTATCTATATATCATCAAGTACGATTTTACCTATAGTTTCTTCTCGTTTAATGTTTTAAAGCAGTTATTGGTATAACATATACCCCATCTTCTCTTTTGTATGCTGCGGTTGTTAGCCCACATATAACACATAGAAATGCTGGTTTCTTTGACTTGTCCTGTGATTCCATATAATTTGCGATATCAATAAGGTTCTTTGCTGCTTCATCGACTTTATTAAAGCCAAGTTTAATTTCGAAACCACCCCATCTTCCATCAGGATACTCTATAACTGCATCTAATTCTTTATTCGTATTAAAGTTTCGGTAGTGGTAAATTTTTCCCCCATTAGTTTCACCATAAATTCTTAAATCTCTAACTACAAGACTTTCAAACATAAGACCTAACGTATCCAAATCATCTAGTAGCTTTTCGTGTGATAAGTCTAATGCAGCAATAGCTAATGATGGATCAACCAGATGTCGTTTAGGAGAACGTGCAACTCTTATTGATGATCTAAAGTTAGGATTAAAAGCAGGTTGATTGTCAATTAAAAATAATCTTTCAAACACATCTAAATAATCTGCAATTGTATCAATGTCAACTGAATCATCTTCGTTTTCGGTAATATCTTTTCTTAAGGTACTATTACTTGCCATTGTGCTTTCATTTCTTGCCAAAGACCTTAATAAATATGCTACTTTTACTTTGTTTCTCTTTATTCCATCTACTCTTGTGAAGTCTTCTTCTATAATTGAATTAATATACTCCTTTGTAATATCTAATGTTTGTTTTCTTGACTTGTTGATGCTATTTGGCCAACCCCCTCTTACTATAATATCTATTATTTTTTCAAGAGACACGTCGCTTGTTAAAAAAGCAAATTCTTTATTTTCAAACAAATCATTTAGAGAAACAGTACCACTCGAGTCTCCCGATTCATATAATGTCATTGGTCTCATTCTAATCCTGGCTATTCTTCCAGTTCCTGAATGTAATATTCCTTTATGAGTTGGTGTAGATGAGCCGGTTAAGATGAATTTGCCGACTCCAATACTTTCGTCCACTTTGTGTCTAACGGCATCCCATATTTCAGGGACTTCTTGCCACTCATCAATTAACCTAGGCATATCACCATTCAATACTAGATGAGTACTGGTTTCTGCGAGCCTTTTATTTTGATAATTATTTGTTGGATCTCCTAAAAAAACAACACTATTTGAGTGATTAAGTGAAGCCCATGTTTTACCACACCATTTTGGTCCCTCTATGCAAACAGCACCAAATGTATTTAGTTTGTTCTCAATTACCTTATCAATAATTCTCGACTTATAGCCTTCTTTTCTTAATGACATAATATAATCCCTCTTTTCGACTTTATTATATCATACTCCGCGATTTTCGTCAATTCCATTCCGTGATTTTCGGACGATTCAATCGCTGTTTTTCGCTGCCTTGATTAAATAATTCCAAAAGAGATCATTTTTTCATTAAAAAGTTCGCTAACCACTAATATTAATGCAAAAATGTTTCAACATTATCATACTTGTTAAAAACCTATTTTAAGTCAAAAACATGGATAATAATTGATTCATCATTTAAACCGATTTCTTCAAAAGTAAATCTATCTACTATTACTTTAAGAAAAATATAATAACCATCAAACCCCTCATGAATTGAAAAGCCTTTTGGAGTGATTTCGAATTTGTTTGTTCCCTCTACGTGACTTGAAATCAATGAGATTAAATTATTATCATCTAATTCACCAAAATGGCACATAATAAATCACCCAGTTGTCACCTTTATAATCCTATAATTGATGCACCATTATTCCATGAATTGACACGATATAGCACTAAGAAGCATTAATCATTTATAATACTAAGAATTTCTATTACTTTAATTGAACGTATAAGTATAGATAAAGTATAGTAACTTTATTTATGCCTAAATATTAGTTTCCCATTTCATCGTGTATTAAAATTGTTTTATAAAGCCATTTTTCCTTGGATTATTTTTAAAAGCATTCCCCCAATCGGGAACGCCATTATACTAATAACACCGCCTCATTAATTTGAAGCGGTGTTTTGTTTATATTTTTTTAGTGATTGGGTAATTTTTTTTATTTCCTTATCAAATCTATTAATCGTTTCTATAGTTTTATTAACCTTTTCTTTAATCCAAACATAAGGTACTTCTTTCAAATCGTATTTTTTTCCAAATTGGTCATCATCCCATATGTCTATTCTTTCTCTATCGGATATCCTAATACTCAAGTCATCCTTACTATTTAATATTTCAAAATGGATATGTCCATAATCTTTCGTATATGAAATGTAATAAATATATAATTCCCAGTTGTCTTTTTCTACCATTAAGAGGAAAAAAACTGATTCAATCTTATCTTTAGTTTCGATTACTACTTCATCATGAATCCATGGTGCATATAAAATACCAGCTAATTTCTTAGACCCATAATCCTTAAGCGATTTATTCAAATAGTAAATTTCTTCTTCTTTCTTCTCTTTTTCAAAATCATCTATTGAGACTAATCGATATTTTATATGTGGACAAAAGGGTCTGAAAAATTTTCGATATGGATTTGTAGCATCGATTAATTTGTATTCATCATTTACTTTCACCGCAGAACAGATATGGCTTTGGGAATCACCATAGCAATCAATATCCACAAAAGCATACATCATATCAAATCCGAGAGCTGTTAATATAGAAACAATTAAGTTTGAATAATCCCCACATGTTCCACATTTCATTTCTAATACATCGATATCGCTTCTTTGTAGTGGAGTAAAAGGGGCATTCAGTCTACTATATTTGATGTTTTCGTCGAAAAAGGAAAAAAGGCGATTAATTATTTCGTCTAGTGAAGATAGGTTATCTTTAATTTTGTTAGCAAAGTTTACTATTTTTTCATTGCTTGGATTGATGTACTT
>JAJDIT010000006.1 GCA_030266845.1 Acholeplasma sp. OttesenSCG-928-E16 | reverse complement strand
CATTATCTTTTAAAAAAAGCAATACTTATTCAAAAAGGCCTCTTTAACATATATGTTAAAAGGGGGGTATTTTAGGTTGCTCAAGATACGTGGTTTTAAACAAAAAAATACCTAAGATAGGTATTTAAATGTTTTTGACATAGTTTGATTTTACTCATTTAATGCCAAATTATTATTAGTTTGGAGGCTCCGACCGGATTTGAACCGGTGATCAGGCAGTTGCAGTGCCTTGCCTTACCACTTGGCTACAGAGCCCAACGCACCTTTTAATTATAAATATTAAAAAGTGCTTTGTCAATTAAAAATTAAAACCAATTCCATCATCAACTGGTAAAGAGAAACAAATAGCTCTTGCTTCTGTAGTTATTCCATGGTTTGCAGCGATGGCTTTCATCAAAGGAGCCTTGAGTTCGTTGCTTGTTACCATTAGTACTATTTCTTTTTCTGGATGGATAGTAATCCCTAAAAAAGTTTGCATCTCATCGGATGCTGAGCCTCTAGCATGCAAAATAGTAGCTCCTGTTGCTCCTTCTTTTCTAACTGTATCTACGATATCACTAGCGAATCCATTATTGCAGATAACCATTATTAATTGATATTTACTTTCCATCTTTATTTTCCTCCATTAAAGTTTTAATCTCTTTGAACTTATGTTCAATATAATCAAGAGATGATTTTCCAATACTGTTTATTGGAACAGAAAATGCTACCCCAGTACCTTTTTTTGAAAAGAATAACTCTTCTTTGTATCTTTTAAAAATATGTTCTATTTCTGAGTTTTTACATGTACCAATGATAACTGTCTTATCTGGACTTCCTAAACCGAGTAAATCCACCATTTCAGAACTAGCGGTTCCTTTTCCCCAAAGTTCTAAACAAAATCCGTCTGTTTCTTGATGAAAAATTGCGGTGGCGGCATCTGTTAATTTTCGATCAACTATTGCAAACAATACTCTCATTTTCAATCCTCCAATTCAATGATTTCTTCTTCTTCAATTGGTACCTCAAGTCTTGCTTGTTTAACCTTGAAGATAATTCCAAGAATCTGTATGGTAATTAATGGCAACATTGCCACAAAGGCAACCAAACCAAAGGCGTTTAAAAAGATGTAACTGCTATCTCCATAATTCAAGAATTCTGCTGCCCCTAATGAAAATCCAACTAAGAAAGTCGACGTCATAGCTCCCGATACAGCACCACCAGAATCAATGGCAATTGCCGTAAATTTCTTTGGTGTTATAAAGGAAAGAATAATCGCTATGGCATAGCCTGGAATTAATATAAAGAGGATATTTATTCCAGTATAAACCCTTAACATTGCTAATCCAATTGAAATAGCCATTCCAACAGACATAAAGATTAGCATTATTTTCTTGCTGATGGCACCAGATGTCATGTCTTCAACTTGTTGGTTTAAGACGACGACTGATGGCTCAGCTGCAACGACAATAGCACCCAATACCATACCCGCCGGGATCATAATCCAGTTAAAATCTAGTTTGGCAATCTCAGATCCTAAAAATTTACCCATAGGTAAGTATCCAGCATTAGCTCCTGCCAGAAAAATAACCAATCCGATATATGTATAAACTAATCCGATAATAATCTTTATTACTTGTTTTTTAGGTAACTTAAAAGTAGTTAATTGAAAGATAATAAAGAAGATTACAAATGGCGCAATAGCTATCGCCATTTGCCATAAATATTGCAATAAATAATCACCAAGAGTAAGATTAGCATCACTAGCAAAGTTCCAAATCAACTGAAATTCTGGATTTAAACCGACAATAACTCCTAGTATTAGTACTGCAACAATCGGCCCAATTGAGGCAATCCCAACTAATCCAAAAGAATCATCTGCCGCATCTTTGTCGCTTCTTGAAGCGGAAACCCCAAGTCCAATAGACATAATAAACGGCACAGCCATTGGTCCAGTAGTGACACCACTTGAATCAAAAGCAAATGGAACAAATTCTTTAAATCCTTCCATTCCTGGGATAAGCGGCACTATAATCACGATAGCAAATATTACCGAATAACAAATAATTAAAAGTCTCCTTAAAGGGATCCGATAGACGATTCTTAAAAGTGCAAGCACCAAGAAAAAACCGACTCCAACTCCAACAACAAACAAAATTGTAAATAGATTAGCAACCTGGTTACCTGGAACTGCTGGAAATTGTTCTGATAGTACCCATAAAGCGGGTTCTGCAATGGTAATTAAAACTCCAATTAAAAAGCCAATTATCACCATAAATAAGACAGATTTCTTTTTGGTAATTGTCTTCCCTATTCTTTCAGCAATTGGAAGCATTGACTGTGTTGATCCTAACTGGAATAGTGTAAGTCCGATAATCAATAAGACTCCACACACCAAAAAAGAAATCAAGAACATCGTATTATCTAAGGCATTATCGCCTTTAAATGAAGGTATCATTAGCAAAACGGCTAGTACAATAACAACCACTGTTGCTGGCACAACGCTTTGGATAGATTCTTTTAATTTATCAAGCAATTGTTTTTTCATAAAGCTCCCTTCTATTTAAACGTTTTTTCATCAAAAATTGTTAACACATCAAATTCAAACTTAGTAATTCTGCTATCGTATCGATCGGCAAGGCCATATTTATTGTCTCTTTTAATAATGATGTAATCATCATTAACTATTACAATATCATCATATTGAGAGCTGATTAATACTTCGTTTTTCATATCGTTCAATCCCCAAAAACCATCTTCTAAAACAGCTATTATATTATCTTCTTGGGTATATTTTACTCCATCAAATATAAAATCGATTTTTAAATCACCAAATTTCGTTATAAATCCATATTTATTATTTTTCTTTACTGATGCCAATCCAAAATTGCTAAAATCACCAATCTCGCTAATCCCTAAATCAAATGTTTCATTAAAGAATATCTTAAACTGACTGCTAGCGTATGCCGCCTCATCTGCCTTATAAATAATTACTTCATTTTTATGACGGTACTCAATTTTATCGTATATTAAATCTAATATTATTTTCCCCTTTGTATCAATTACTCCCCATTTATTGTTTTCAAGTACTATTGCATACCCATCAATAAACATATTAACATCATCATAGATGAAATCAATTTCAATTTGATTTTGCTTGTTGATAAAGCCCCATTTAGATTCTTTTTTAACTGGAGCTAGTCCCCCAAAAAAAGGTTTTACATTATCATACTCATAATCAATTTCAAACTCATCAACGCTATTTAATCCTGATTCAACAAAACCATATTTATCATTAAATTTAACAGCAAATAATCTTTCTGTTTGTGGTAAGATGTCTTGAAACAAAAATGGAATAACAACTTCATTAGCATGATTTACTACTCCCCATTTACCATCTTTTTGAGCAATCAGGTAATTTTGATATACATCGTATTTGAAATCATCATAATCAAATGGGATTAATTCTTTGCCACTTATGTCAAGTACTCCCCACTTAGAATCCTTTTTAAGACAAATTGTATCAAGGCTAAAATAAAAACTGCGATAATCTTCATATTCGATGTTAATCTCTACTTGATTTTTCTTATTGATCAGTCCGTATTTATTATTCTTTTTTACTATTGCCATTCCGTTTGAATAAAAGCCTTCAATTTGGTCGTATTCCAAAGGTATTACAACGTTACCATTAAGATCAATAAAACCATATTTCTCGTTCTTTGCAGCTATTATTTCTGGGCTATTTAGATTTATATCACACGCCACCATTGTAAATAAAAAAACCATTACAAATAATGACGTTAGGACCTTTTTCATGAATACACCTCATTCTGTAACTTATCACCATAATTATATGATAGATATCATATATTTGTCAATTGGAGCACACATTCTAAGTTATTCTAATTTCTAAATAATGAATAATAAATAAAGCTTAGATTTCTTCTTCTTATTCTAAAACTTTATAATAGAGGTTCTCTATTTCTAATTGCCTTATTTTTTGTTAAAATAAAGATACTGAAAGGAGTGTCATCATGCTATTTTTATATATTGGCTTAGGAATAGTTTTAGTTATCGTTATTCTTCTTTTTTTGTTATCCTTTTTATCTTTCCCTCGGTTTAATAGAAAAAAAGAAATGGAGCCCTTTTTAATAAGAAAGTGTGCTCATCGCGGTTTATTTAACAATTCATCCAATCTAGTTGAAAATTCTATTCCGGCAATTTTAGAAGCAGCCAAAAAAGGCTATTCAATTGAGTTTGATGTGAGAATTACTAAAGATGACCAAATTGTAATATTTCATGATAATAACTTAAAAAGAGCGGCAAATGTTGATAAAAAAATAGCCGATTTAACTTACTTGGAGATTAAAGAAATTAAGATATTTAATTCATCTTGTTCAATTCCACTACTTTTAGAACTTTTAAAACTTGTTCCTCCTAATACTCCGCTCATAATAGAAATAAAAGTTGAAGACAGAATTGAAGATACTTGTAGGTTGGTAAACGAAATACTTAGTAAATGCAATAATTTATTTTGCATTGAATCCTTTAGTCCTTATGTTTTAAAATGGTTTAAAAAGAATAATAAAAAGATTCTAAGAGGTCAGTTAGCAAGCTACAGTATGCATCAAAAGGAAAGGACATTAAGGTCAAGGATTTTTAGTAGTTATTTACTTAATAACTATTTAGGGAGACCAGACTTTATTGCTTATCATTTTAATAGTAAAAAACCTTTCACATTAAAATATTTAAGAAAACTAAAAACCCCTTGTATCGGCTGGGTTATTAAAAAGCAAGAAGACATTGACAATGATAAATTCTACGATAACCATATTTTTGATAGTTTTAGTCCTAAATAAACATCTTCATTAACAATTTATAAATCAAAAGGCACTTATAGGTTATTCTATTGGTGCCTTTTGATTTTTATTATAATCTTAAGCAAGTTCTTACTATCTTCCCCCTGGTCGGCCTCCCCCAACAGAATTACCGACTTTTGTAATGATTGATGATATCGATACATTTGTTGTTTTAGATCCAGTAGTTATATCAAAAGTTTCTCCTAAAGCAAATTCAGGGCACGATACAACAACACTTTGGTAATTCTTATTGCTGCCAAATATAGATGAACAATCAAAACTTAACAACGTTGTAGAGGACTTCGAAACACTAATTTTACCGCTTGTAGAACTTTGAAGATTAATTAAGACACAGTACTGAGTTGAATTGGTTGCAGGTGTTTCGACCATTCCGCTGGATCCTGCTGCTACTAAAATACCACCTGACACGATAATTCCTGTTTCAGAGTCTAATGCAGCATCTGCCCCAGATGTCGGACCTGCGATATAGACTTCTCCTCCACTTATGACAACACCACCATTTGAGTCAATTCCATCTCCAGAAGAATTAACAAATATCTTACCTCCACTAATTTTTATATAACATTTTTGTTTTTGGATAGCTTCTGATTCATCATTGGTTGCATTTATGCCATCATCTAATGAAGTTATTTTGATATTACCACCTTTTAGGCTTATGGTTTCCGCTTCGATTCCTTCATAAGACTTAGATACTTCTATATCCCCGTCGCTTATAATTAAGTTTTTATCAGCTGCGATTCCATCATCGCTTGTCGATATGTTTATTGTCCCTCCTGAAATCAATAGATCTCCAGAGTTTGTGTGTAGTCCATCATCAACTACATCTATATTAATAATTCCACCATTAATGACTAATGAATACTCACTATTATCATAGATTACTTGTTCAACACCCTCTAAGTCATCATAGTCGATTTCACCGACTTTAATACCTTTACAACTTTGATCAAGTTGGAAAAAGCTTGTGTATCTAGTTGATTCATCTTTTGCTACCTTAGTATAGACTCCACCACTTAGTTTATAGCACCCATCAGCACTTGTTGCTTTGACCCAAGTTGGAAGTGTATGAATTGTTATTTCTCCGCCATCAATTAACACAAAGGTATCGGCTTGGATTCCATCACCATAGATGTTTTTTACATTAATTATTGTGGTTGGAGCAATGTAGACAAAACCCCGTTTTTTTGAAAATGTTGGATCTAGCAACAACACACTATCATCTGTTTCAGCATGCAATGCATCCTTTTTAGCGCTATTAACGCTAATTTGGATTCCGCTAGCTATAATCGAATCCGCGCTAATCCCATGTCCGCTTCCCGCTTCAAGGATAAGACTTCCGCCTAGACCATAAAATATTCCATCAGCTTTTATACATGATTTACTACCAAATACGCTAAGATTGCCGCCTCCATTTATCGTAATATTACCGCTCCCACTGATGGCATTGGCTTCAGCTGCATCATCTCCGATATTTGATATCTTGTTTTCTGTGTCATCAGCGAGTGTAATTATTAAGTCATAATCGCTATTTATTACTTTTTTACCTAAGTTAGTAATAGTGACATCAGCTAAAATCAAATGAACATTTTCAGCTTTCACGTTAATCTGTCCGCTTATGTTACCACTAAGATAATATTTACCGCTTTCTTCAATTTTCATCGCACTTTGAATAGAGACTGAATCTTGATAATCGGTATCTGTTTGATTATCATCAATATCAGCTATTATTTCGGATCCTTCTTCACCAATGTTTTCGATATTATCAGTATCCGCATCCTCTTGAATCTCTCCGGTTCCGCCTCCTCCAAGATGATCCCATTCCCCATTAAAGTCACAACCAGCTAAGAAAACCAAGGACAAACTAAAAAATAATACAATCATGAATGGTTTTGCCATTTTAAATATTTTCATATCATACCTCACTTGTCATGTTTTTATACAATCAATATAACATTTTATTGATATTGATATCTTAAAAACCTGAAAAATAACATATTTTCGCTATTTTTTTTATAATGATAAATATAATTACTTCGTTTATAAAAAAAGAAAAACCCTCCATTTTAGGTGGGTTTATATATATTTATGAAGAATTATTGATATTAACTGATTATTTTCTTTTTAAGGACTTCGTATTCTTCTTTGGTAATAGCATTAGAATCGAGTAACTCTTTTGCTTTTATTAATTCATCTGTAACTGATGAATTAACTTCTTCATTCTCATCTTTTGACATTGTCACTACCCAAGGGTATGTATTTAGAACCCTAAGCCATCCAGACCCCCGTACAACACTTAATATTTTCCACCCAGAACCTTCATAGGCTTGTAAATGAGCGTTCAAATTTTTCTTTGATGCTCTTAATTCGATTGTCTTTACCATGGGCATATCCTCCTAAAATTTTTTTTGATTATGTCTTTTAATAATGATTCATGAACATAAAAGTTTTTTTGAGTGAATATTAAACAATTTTTATCTCTGGTAATCCGACTTTAATTAACACTTCTGTTAAAGTAGCAATACATGCTAATGCAGAATCTCCTCGTTTATTTTTAACTCCAAAACTAAATATTTCATCTAGTTCCTTCATTTTTTTTAAGCTTATTTCGCGATTTTCTTCTGCTTGCGGTATTTCACCTATATTATTACACCAAGTAACATCATCCCATACAGATTTATTAACAGTCCATGGGTTAATTGATGAATCTCGTAGTAAGAAAAACTTAATATCTTCTAGTTCTGGCTTTACTTTTAATATTAGCTCTTGCCAGGCTTCATCAGTAGGTTTCTTCCAATAGGTTTCTCCTTTATTTATTGGCAATAAAGAACAAACCATTTTTTCTACTTCTCCATCAACTACTTTTGAAAAAATAGCAACTCTTTGTCTTGCATCATTACCAATATCAAAACATACCTCATGCAAAAAACAATAATTATTTTTTTCTTTACTTATATGATCCATAAAACTCCTCCAAATTAGTATATATGATTAAATGTTTTAAGAAATAAGTCCTGTAATATTCACTACATAGTTTTTACCAAACTTGACATCAGATAGTTTAAATATAGCAGTCGGCAAATAGTATAAATCATTTGTTCCTTCTAATCTTACGTGGTAATATTCATCTTCATTTAAAACAACATTTTTATCAAAAGATCGATCATCTAATTTAGCACTTAACTTGCTAAAATCTAATGTAGCACTCAAAACATAAAATTCAATATATCCTTTTTTATCGCTTGAAAGATCTTTAGCAGTATACATTGTTCCATCCTCCGTCTCATAAGAACTAGGAATAATATAGCAAACATCTCCAGATGGTAAAGTGATTTCGTAATACCTTGATAATCCAGCATTTACCCAAACTGATGTCGTACCATTCTCAAAATTGAAAGTATATGTTGATTCTTTTTCTTTACATCCAATTAGAAAGAGTGGAATCATTAAACTCAAGAATAACACTATTGTTTTTTTGAACATTCTATTTTTATCCTCCTAATATTTATCGTTATTAATCTACTTAATTATAGCACTTATGAAACATAAAATCTATTTTAAATAACGGTTTGAGATTGTAATAATCTTCATAAATTTGAATACCATAAAATAAGTATCTAAGATGAATTTCCGTTTAAATTCTTTAATCTTTATATGCAAAGCAACTAGTCAAATGGTCATTTACCATTCCTGTTGCTTGCATAAAGGCATAGATAATGGTTGAACCGACAAATTTAAATCCTCTTTTCTTTAAGTCTTTGCTTATTAAATCAGAAAGACTTGTAGAAGCGGGAATTTCTTCCATCTTTTTAAAATGATTAATTATTGGTTTATTATTTACAAACTTCCAAATATATTTATCAAAGCTTCCAAATTCTTCTTGAATTTTTAGATATTCTTTAGCGTTATTGATTGCGGCATGTATTTTTAGTCTATTCCTAATAATTCCTTCATTTTTAAGAAGTTCTTTAATTTTTTCATCATCATAGGTTGAAACAATTTGTGGATCGAAATTATCAAAAGAATCTCTAAAGTTTTGTCTTTTCTTTAAAACTGTTAGCCATGACAATCCTGCTTGCATTCCCTCTAATATAAGAAATTCGAATAACTTATTATCATCATGTAAAGGGATACCCCATTCTTCATCATGATATTTTATATAAATTGGATCATCTCCTGCCCATGGGCATCTATTGGTTTTCATTTTTTCACATCCTTTTTATAATTATAATAGCAAATTTAACTTAAATAAAAAAAAACAGTTTGGATTATATTGTAGTCTCCTTAATTATTCTATCATTACAAGGCAATTTTCTAAATCGATTTAGGTAGCTTTTTAAAATATATAGCAAAATAGTCTGAATTGTGCTGTTATAAACATCTAAAAAAGCTATCGTTGGATAAAAAAGTTTGATACACTGTATCAAACCTACGTTTATTGAGAGTCTTTCAATTATTTAGTGGGAGACCCCAATATTATTGAAAGTTTTTTTGTTCTATACCTAACTAATTCCAAGTAATACTATACCAGCAATAGCCAATCCCATTCCTAATAAAGTTCCAAGTATCATAAATCCCACAAAATAAAAAGTCTTTTTCATATAAAATGACGATAATTCTTGTGCCTCATTAACATTCATCTCATATGGCTTTTTCTCTTGAAGTAAAGATATTCTTTCTTGATGTTTACTGACAAATCGTTTTTGTAATTTAATACCTAAAAATATTCCAAATCCAATGATGATAACTCCAAAAACAATCATAATTATATATAAAGCTTTCATTTATTATCACTTATCCTCCTCTTTGGAACTTAAAAGTCCACTAGTCATATATTACTAAAGAATATTATTTATTGTCAATATCTTTATTCCTATCTTATCACACTATTTTATTAAACTAAAATATCTTTTTATACAATCAGTTGTTATTAGTCCTTGTTCTATTGACAACAACATTTATATTTTTTGTCTTTTTCTCATTTTTTGACTTCAAAATACAATTCCCAGGTCAATAAAAAGCCTCGCTAGATTTAGCGAGGGGTTATTGAATAGTCAATACAGTTCGATTGCGTATAGCACAATCAAATAGTATTATTATTTAATTCTAATGTCAAATGAAAGAAATATAATAAAATACTATATAAGTTATGTTCCAAATTTTTTATAAATATAATTGTATACTTGACAGGAAGCAGTTCACACCGTATTAAATATATGCTTCTTAAATGGATAAGAATACCCTTTTTGATACGTTTGCGTACACCCTTGAAAAAGTGCGTACACCTCTATAATTTTGCGTACACCCGAAATATGGTGTTTTTTTTGCTATTTATGACAATATTACTTGCAAATCTAGCGTTTCAGAGGTATTTCTATACATAATTTGAGGAGATGATTAAATGGACAAAAAAGAAAATATAAGAGAGGTAAAATATCGTATTGGGTTGCTTCAAATAGAGGCATTATTAGAAAATGGAACGATTACTGAAGAACAATATAGAGAACTTAAAATTCTTTTAGTAAAGAAATATGAACCTATGATTGGTGGGTTGGAATTTGATGAGTGAAAAAGTAATAACTGTAATTCCAGCCAAGAAAAAAGAAACCATCAGTAAGTACAGTACTAAATTATTAAGGGTCGCTGGATATGCACGAGTGTCTTCTGAAAAGGACGAACAGCTAAATAGTCTATCGATGCAGAAGAAAAACTATACGGAGTATATCAAAAGACGTAACGAATGGAAATTTGTAGGGATATATTACGACGAAGGTTTATCAGGCCTGAGCATTAAAAAACGTGATGGATTTAATCGAATGGTTAATGATGCGTTGGAAGGCAAAATAGATTTAATTGTTACAAAATCAATATCAAGATTTGCCAGAAACACGATTGACACACTAACAGTCACAAGGAAGTTAAAAGAAAAAAATGTTGCTGTATTTTTTGAAAAAGAAAATCTTAATACCTTCGATCCATTAGCAGATACCGTTTTGGCTTTTCTCGCTTCTTTCGCTGAAGGTGAATCAAGAAATATGTCCGAGATTGTTCGTTGGGGGAAACGTAAACAATTTAAAGATGGTAAGTTCGGTCTCGCTTACTCTTTGTTTTTGGGATATAAAAAGGGGCCCAACAAAAATGAGATGATCATAGACCATGAGACAGCTCCTGTTGTGAGACTTATTTATCAACTTTTTTTAGAAGATAACTGCTGCTTCGCTATCAGCAAAAGACTCAATCAACTAGGCATCCCTTCACCAGGTAACAAAAGATGGAGAAAAAATACAGTTCATTCAATTCTATCTAATGAAAAATATAAAGGTGATGCTCTACTCCAAAAGAAATATACAGTAAACATATTTACTAAAAAAACTGCAATAAATGATGGCAAGCTTCCACAATACTATATTGAAAATAGTCATGAAGGGATAGTATCAAAGAAAGTATTTGACGAAGTTCAAAAAAGACTATGTTTTCAATCAACTGATACCAGTAGCATTCACACTTTTTCTGGCAAGTTAGTATGTAGTCTCTGCGGTAAAAAATACGGAAGCAAACACAGTCAACAACATAGAACTTGGGTTTGCAATAATCGCTATGGGAACTCAATGACCTGCACTAATATTAGATTTCTTGATGATGAGGTAAACTATGCTTGTAATCAGCTTTACTTATTCATGTATCAAAAATATCATCAAGTCTTCAATTATCTAAAGAGTCAAATGAAATCACTATATGGCTTGAATTTAACAAATGATAATCCTGAAGTTCCACAAAATGATTTTACTAGAAGGGTCGTGTTCAGAGTTATTGTTAAGAATGCAATCATGATGCCGGATAGAACTATCAAATTCAATTTAATTGATGGAACTTCATTTTCCTATACTGTTCCTAGATGGTCAACAGAAAAAAGGAGACCCTGGACTAAAAGAAAAAGGAAGAAAAAGCCAAAACTTCCAAAACCACCAGTTCAGGACTGATGGCTCATTTTCTTTTCTATTCCATTGTAGAATTTGAAGGTTATTGATTTGTCTCTATGAACTACTGCTTCTTCAATCATGAACATCCAAATTTCATCGGACCATGCTGTTATTATTGCTTCATGGTTTTCCAAGTTCTTTAAAAATGATTCTAGTCTAATGGCTTGTCCTTCTTTATATTTTCTTTCTTCAAGAAACTTATCGAGAAGGCTTTTTGTCTTTTCATATCTTCTTTCTAGTTCACCATATCTTTTTAAGTATTCATTTTGGTCTTGAAGTAAGACTGCGTTTTCATTTACCATTTTCGTTATCATATTACTCACAACTTCAATTTCATTTCTATAGCTTGTAATTGAATCATCTATTTCAGTAGTATTTCTAAGTAGTGCTATGACTTCTTTGGTATCAGTAATTAGATTACTTCTGTTCTTCATTATTTCATTATACGTTTTAATAAACATCCTTTTTATGTCATCTTCGCTCATTGTAGGAGTCTTACACTTATCTTCTTTATTCCTGTATTTTTTATTACATTGAAAAACATACTTTGCATATGGCTCATTTGAATGCCAGAGCTTCCTTCCATAGAAACCACCACAATCTTCGCATTTTATTTTTGACGCGAATACATTAGCTGAAGAGTATGATGCACCAAGAATCGCTCTTCTTTTCATCTCTGTTTGAACTTGCTCCCAGTCTTCTCTATCAATTATTGCGGGGTGATTATTTTCTACATAATATTGTGGCAGTTGTCCCTCATTTTTAACAACCCTGTGTTCCAAATAATCTGCAGTATATTTTTTCTGTAGTAAGGCATCTCCTTTATACTTCTCATTTGTTAGAATTGAATCAACAGTATTTTTAGTCCAATTACAATTTTTACCTGAAGGAGTTTTTATATTATGTTCCTTTAAAAAGCTAGCAATTCCCGAACAAGTTTTACCATCAATAAGAAACTGACGATAAATCAATCTTACTATTACCGCTTGATCTTCATCAATTACAATTTTACCGTCAACCTTTTTATATCCTAAGAAGTTTTTATAGGCAAAACTGACCTTTCCTTCTTGCATCCCCCAGCGTTTACCAAGTGTCACATTTTGCGAAATTGACCTTGATTCCTCCTGAGCCATTGATGCCATAATCGTTAGTAAGAATTCTGTTTTATCATCTAAAGACCACAAGTTTTCCTTTTCAAAATATACTTCAATCCCTTTCGCTTTAAGTTTTCTAACATACGAAATAGTGTCTAGTGTATTTCTTGCAAACCTTGAGATTGACTTCGTGATGATTAAATCTATCTTTCCTTCGAGAGCGTCATTTATCATCTCTTTGAAACTTTGTCTATTCTTGGTATTTGTCCCTGTTATGCCTTCATCCGCGTATACTTTGACATATTCCCACTTAGGATTATCCTGAATGAACTTTGAATAATAAGTGACCTGTGCTTCGTAGGATGTATATTGTTCATCACTATCTGTAGAGACTCTTGCGTATGCTGCTGTCTTTCTTTTAGTTATTGAATCAAGAGGAGTTTGTGTAAGTGGATTTATTGTTGATGGTATTAGTTTTACTTTTTTACCCATTCCTATTCACCATCCTTTTTATGTTGCTTTAATGCCCTTAGTCTTGCTTGTTCTCTCATCTCTGGAGTCCATTTACTTCTTACAGGATTGTCTTTCCAGTAGCACTCTTTTTCTGTTCCGTCAGTCATATGTACTACTAGCCTATTTTCATCAAATACTTCAACAAAATCGATATTTCTTTTTACCCATTCGCTTGTGATTTCTGAAATATTAAAAGTCTCACAAAGTGCATTATTAAGTTTATCTACAGGTACTGCTCTTGATGAACAATATGCCTTCCCTTTTGATTGATAAACTGAGCAGCTCCAAAACTCTCTATACATGGTTTTACGATGTAAGTAATTTTTGCCGCACTTCCCACATCTTATTTTAGAAGATAATGGATAATGGATATGGCTAATATCTTTAATCTTAAATTTCTTAGTCGCAAGCATTCTTATTTCTGTCGCCTTATTGAAGACTTCTTTTGATATGATTGCCTCATGATTATTCTCTATTAAAAACTTATCCTTTTCACCATTGTTTCCTTTCTTCTTTTTTGTAAGAAAGTTTTCTCTATATGTTTTTTGAAGCAATAAATCACCAGTATAATTGTAGTTTCCTATAATACCTCTAACTGTACTTTTACTCCATAATTCTCGTCCCTTTTGTGTTGGCAGTTTTTCTTTTGTTAGGATTTTGCTTATCATTTCAAATCCATATCCTTCAAGATATAAAGAAAATATCCTTCTTACTAATTCAGCCTCTTCAGGAACAACAACCAGTTTCTTATCAACCACTCTATAGCCAAAACAATAATCTGTTTGACCTCCCCATATGATCCCCTCTTCAAAGTCTCTCTTAATTCTCCACTTCATATTTTCAGAAAAACTTCTAGCTTCTTCTTGAGCGAAGGAGGCTAAAAAGGTTAATACCATCTCTCCTTCGTTGCTGATTGAATGAATATTCTGTTCTTCAAAATAGACATCAATATTTAGTGTTTTAAGTTCTCTTACCGTTTCAAGTAGAGTCATCGTATTCCTAGCAAACCTAGATATTGATTTTGTTAGAATTAAGTCGATTTTTCCTTTTCTACAATCTTCGATCATCTTGTTAAAACCTGCTCTATTATCTTTTGTTCCGGTTATTGCTTCATCTGAATACACTTCAACAAATAGGCAATCATCTCTTCTGCTTATCTTTTCGTTATAATAGCTTATTTGATTTGATAAAGAATGAAGCATTGCATCCTTTCCAGTAGATACCCTAGCATAAGCAGCAACTCTTACTTTTCTATCCAACTTTGGTAATGGACTTATTTTTGTCACTATCATTTGTTCCATATTGGACCTCCTTTTTGGTATCTACATATATCACTCTAAAGTCATTTATTATCAAGTCATTTAAACGATAAAGACTACCATTTTTGATACAGTACTTCTTTGCTAGATATTTTTCCATTTTGTAATATTCATTTTCGTTTATTATCCCCTGTGTTCTCATTTCTTTTATCATTGAAACAGATGTATAGTAATTCTCTAAATTAATCCTATCCATTGTTCTTACCTCTATTTCTAGTGGTTTGATAACATGAATAAGAACAATATTTTCTATCTGCTTTTGAGTAAGATAAAAATGATTTGCCACATTGCTCACATTTGCATTCATGGTAAGCTTTAAGATTTCTTTTATCGGGATTACTCTTCCACCAAAATCTTCTACATTTTTCTGAACAGAATATCTTTTTTCTATGTCCTTTTGTTTGGCTGAGTTTAATACCACAATTTTTACAAATTTCTGTGTTAGATTTATTAGTATTCTGTCTAGCAATAAATGAACTTACACTTGTAAAAGGAAGATTCAGAGTTTTAGCAATCTCTCTATAGCTAAGTCCCTCTTCACGAAGTTTGAGTATTTGTTCTTTTTCTTGATTAGTCATTTATACCAACCTCCTCACAGTTCTATGCGAAAGTGAGTGCTAAACGACCAAAAAAATATGCAAGAAAAAAAGGCTCTAAATAGAACCCTTTAATCCTAGACTAAAACTTTAGTCAGATATCCACGATAACCATATATTACATGATTATTGATATTTTGTAATTAGTCCAACGGAGTAATTTTTAACTAATAACGATATTGTTTTATTAAAGTAGAAAAGTTTATTCGTATCCAGTATCGAATTCAACGATACTTCCCTTTTTGTTAAATGAGAATTTTCCACCCCAATCAATACCATATAAGTACACATTATCTTCAAAGGGCTGTTCCTTGATATCGTCATAATAAAGGATAGCATAGTTAATGTAACCTTGTTCTAAGTCGACCAAAGAGAAATCAAACTCATCTTCGAACGAGTACGAATAAGAAGAAACGTACCCGTCCATTGTATCAGGGATAGATATTTGTTCCAATAAATACTTCTCGTCACTAGGAAAATCAGGCAGAAATTTGTAATCAGTTTGGATTACAAATTCATTTTTCGTACGTATTTCTCTTTGAATAGCAAACGTTCCATATCCTGGATTACATTCGAATAAATCATCGTTCCAATCTTTCTCAAATCCCTCTACAGCGCCAAACGATATAGTAAATTTTGATTTAATATCCTGACTTTTTAGCGCCTTAGCGCCTAGACTCACTCTAGACGTAATTGCTTGATGATAGTATTTCGTTTCAAAACCGAAACTTACCTCATCAACATTATTGGAATCGCAACTGCATAACGTTAATAAGCACAAGCAACTTAACATAAATTCCACTTTTAACTTCATATTATTTCCTCCTCGTTTACAATATAAAATTTTGAAAAAATCGGTTCACTTATCTTCATTGAGTAATTATAAGAAAAGTCATACCTAGTAACGGTTCCTATATTATCTTTCTGCATAAACTGAACCAAAATTGGTTTTTTGATTAAAAGATTATTATTTTCAACATCATAGTCTGTAGGACCAAAAACTGTGTAGATAAAGCCTAAAGAATACAAATCTAGAGTAATAGATAAATCTAATGGCTTACAAGAATAACTTTGAAAATTCATACCGTAATCAATTAATTCATCAATCACAAACACTCCTTCAATATTTTTATTATCAGATAGATATCGAATTATGGACTCAAAATAAGTATTCGCATAATTCTCATCAGATAAAAAATAAATCAAAGGATGAACACATATACTTTCTTTAGTAAGCCTTGGCAAATCTGGTACATTATTTTCATCTAAAAAGTTTTGCCCATAAAATGATTCATAATGAATACCACAAGACACTAAGCATAACGGAATTAATAGCAGTAATGATTTAAAATACTTTTTCATAATAATTTATTAAAGATATCCAATCCCAAAAATAAGCGAGAAAACAATCATAAATATAGAAATTACAAATCCAACATAGCTAAAGAGTTGTAAAGTAATTTTTATTCTTTCATACTTCACAATAATAGTACTTAGAGCCAACGCAAAGCTAATTATACATATAATTATCGTTACTAAACCTATATAGTTATCATGGCTGAAAGACGACATCATGATGCTTGTATAGAAATATTCTATTGTTGGACTTGATTGTCCTGGAGGTATTGGATAAACATATTTCCAAGTCTTCAAGAATGGAATAACTGAAAGAATGACATAAATCGCATTTACAATCAGATTACTAACGTTCAATCCCAAGTTAATATTCTTTACAGTCTGAACATTTTTCAGTGACATTTCTATTGTTTGGTTTGTATCTATAAGATCGGAAAGTTCTACATTGA
The DNA here is from genome assembly GCA_030266845.1 of Acholeplasma sp. OttesenSCG-928-E16. Classification (GTDB taxonomy): domain Bacteria; phylum Bacillota_I; class Bacilli_A; order Acholeplasmatales; family Acholeplasmataceae; genus JAJDIT01. The sequence continues at coordinate 58,461 of JAJDIT010000006.1, read as the reverse complement.
AATATACTGCTATCTTCTCTATGTTTTCTTTCGTAGGTAAAGCAGAACCATTCTCATACCTCGCTATCAAACTTCTTGAAACATAAATACTTCTCGCAAGCTCATCTTGAGTAATACCTTTTTTGTTTCTTAACTCTTTTAACCTATCTTCAAAATTCATGGATTACCTCCTGTCATCATTATAAAATAAAAAACACTAAAACTAGTGTTAAATCGAATTAACAATTGTTAACTGAAAAAAACACAGTGTTTTTACTGCTTTCCTTTTTCATGTTTCAAACGCATATGAACTACATATCAAAGACATATCAACGATATTTCAAAGGTATATGAGCGTAGGCGTACACACCAATTATTGACCCTTGATAATTTTTTAACGGCTACTATTACTTTTTGTTTGGTGTTCTTTTTATGGTTGTCAAAAGCTTCATAATCTCATCAATCATAGAAGCATCTTCCATCTCAACCATCATCCATTTTCCATCATGAAACGTTGTGGCATCATCATAGATACTTTGTAGTTTGTCCGAATATTGATTCCTTGATGTTTCAAACTTACTTCTTTCATCACTACCAAAAATAATTAGAAGTCCAAAACAGTATTCTTTCGCATATAAAGCACAGAGTGTTTTTCCACCACGGCGATACTTATACTCATAGTCCCATTTTTTTCCACCATCATTCCAAAGTTTATCCATTTCATAAACCGAATCAATGGCATCACAAAAAGCATTCCATGCTTCCAGCCTTTCTTTGCCTAACAAATTACTTAAAACATTTTGATTAGGAATTTCTTTTTTCATTACTATCCAATCCTTTCTTCTTGATTATCTCTTGATAAAATATATAACTTCCAATTATTGCAGTGAAAATAACTGCAGAATAATTAGAAAATCTCTCAATCAAACCTTTGATTTCTTCTGGTACAATATTAAAACCAATCCCACCAATCATCATTAATATCAGCGCAATAATTGCAGTAATTGTAAAGAACATATTTGTTTTGTTTCTTAAACCGCCTATTGTAATTAAAACTAAAGATGTAATTGATAGTAAAACAACTAACACTGTAATCACATAAACATGCATAATATCTTGAAACGTTGTTCCACTAGTTCCACTTTCAGACAGTGGGAAAAGATTATATCCTATTGAACTTATAAATGACATTAATGTGAATAAATAAATTCCTAGTCTAAAAAGTTTATTTTCTTTATCACAAAAATAAAGACAGGAAAGTACCAAACACATACACGAAAACACTCCATATACTGAGGAGAGCCCACCAGCAATAATTCTAGAGGGTGCTCCAACAGCTGTTAAGTCACTTACTGCCTGTGATAGCCAATCATATCCCGGGTAATTCAAAGCCCCGATGATGTCATGAAGAATATAGAATATAAAAGCTATAACTCCGCTTAAACACATTACACTAATTATTTTATCTTTGTTCTTCTCTTTCATACTATCCTCTTTTTCTTTAAAACAAAAGTTTATTTACTAAATACTTCATCAATCTATCTCTTTCTTCCTTAATCGAAAGATCAAAACCCAAATCTCTCACAATATCCTCTTTTAAGAATATTGTTTGCATTGTTGAAACAAGAAGAAAAACATCAAATTTTCTTGAGTCATCCTCTAAAAAAAATGTCATTCCACGGACAGATTTCATAGAATTGTCATTTTGATTTGGTTTTTTCAAATCAGATAAAATAGATATTTTAGAAACTGCTTTATTCGACCAAAGATAGTCTGCTACTTCTATTGCTGTTTGATAAGCAATCTCTTTCTTATCGTTACTACTGCTTTGTTTATGTATTGAAACTTGTTTAGCTATAATTCTCTCTACACACAGTTCAATAAGATCATCTTTACTTCCGAAGTGATAATTAACTAACCCCACAGCAATATTCAATTCCTTAGCTATTTTTCTAATTGAAATATCAGCAATATCACCGTTTGAAGTTTCTATCATTTCAATTGTTTTTTCTATTATCTTATCTTTCATGAAAATCCCTCTTCACAGTTATTGAACACTGTTCAATTTATGTTATCATAATAATCAAGTTTCTTCAAGAAAAAAAGAGAAAGTATATCTCTCTCTTTATATGGTCACAAAAATCACGGCAAATTACTATATACTCTTGAACATAATATCAAGGCTATTTCAAAGTATATATAACAGTATTGAGCCATACTTCAACTTGGGCTTGCACACATATTATCGGCCATGAAAACTCTTCAATAAAGTCTAGTTTATTAGTGATGAAAATTGCGTGCCTTTTTTCATCCATTCATTTAAAAAAGCAATTTGTTCTTTCGTATGAAACCAGTGCTCTCCATTTTTAAAAATAGTTAATTTTGCGTTATGAGTATCAATAAACTTGTAGATAGTTGCTACCGAAACGAGATTATCTTTTTCGCCATATAGTATTTCTGTTGGAATATTCCATTTTATAGGGTTTTTTCTAACATAATCTAAATAAACCCATGAAAGTGTTTCACCAAAATCGGTAATAATTTCACCTTTTTCTTTGAGATTTTCTTCTGAAATATGAGCAAATTCCATCATCTCAATTATAAGTTTTTCCATATCTGTGATAGGAGATATAAATAATGATTTTTCTATTTTCTTATTTTGTAGTGCTAGCATCGCAAAGTATGCGCCAATGCTATTAGCAATTATCCAAATTTGATCATATATATTTTTAAGTTCCTCATATTTTAAAATGATTTGATTTTTCACTACCCAGGGTAGATAGTCATTATACTCTAGACCAATAATATCAAAATTAATACAATTTTTTTTGTATTCACTAGTTTCTAGGTGACTACCATTTTTACCGTGTATATATAATATTACTTTTTTCATTTGAAAACCTCTATAACAATTATTATTACTATATTAACCACATTTTAACATATATTCAACAACATTAAAACCTACTTCAACATAGGCGTGCACATAGATTACAGGAACATTATACCTTAATCAATAAAGTTTTTAAATTTAAAAAGACCTTTCTAATCAGGTAAGGTCAAACCCTCTTGATTGCCTCAAGATTGCGTACAGCTATCTATTACCGCCCATAGGTACTTGAATGCGGGACACACCATAACTTAGTGTCGCTAGGGAACGTTCATGACCGCTCATTAATATAATAGTGAATTTATATCCATTTTACTTAGAAAATTATGAATTATTCGTCTCCATACAAATCATTAAACAACTCTTCAGCAAATCTAACAGCATCAAGTTCTATTAGTTGCGTTTCGTACAATTCATCACCTGGTCCGAAATAACACTCAAATTCTGACTTCCATATTTCAACCTCAACATCTGAAACGTCAATATTCATTAGTTCTGGAAACTCTATACAAGCCATTTGGTATGCGTGCCTAGTTTCATGGAATGCGCATTTAAGAATGTTGTCTTCATGTGAAAACTCAAGCAAATCCTCATTAAACACAATTGTATAAACTTCCTTGAAGAATACAGCATTAATTGTCTTTCTCTTAAAAAATGATTCACCTCTAAATTCAACCTCTATTCCATCTAATCCTAATTCAATTGATGCAATTAACACTCCTAATTTAGCTATTTCTTTGTTTGTCATATAAAACACCTCTATCTTATATTACAAGGAATGTGGATTTTTACTTTTTAAATTATTACTATAATAGAAAAAAAGAACACACAGGGCAAATGTGGCACCATCAAAACATTTATAAAATCAATATATAATATCAGCAACTAAAATATCTGCTCCTTATAAAACATTTCATTAACTCAGAGGTTTCAATTCCTATTTCATTAAAAAAAGAACAAGCATCGAAATTATCCTCATTCTGAACTCATAATTTGTTTTAGTGATATTGCTTGTAGCTTTTTCTTATAGATGAATATTAATCCCTCATATAAAATAATAAATGAAGCTAACGCTATTATCAATCCTAATACACTGAATCTATAATGTACTCCATAATCACTTGCATTGAATATAACGTCATACATTAATTTTAACAGCATATATTGGTATCCTGTGCCTATGACAAATCCTATATATGAATACTTTCTAAATCCATCTAAGAAAACCATTGTGCTTTCTTTATTGGTATAACCAAATGCATTAAACATTGATATATTTTTCTTGTTTTTATCAATTACAAAACTGATCGAGATAAATAAAACTGACAATCCTATTAATATACCTATTACGCCAATAATTACCGAAAACAATACTGCGGATTCTAGTTCAAGCATTGATACAGCCATTTGAATTTCCGCACTATAGCAAAATGCTGCTAGAAAAACGAATATTATTAATGACATACTGTTTTTTAAATTTGATTTTTTATATTCAATCAAGAAACTTCTTTCTTTATTTTTTGATTTATAAACTCTTTTTCTTACTTTGATCTTTCCCTTTTGTTTAATCATATCTAAAGCATTTTTTCTTAATAAAATAGCGTTATAAAAGATTGAAAGTCCAAAAAAGAATATAAACGGCATAATAACATAAAAGAATAATAGTTCAATATGGAATACTGGAAGTATGTTTAAAATATCTATGTCCCCATCAAAAGCTTTGTAAAATGTAGGTAAAAATAATAACCCAGATATATATGCCAAACCTGATCCAATAAGAATGGAAATGCTTGTTTTAGAATTTCTTACTGCTATATAAATATTTCTATATCCAAGAGCTTTCAATATACCTAGCTGGGGTTCGTTTTCCTTAAGGTAATTTCTAACCGAGAATAACATCATGAGTACTGTTAAGCCACCAAGAAAAACCGCACAGCATAAAATAATAATATTGTTCATCACTATTTTAGAATCATAAACGGAACGTTCAACTTCTCCAACAATATTTTTATTGATTGCAATTAAGTCTATTTTGTAATTTGTGAAAATAAATACGACAAAAATTGCACAAAAGGCCATTATAGCAAGCGTTATATTCCTAGGTCTTATTAATTCTCTCATATTACCACCCAATCTCCTCAAGCTTTGATGGTTCATTAATCGTATCTAAAATAACCTTCCCACTATTCATTTTTATTATCCTGTCTGATAGTTTTGCTAAATTTTCATTATGAGTAACCATAATTAGTGTGATTTTCTTTTCTTTTTGAATATTTAGTAGATACTTCATAACTTCTCTTCCGGTTTTTTCATCGAGTGCTCCAGTTGGCTCATCACAAAATAAAACTTCCGGATTTTTAGCTATTGCTCTAGCGATTGATACTCTTTGCTGTTCACCACCGGATAATTGATATGGGAACTTTTTTTCAAATCCACTTAATCCTAAACTATCTATTATCTCTTTAACATCAATTCCTTTAGTTAAATTAGCTCCCATCTTTATATTAGATAACACATTGATCGTAGGAAGCAAATAATAACTTTGAAAAACATACGCTGTCTTTCTTCTTCTAAAATCAGTCAGTTCTGTATCGTTATAATTCGTTATGTTTTCATCATCAAACGATATTACTCCACTATCGGCTTTTTCTAAACCAGAAATCAAGTTTAATAATGTAGATTTCCCTGATCCTGATGGCCCCAAAATGGATACAAACTCTCCTTTTTTTATTGAAAAAGAAATATTATCCACTACATATTTCTTTTTCTCACCATTATCAAATGATTTTTTTAAGTTGCTTATTTCTATCATACTGTTTTTTTCATCCTTTCAACTAATCCTAAATAAATATCTGTCATCATTTTAGATACTTGTTCATTAGAAAAAGTGCTCATCCCACTAACTATTAGTGATGCAATGCCGTGTGTAAAGACCCATAAGTCAAGATAGACCTCATATGCCTTATCATAAGTTAGATTGCTTTGCTTAATTACTATATTCACTATCTCATCCTCATTATCATCAATTGAAAGACTAAAGATGTTTTTCTCTTTTCCTCTATCACTCATAAATAAAAGTTTGAAAAGATTTTTTTCTTCTATAGCAAATGTTAAATAGTTTAATCCAATTGCTCTAAATCTATTTTCATCTGTATCTCTTAAAATATAATCATTGTACACTTTGCTTGATTCTGCAATGATTTCATTCTTGAGGTTTTCTATAGTATCAAAAACCCAATATATAGGTTGAGTAGAACACTTTAGTTTCTTTGCTAGCGACTTAGCAGTAACTGCATCAATACCATCTTTTCTGACTATGTGCATTGCTGCATCTAAGATTCTCTCTTTTGTTTTTTTTGTTTTAGGTGGCATATTTTCCCCTTTATATACCCGTTGATATATATTTAATAGTATATTAAACAACTGGCGTTGTCAATATTTCTTTGGCAATTATCCCTAGAAAATAAAAAAAGCGGACACAGGGCAAATGTAGCCGAGTATCCGCAAAGGTTATTTAATATGTTTTAATGAATCAATGGTTGCTTCTATTTGAATGGTTAACCAGTTATTGAAATCACCATAATTATCAGTTATGTAATTTGTTACTTCATCATTAAATTGTGATAATGCTATTTCTTTAGCTTTTGTTAGAGCTAGTTTTTGTGAAGCTTCATCGAAGGAGCCATTTTTCTTTAGACTCTCTACATATGTTTGAAAGACTGTTTTTACTGAATTCAAAACAATAGTTGTAGCTGTAGTAAGAAACTCTGCTGACTTCTCATTTTTAACTTTAGTGTTTAACCATTTTACTAAAGCAGTACCTGCCCAAGTAATCAAAGGAATAACAACTCCAGTAATAACCACACTTAATACACTAATTAAAATCTCATTCATTCTTAATTTCCTCCTTTAGAATTATTAGATATTTTTCTTTTTGCTAAATCATCAATTCTCTTATGAGCTGATTTAACACTTTGTTCTACTTCGACTAGTCTATTTGATAATTCAATGCTTCTTTCCTCTACCTTTTCAAGCGAGCGTTCCATACGATCTATTGACGATTTAATATAGCCAACATCAGAGATAAGCACTCCATGTGCCTTGCCTTCATTTTTATCATCTGTTTTGTTATTTCTTTTGAAAGCCAAATAGGCAAACGTGATACTAGATAAAGTTCCAAGTACACTTATAATCGATAAAATTATCGTTACTGTAATATCCATATCTAGTTCCTTTTTAACCTTTCTGCATAATCATCTATATATCTAAGTAGTTGTTTAATTTCTTCACTTGCATTTGGTAAATTCTTAAACTTATTTTTGTGTTCTATCATTTTCATTTTAAATGGCTCATTGTAGACTAAAGAAAAAGAGCCTGTTTCATCAAAGGAATCTAACATTGCTCTTAATCGATATACATGATAATGCTTTTTAATATTTTGTTTTAATCCTAAAGTAAGCCCGAAGAAATCAATAAACTTTTTTAAGAATTTAGAAATCTTGTCTTTAGACCACGAATTGCTAACTAGGTCCAGAAACTCCTCTTTATAACTATCATCAAGGAATAATATATTTGATTCATCTTTACAACATAGAATATTATCTGCATGAATTGTAGTAAATGAATTAGTATCTTCTTCGATATTCTGAACATCCCTGAAACATTCTCTACTCAATTTAAATATTTCAATCTTCTTATTATCATATTCAAAGGTAATTGATTCAGTTCCTTGAAAAGTCGATTCAGCGATAACCATTAAATCGATGTCGCTACTATCATCATTTAGCCCATAAGCCACAGATCCACCATAATAGACACATAAGATTTTCTCTTTGATTCTTTTTTTAATTTGTTCTAGCATAATACTTCCTCCTAAATTCCAAACTTATAAATATAGATTGCTTTTACTCTATGACTTGTAGAGCCCGGATTTAGTAGCAATACACTACCAGGCAACCATTCTCCAGATAACATATAATCAGATCCTAGATATCTATAATTGAAACCGAATATTGAGTGGCCAGTCATAAATCTACCAGGAAGAGCGAACATCTGGTTGTCATTTAAATTGATGATAATTAAAGTATATGAGTTTTGGTATGCACCCATATTGTAACGGTACACATTTCCGCTTGATTCATCTGGATAACTTTTAACTTCCATACTGTAGTGATTAGCCATATAACTTTTAGCATTAGCAAATCCTGAATTAGCAACCTCAAGTGCAGTTGGTATCAAAACTCTATTGATTGATTCCAGTGTTATTGCTGATACGGTTTTCTTATATTTAGCTATTGCCATTTGATATCTTGTTCCATAAGTATGTAAGTTTTGTTGAATTAAAGTAGGATAGCTTCCAGAACCTTCAACAGTTGTTACACTTACATTATTTGTGCTTAAGTTAACATCAACGATTACATACCCATATTTAGTGGAATCAAGTGTAATAGTTACAGCAGTATTTTCTTCTATGAATATCCTTCTTCCGTATATTTGAACATAACCACTTTGAAATGTGATTTTATTATTACCAACTGAATAAGCTAGTTCATTTGCAAGTCCCTTTATAATTCCGGCTGGCTCATTACCACATAAAAAATAGTTGAGATCTGCATCTTGTTTTGATGAAACACTACTTCCATCAAATGTTATTTTAATTGCTGCCATATTAGTTCTTCCTTTCCAGTAATTTTAGTTTTTCTGTTAGTCTTACTCTATACTCACCCAAGATAACAAAACATTCATGATAGTTATCTTTAAATGATAATTGAGTGACCATTGTGTTATATGTTTTCTTCTCAGCCACAAAGCTCACAAAGTCGCCAAGATTTAAGTTTGTAAATGGCTTTATAATCGTGTTTCCCATGTGAATAGTAAACGAAATATTATGCTCAAGATTACTCTTTAAAAGTTCCTCTTGTGCTTTAGTTTCTAGACTTTGATAATCATTATCTGCATATAAACTAGTCACCCCTTTTACAAAAGAATATCTAAGACCACTATATCTATTTGTTGTTATTGTTCCATCAGTTAAAAGATAATAAGATATTTCGTTTCTATATACTGTATTAGCAACTTTTGGAACAAATGTTATCTTATTAACTGTTTGAGTAGTTGAATCACTTATTGATAATTTATACATTGCTGAAACATTGTTCTTAAGAATTAACCCTCTTTCTACTCCTTGAACATCAACGTTTATACCAGTTATCTTTCCATCATCGATTTGTATTTTAGCGCTCATTCTAATTCCATACGTCTTTGTTAGCATTTCTGAAACTGCAGTAATAGACATTAAAGTATCCTCATTAAACGTTACTGAACCTTGAACTGTTGCACTTTTTGTTACAGTCAAATAACCCAAGTTTTGTTTGTTATCAACATTAGTTTTAAAGTGTCTCATTATTAAATCTTTTAGATACTCACAAAGGTCTCCAGAAAAAGAAGTAACTTTAACTTTAGTATCAAATATCGAGCTAAAATCAGTCACTTCTACTTTTGTTTGGTATGCATTATTTAATTCCAAAGTTTCAACTATCCCTATAAATGTTAAATACTTATTCTTTAAATAGACAATATCTCCAATACTTGCATTGATGTTAACCTTATTTAAAACAAAGTAACTCTTTTGATAAATCACTGAATCAAGTATTAAGTTGAACTCATCACTTATAAATGCATAGTCTTTGAATTCTAATGTACTTCTTTCTAAAAATATTAGTTCCATTTTAGTTACCCTCATATTGTTCTAGGAAAGTAAACTTACATGTTGTATGATCACTTACTCCTGGATTAAATCTAATTTGATATGTACCAACATCCAAAAACAAGAAATTCTCACATTCGAAGTCTTGGTTCTTATATATATCAGTAATAACCCCGTTGTTATTCAATGACATCTCTTGAGAGGTACTTTCTGCTTCTACTACAATTATTGAATTAGAATTATTAGAAGTTACAAAAAGTCTCATTGATGAAATAATTAGTCCATCTTTTGCAATATGCACTTCAGGATTTACAACTTTACCATAAATCTCAATTCTTATCGGTGCCTTAGTACATCCACTATTAGTTACTGTTACTTCACCGTTATAAGAAAGTGAATAAACAAACGGATATTTATAAGGAAATACTTTTGAATAATCATTTACATTTACTTCGATTACATATGTTTTTTTATCTAGCCACATCGACAATTTATCTATTGTGATACTTGATTGAAGCACTCCAAAGCTTAACTCTGTTTTAGTTAGTGAAACAATAGAAACAAACGCATACTTTGTGGTATCTGCTTTATAAAATAGTCGTGTTTTGCCAGTGCTTTTCCTCAAATAAGAGATAAAACCTTTATAACCTTCGTAGCCATTCAGGAAAGTCAAAGTAGCTGTCATTTGAGTAATAGGATTATCTTTTGATACTTGTTCATAGGTTTCTTCGTACTTAATATAGGTGTTAGTTCTTTCAATTCCTAAACCAGCTAAATCAGAAATAAGGACACCACTTTTATAATTGAATTCAAAAGTGGCTCCTATCTCATCTACTAAATATAAACTTCTCATAGATAACTTCCTCCTAAAGCAACGTTTATTGAATCAACATCAAATTTCGATGAAGATGTATTTACCGTCACATTATTTGTTGTTGAGTTATTGGTCGTTTGATTACTTGATGAACTTCTTTTCTTTCCGATATTGAAAGTATCTGAAAACCAGTTACCAATACCTCCAAAAAAGCCCGATACTTTTTCACCGATTCCACCAAAGAATCCTTTTACTCCATCCCATGCACCTTTAAAGAAATCCCCTACTCCGCCAACTACATCTTTAATTCCATCAAATATACCGCCAATATTATCTGCGACCCATTTGAAGGCATCAATAATGGCATTTAAGATATCCATGATAGGTTTTAGGAAAAACATCAACATCTCTAGTACTGGGCAAACCACCGCTTCTATGATGCTTGCAACCAACTCTAATAATGGTGCAAAGAACTCGATTATTCTTGCAATCATATTTAATTGAAATAGCAACGGTTGTAAGAACATATCAATAAGAGGTCCTAATACTTCCATTAACATCTCGATCACTGTAATGATCACTTCTAGGATTTTAAAGATTGGATCTAATATTGCCATTAGGATTTCTAGTACTGGAGTAAGAATTCTTGAAACTAAATTTACTGCAATAATTACAATATCAATTACTACGCTCAAAATGTCTGCTAAGGCTTCAATGATTTTCATCAAAGTTCCAAGAACTGATTTTATTAAAGTGGTCAATGCAGATACTACTTTCACAATCAAATCAATGATTACTCTGATAATATCCATGATTGGAACGAGTAGTTGTTTAATAACTTCTATAATAGGCACTAGAAGACTTGCAAGCATTGTGATTATTTCTTCTACAACTGGAATTAAATCTTCAATTAAACCAATAACAATATCAAGGATATCGATAATTGGATCTAAGATCTGATCGAGAAGATCCACAACTATTTCAATAAGGAAGTTGATTACTCCCATTAACTTTTCAATAATTGGCATTAAAGCGGCTACTAACTTTTCTACTAGTTTCATTACAACCGCCAAAATATCTTTTACAACATCAATAATTTTCTTGAGTAGTTCTCTAAACTTTTCATTTTGTAATAGTATCACTGCGATAACCGCTATTAGTGCTCCCCAACCTAAAGTTGATAGTTTAATTGCACTTCCAGCAATCATCACCGAGCCCTTAACTGCAGTAAAAGCACCAGCTAGTGATTTAATCAAAGGTACTAGCTTTCCAACAACAGTTAGTATTGGTCCAATAGAAACTAAAACGCCTGTAAATATTCCGATTGTTTTCTTTACTCCGCTTGATAGATTAGTCCACCAGTTTATTAGACTTTTAATTGCAGGAACTACATCATCAATAATCTTGTTAGCAACTTTTGTTAGAGCTGGAACTACAATTGCACCAAGTTCATAGCCGACACTTTGAAGTGACATTTTCATGTTATCTAATGAATCAGTAAACTCACCGGCAATTTCTGCTTGCTCATCAGTTACTATTCCTAGTTTCTTCGCTTCATCTCTTAAATCGCTTATTTGATTTGCTGATGCACCTAGAACTTGTGCGAGTTCAGCACCAACCTTATCTCCAAATATTTCATTTGCAACTGCAGTTCTTAAGGTTTCATCTTTTACTTCAGATAATTTATTCCTAAGTAAAGAAAAAGCACCATCAGTATCAAGTCCAATGAAATCTTCCATAGAAAGGCCGATTTGTGCGAATGCATCAGATATTTTAGTTGTTACATTGCCGGTTGCAATATCACCAAGTAATGCATTAGTCTTAACAAAAGCCAATTGAAGTTTAGTTGAATCAACAGCTAAAATTTGAGCAGCGTGACTCCACTCCTGAAAAGCTTCAACAGATAGATGTACTTTTGAAGCATTGTCAGCAATCTCATCAGCTGTTTGCATACTCTTAACTGATAATGTAGTTAAAGCTGTAACTGCCCCTAAAATGGGAACTGTTAATGACTTAGTTAATGTACTCCCTGCTTTAGCAAGATTATCCCACTTCACATTTCCAAGTGCTGTAATCTTACCCTTTGTTTTATCAAGTTCACTATTTAGCTTATTGATATCAGCTTCAGTGTATTCAACGCTTCTTCTGAGTTTGTTAAATTCAGCTTCACTCATCGCACCGATTTGAACAGCTTTTCTTGCTTCTTCAAGTCGTTTGTTTTGTACATCTAATCTTTGCTTAGTAGTTTCTAGAGTTTGATTTAAGTTCGCTTGTTTCTTTTTCCATAAGTCTACATTTGATGAATCATATTTCAAAGAGTTGTTAATGGATTTCAGATCGTTTTGTTGTTCTTTTAGATCGCCTTTTAGATCTTTTAATTTGGCATCAAGATCTGATGAATCAAGACCAATCTTTATATTTAATCCCTTTACTGTTTCAGCCACTTAAATCACCTCCATTCACTATAATAAAAATGCATCAATATCACTTTGAGTTGCTCTACGTTTATCGCTACCGCCATTTAAGTTATCGGAGTGTATTTCAATCAACTCAATATAAACTGCTATATCAAAATACATCGCATCTTTTATTGGTATCCCTAATTGAGCCAAGTTATAAATTATATTGGCGGTAGCTGTATATCTTGACTCAATGCTAGGGAGTGTTTTTATCGTCTACCTTTTTAATAGTTCCAATTAGCTCTGCTATCACACTTGATAAATTCTCTAACTCTTTAGCATTAGTGATAATTGAAAAATCAAAATCATTTAAAAACTCATCATAAGATTTATTAGTAAATGGTTTATGTAAAATGTAAGTTAATTTAAAGATCGTATCAATGATCGTTGTTAGATCTTCTTCATTTGCGTTAGATACTTTTTCAATTTGCTTTATATCACTAAATAGTTCAGTACCAAATGTTGAACGATAACTGATAATAGTAAAAAGAGAGGAACGAAGTTTGTACTCTACTCCTCCTAAATTAATAGTCTTTTCCATATTCTTACTCCGTTATTTCTGGTAGTTCAGGTGCACTTGTTAGAAAGTTCGCATAATTTGCATCACCCAAACATGATGTGATATGAGTTGTTTTGTATTTTGCGTTGATATCAATTGGTCTTGCTGTGATATTAAGTGTGATGGCATTTGCTTCCACTGAGTCACCTTTTGTTTTACTTGCTTCATTAATTGGTGTAACAGTACATAAATAAAACCATGTGCGTCTTGCTTTTACATCGCCTTGAAACTCAATTCCAAGTGCAAATGTAACAACACTAGCATTAGTGATTTCTACTAAATTACCATTAGTTAATTTCTTATATCCAAGAATATCAACTTTGAATTCATCAGTTAATTCTGTAACCTTTAATGATATAGTTCTACCAGCGTTTTGGATTAGAGTTGCGATTACTGCATCATCCGCATACACTTGAGAATTACCACCAACGATGTCTGATGTGAATTCTTGAGCACCAATTAATCTTACTGGATTAGCATAACTCCATGTTCCATCAGCACCTTGTGTTGCGATAGAATAATGGACATTTGTTAAACCAAACGTTACTTTATTGTTAGCCATATTTATATTTCCTCCATAGTTATTTCATATGCCCTATTTAGTGATTTATCTTCATTTCGATATTCACTAATCAAACTAAAAACTAGTCCATTTTTTGTTAGTTCATTTTCTAGTTTTTCTTCTAATTTTAAATCCTTCTTTTTTGTTACTAATGTTATCTGAATGTTACTCTTATACCAATCGACTTTATTATCAGAAAACCTAGCAGATTTCTTACTAATTTCTTGATAGACAATAAATGGCATTGAAGCATTATCGTCGTTATCATAGAGGTTACTTCCATAGAACACTTTATCTTTAATTACTTTATTCAAAATAGTATAAATATTCTCTAGTGTCATACTATCCTCCATTTGCAATAATCGACTTTATGTCTTCTAGCATACTAGGTGTAAATTCATCATAAGCAGGTCTTAAGAATGGTCTAGCACTTACAAACTTTCCACTTACATGCTTAAAGCCAAGTTCAATTAAATGAACTAGCTTTCCTTTTGTCTTTGACGAAATGAAAATGGTCTTATTAGCACCTATTCCAACAATAGTTAATCCAAAACTATCCGCTAAATGATTGCTTCCACTATTGCTTCTTACACAGTTTTGTTTGACATAATCTAATATCTTATCAGCAGTCTTATCAAGTATTTCTTCCATAGATTTTTTTGTTTCTTCTGAATATTCACTGATTAACTCAGTTAACTTTAATCCAAGCTCATCTAGTGATATATTAGCCATTATCTATAACCTCAATATCAGTACTAGATAGATATAATTCTATGTACTGTCCATTAACATATGTTCTTTCAATTTTGTAAATTACTCCGTCAATTCCTGCATATTTTGAGCCATCATATAAGAAACACTGAAGTATTACTTTTAAGTCAAAGGTAACCTTCATTTGAATAGATGTTTGGTATTCGTTTTGAGTAATAGACCTAGTAATTCCTACTACTTCTTTTTTAGTTTTTATAACATTAGTTTTGTTTCCAATTTCATCTTTTATTGATGATATTTGTAATAGAGTTAGGCTGATGCTTGGCGAGTTAGGATGTCCCATAAGTTATTCCCCTACCGAAAGAGCTAGTTGCCTAAGCAACATATCAAAACTTGAGGGAAGTTCTCTCACAGATCCGTCATTTGTAAATCCAAAGAAGGTCTTGCAATATATGAGAATAAGAGCTTCGACGATTGAGTTATCTCCTTCAGCGATTAGTTCGCTCACTCCAACTGTTTTTAATAGCTGGCGACATGAACTAATATGAAGGTTTAATTCATCATCGGCATAATTATCCGATAAAGGAATCATTAATGCTCGTTTTACTTTATCTAAAACATTACTATTATCCATATACTAGGTTCCTCTCTATTTTTACTTTTACACTCTAGCCTAAGCATTCAAGCCTATTACTCTATTAAAGTATAAAAGGAAGTATTGCTACTCCCTATTAACCTTCATTTTCAGGTGTACTAGCACCTTTTTTAACTCTTAAGAATCCATTAAATCCTGTTACATTACCACCAGTGAAAACTGATGCTTTATAACAGATGATTCCATCTTTAAATTTATAATCAGTTGACTTACCAATTTCAACAGGTGAGAAGATTGGTACTTCATAATTACTTAATGACCCATAAGCAATACAGTATTCTCCTTCAGCTGTATTTGAATCAGTGATTGATTTACAAACACTTGAAATGATATAAGGAATACCATCGATTGTTTGGCTTTGATAATCAACTGTATGTACTTTTCTTCCTTCTTTAGTTCTTAAAGTTGCAAATGCTCTTAAATCGTTTTTATTTAAAACAATACAAGCACCATTTTCCACTTCTTCTTCACCACCAAATGAGAAGATTATTTCATCAAGAGTATTCTCATTAATTTCACCGATTGAAATATCACTTGATGCTTCAATTGCGGTTGCTTTATCAGAGAAAATACCTGTAAATGTATTAGAAGTTCCTGCACCTCTTAAAATTTGTTTAGCAATAGTTTTCTTTAAAGAGATGTTAATATTCTTTAATACTTCTGCTTGATAAGGTAAGCTAGGCAATTTTTCTAACTCTTCAGTAATTTCTGTATAAGCAGTAACCTTAACCTTTGTAATAGTTACATAATCAAATGTTGGCTCTGTTTCCGTATAGCTTTCACCTTCACCAGTAAGTCCTGCTTCACCATGACCTTTTACATATGACTTCTTATAAGTTTCACCTCCATTTAAATTAACTAAATGTACCTTATCTACAATCGTTGATACTTCTCTAAATGGAAGTGGTGTGATATTAGCTGCTACATGGTTTGGAAGTAAGATCTCATCACTAGAAACAGTAATCGTTCTTTTGTTCTTTAGATCCTCTCCACGCTTTTCTAACATTTCATTACTTTCCGAGTTCATTTCAATGTGAACTGGTTTTACTTCAGTTTTAGAAGCAAGATTC
This sequence comes from Acholeplasma sp. OttesenSCG-928-E16, assembly GCA_030266845.1. Lineage (GTDB taxonomy): Bacteria > Bacillota_I > Bacilli_A > Acholeplasmatales > Acholeplasmataceae > JAJDIT01. Next base: position 42,056 of record JAJDIT010000006.1, on the reverse strand, counting down.
ATTTTCTTTTCGATCATTGCTCTTTCTTCATTCAAAGTATCACATTCAGTTTCCATTGCAGTTAATTTTTCTACATCTGTTTCATTATCAACTGAAGTTCTAATTTCAGCCAATCTTGCATCAATTTCTTGTTTTCTTTTCATCAAATTCATTTTATTTTCCTCCATTAGTTTTTGATTTGATTTTTATCTTACGTCTTAAAAGATCCACTTTTACTTCTTGCTCTACTAAATCCATAGCCTTTAGTTCGGACTCCACCAAATCTAAAGAACGAGCATAAATTGAAGTTCCTTCATATGCTGGGGTATCGACAACACTCACATCGTATAACCTCTCAATTCCAAGAATTCTACGAACAGGAACTTTGCCACTTCTATCCCAGCTTTGTTTAGAAACCGTAAAAGCAAAACTCATTTTATCTAAAAGCCCTGCTCTAACCATCTTATAAACATCCTCATTTGAATGTGTATCAAGTAGTTCTGCATGGATCTTTAAGCCAATATTATCTATCTCAAAAGAGAGAGATTTATTCTTTGTTCTAGCAATAATTAAAAAAGAATCCATATGGTTATATTTCATAGGGACATCTTTCATCAAGGTTTCTGCTAGAGCGTTTCTATCTATTACTTCTTTGAAACCTCGTTCATCACTACCTATCAAAGTTTCATTTTCAAAAAGTATCGCATAACCTTCTAGTATCATCTTGTCATCAGTTTCTTCAAACCTTAGTTCTGATAACCTAACTTCTTTATTTTGTTTCATCTTCACTACCTCCTACTTGGTATAGATTTGCTTTATCAGCATCAACATAATTTAATGATTGTAATCTCTTGTTTCCATTTTCTACTGGTTCTAATCCTAATAATCCTCTTGATTCATTTAGAGTCATTATTCCCAGTCCCATTAGTTTTTCAATTGCTGTAACTTTAGTACTCCATGAAGCATACTGTAATCTTTCACTAAAGAAGATTATTTCTTCTCCCGCTTTTAACTGATTAGTAGTTAGGAGTGAAAAAGAAAAAGCCTCGCTTAATTGAATAGCTAAAGGCTCAATGGTTGCTTCATAAAAAGCATTGAATTTTGTTTCATCATGATTGTTTTGAAATATCTCTTTGCTTACTCCAAAATAATCTAGTATTTTACTTTGAAGAAAATCTAGTGTCTTTTCATCAACCATTTTAGGGTCAGTATTAAGTGGCACATACTCACTTTTTAAATCAGTTGGAATAATTGAACTTCCCTTTTTATTAGCATTATTTAATGACTTATGAAACTCCGCTAGTTGTTTATCTTTATCAGAGTCTTTTAACATTCCATTTATCTTTAGAAGTCCTTTAATCTGAAAGCTAGAAAACATCGCAGTTTCTATTCCTTGTAATAATGAATCATTTATCTTTAGTGTTTTAAGTAATGCTTCATGACTTCCATTAGATGAATTACCACCAAAGATATCATTCTTGGAATAAAACCTTTTTAAATGAATGATGTTTTCTATTGGAAGTGTATAGTTTGTTCCATCACTAAAATAAAACTTATAATATAAACTTTCACTTAAATCTTCAATCGGCTCAACCATTGTTGGATTAAGTGGATAAAGACCTATTAGTTCATAAGTCGACTTATCATATTTTGGATAAATAAATACATTATCATTTAACAGTAACAAAGTAACAACCTTATAAATAAACTGATAAGGTGTCATTAGTTCATTCGGTCTATGTTTTAATAGATAAGCTATATCTGATTTTTTATCTGTTTGAACTCCTTCACCATCGTGTTTAATATGCCTTCCTTTAAGTTTTGCACACTGGCTTGCGACTCTATCAATACAAATCATCACTACATCACTACTGGTAATATTGTCACCAAATGGTGTGAATGTTTGATTAAAGTTATTTACTAGAGAAATTTCACTAAATGTATTAGGAATTTTCTTTTTTCTTTTAAATAGTCCCATATTTCCTTGAAATCCTCCTTTAACTTATCATCGTTTCATAGTCTTTTTTATGAATATTTAATACTGCATAACAAATAATTAAAGCAACCGCTCCATCAATTCGCTTGAACTTACTATTTAATTTACTAGGTTGAATGTTTCCATTGATATCAACTTTTGCTTGTGTGTTTGCTAGATTCCATTTAAGAATTGGATTATTGTTATAAATCACTAGTTTATTCTTTAAATCTGCTTCTAGTTGTTTCATAGGCTCTGATAAAGTAAATACTCCTTGTCTAATTTTCTCCATAGTAAATCCAGCTTCTTCCATTTCATCAACCCAGTACTTTGAGTTCCAAGGGTCATACCCTACCCAAAGCGGTCTAATCTCATAGGTTCTTACCATTTTGAGAAACCACTCAGTAACAAGTGTAAAATCATTTTGGCTACCTTCAGTTAAAGTAAGATATCCTTTTTTAACCCAGATATCATAAGGAACTGAATCTTCTTGCATTCTTTTTTCCAAAACTTCACTTGGCATGAAAAACTGTGGAATAACATATCTTTTACCGTCTTTTATAATTAGAATTACTGAAGCAGTTAAATCTGTCGTACTGGATAAATCCACACCACCTATTGCATATGAGTCTTTAAAAAAGTTCATATCATATTTTGTCTGGTTATCTAGATCATCAAAAGTTAACCATGATCCACTTTCTAATTGCTTGATATTAAAATCCTTACAAAGCATCGTAAGTCTTGTAGATAAATCATTCTTGGCTTTATTCATTACATCATTGATATAGTTTGTTGTTTTAATACTGCCTAGAGACGGATTAGATTTTTGCCATGACTTTGGATTATCATATATTTCTTTTTCAGAGTCTTGTGTATATAACCAAGGGAGCACTCTTTCATCAGTAATTTCACCTTTTATCATTTTCCTAACATACTCTAGCTTCTTATCTAAAAAACCACCGACTACATTACCTTCAGTTGTAATGATAAATATCAGTGGCTCTTTTTTTGTTGATTGGCTTTGCTTAATTGCATCGTATACTTTTGAATCAGTCATTTGATGCACTTCATCTATACACCCTACTTCAATGTTATAACCATCTAGGTTTCTTGATTGAGCAGATAATTTCTTAATCTTATTTTTTGTCTTTGGTGAATAGATATAAAAGATATTCTTTCTACTTCGCTTTTCATTTCTTAGTGCTTTGGATTGCTCTCTCATATTATTGATTTCTTCAAATAAAATTGAAGCTTGGTCATTAGTATTTGAAGCACAAACAATATCAACGCCACCACTTGATAAGAAAAACTCTGCTAAATCAATACCAGCAATAAATGTAGTCTTACCATTCTTTCTAGCAACCAGTAATATAACTTCATTAAATCTTCTTAAACCTGTATCTGCATACTTAAATCCATAGGCAACTTGAAGGATTGCTTTTTCCCATAACTCTAAGATAAATGGTTCTCCATTAAATGGTGACTTTGTGTGCTTACAAAACTTTTCAATGAAATCAATTCTTAATCCACCAGCACTTTCATCAAAAAAATATTTAGGATTATCTAAATCACTAATAAGCCCTTTGATAACTGTTAGGAGTTCATTTCCTACTACAATGTTTCCGGATTTGATTTCTTCATAATACTTTAAAAGATAATTCATCGTTTCTCTAAATTCTTCAGAAAATCATCAAACTCATCATCTTCATCAATAGCATTCTTTCCTAAAATGGTATTTAGAGTTCTAATGATTGTTTGATAAGTATTAAGGGTTGATAGATAGGTTTTAAATGCTGGACTTTGCCTAACGTTACCTAGATTTGATTTTTGAATGACACCTGTTCGCTTTATTTCATCTTGTAAAGTATCAAGTTCAACCTTTAGAAATGAAGCGTTTTTTAGTAACTCATCAACTAGTATTGTTTTACCAGGATCAACAGAATCAAAGAGACCTTTTAATCTTTCATATTCTGCATGAACACATTTAACTTTCCCCATCTTCAAATACCTCCTCAATCAATACTTCTTCATAGTTTTCTATTGAATCTTCTACTCCAAGAATAACAGTGTTTGATAAAATAGCACCATCTACTTTTGACTTAAATACAAATCCCTCTTTAGCAGTATAAACATTTTTCTTTACTTCTTTTTTATTCATAAAATGGCCTCCTTAAGATATTGTCCAGTTTTTTGCTGTAGCAACTTGTATATCTGAACTAGTTACTTTTGCTAGATTACTTGAGCCTAGTGTTAATGACTTAGAACTTTGTCCACTAAGATTTTTTAAAGCATTAAACATATTGATTATTGATTCTTTTGTTAGCTCACTATTAGAGAAATTAGCACTACAATTCCATCCACCTTCTAACACGATGTTATTCAAAGCACTATTATTTCTGATGTGTATTGCCTGGATTACTGTATTGAATGTATTAGGTAAAGTCAACTTTGTTAATAATCGATTATCTGAAATAACCTGCCCGGTCGTATTAAAACCTAGTGTTCCTCTTGGAAGCTCAAGTTCACTAAATCCTATATTGTTAAATGCATAGTTAGGAAAGTATGTAAGTTTGTTTCCTGCTTCAAACGTTAGTTTATTGATTGAGCTATTTGAAAAACAATACTTGCCATAATTCACTACACTATTAGGAACAATGAATTCTTGTAAACTGTTGATTCGGTAAAATGCATAGTCTTTAAATGTTACTACTCCACTTCCTTCAGGGAATGTAATCGACTTTATTTTTGTTAAGTAAAATGCATGGTCTCCAATTTCTATTACTGTATTTGACATGACTACATCTATTTCTAAAGGGTAGTCTTGCAGGAAATATGGACCTATTCTTTTGACTGTTGAAGGTATTTCAAAAACTGCTTTTGTTCCTTCTATCCAAGTTCTGATATATTCTTGCTCATAGATATAGACGCTACTTCCAAGAATGCCAGGAACTACTACTGCATCATGAGGCTCACTAACATAAGCATAGGTCCCAGATATTGTTTCATTTTCAATTAGTGTATTTGTCGCAATAAATGAGATTAACCACTTACCTTCATAAGTCAATACTTCCGTTGGTACAGTTAAAGTTATATCGGATCCACATCTTTTAAGGTAAGTTGCTCTAGGATGCTGGAACTTTACATAAAAGAAACTTCCTTCAATAGTGTCATCTAAAACAAAAGCAAGTCTTGCTCTTTTCTTCTCTTTGGTCGTCCCAAGTCTTATTGTTGTTTCTTGATGAAGTAACGTTCCATCACCTTTTACATTTATTTTTATATCGTGCATTTCTTGCCTCCTGTGCCGTTTTAATAGTTCTTCCGCATTGTTTTCCGCCGAGTAACTAAAAAGCCCACACGTTTGAAGTGTGAGCCTTGTGTGCCAATCTACCAAGTCTTATTTAACTTAATGTTCCAAGATGAATATAAGCGGTATATCTTGCATAACTAAATCCTTCTGATTCAATAAGTATTCCATAATCATAACCATTGGCTTTTACTAATATGCAGTGATAAGTTTCATTCTCGTCAATATACATAAGGTCAATGTTATCTGCAATAAAGTCATAATTTGAAAGCGGGCTACTGATGAAGCGAGCAAATTCAGCTTCAGTCAATTCAATCACTTTTTCAATAACAAATTTGTCTTGCGGATATACTTCGTCTGGTGTTGGTTTTCTTATAAAGTTTGTTTTCATGTTTTCACCATTATGAGCCGAACACAATAGTTCCGCTTTCAAGTTTCTCTCCATTGTGAAGGAATTCAATAATAAATGAAACGATTCTGTAATCTCCATAATTATCTCCATCAAGAAAATCCCACCAATTAGGTCTACAAACTTCTCTTCTTTCCTTTTCACCAATTGAGCCTAAACGACTAGAATAAACTGTATAATGATAAATTTCACCTTCTTGATTAAATGCTTCTTTTAGTTTCAACCAAAGTTCGTGTGCTTTTTTAATATCTTCATCAGTTACTTCAGGTCTGAACTCGTTTAATACTTCTTGAAGGCTAGTTGTTTCTCCCCAACCAGAAAATTCTAGTACATCATTTTTGTGTTGAATAATTTCTTCTGCTGTCTTCCATTCATAGTTATATTTTTTCATTTTTGCTATCTCCTTTTTTGAAGTCCTTTGTCGTTCTTCATCGTGTATATATATCACTCTAAAGCGATAAAATAGCAAGTCAATTCGACCACTATTGATACACTTTTTTCAGAATTTTGAGTTTTCAAAAAATAAGCCCCACGCATTTGAGAGGTGGGGCGGTCGGTACTTTGACTAACGATTTATTTTTGAGACTGGGGGGGACTACTTTTTATATATTTCTTTAGCTTTTAATTTTACTTGCTCGACATTTTTATAAACTGATTCAAGTTTGTCATGATCTTTGATTAGTTTCCTACATGACTTATCGTATTCATTCGATTCAAAAAAACCAACTACATACATGAATTCAATATAGTTTTCATGACACCAATAATTTCTTTTTTCACGCATTTGATTTAAGAAATTATAATCAGAGGCTGATATCATTGGATTCCCATCTGATTGGTCTAGTTTCTTTAGCATTGTAATCATTTGCCCTAAATTCTTTTTTGCCAAAGTGTCTCTAAGTTCATACTCATCACCTTTATGCATAAAAGAGTAAATCCACTTTATGTCATTTTCTATAATTTGACAATACATGATTACTTCGCTGTGAAGTTCTTTGTATTCGTAAAACTCAAGCATTTACTTTGCCCTCTTGAAAAAAGCAAGCAAACCTTCGGTCGAACCACTGCCCTTGTTGATAGCAACGACATTTACTAATTCCCAGCCTTTTTTACCATAATCATTTAACTCATCATTGACTTCTTGATTATTGAATTTGCCACCCCAAAAGGATGTCTTTGATTTTATTACTACTGATAAATATTCCCACATAACAATCACCTCATAGGTTCATTTTATCATTTTTTATACGGATTTCCATCTTCATCAAACTTAAATTCGGAATTAAACCTTCCATGCTCTTCATTATGGCATTCTTTGCAAAGAAGCATAAGGTTTTCTTGATTAAGACTAATTTCCGAATCAACCACATTTTCAGGAGTTAGATGAATAATATGATGTACTTCATTTCCAATCAGTCCACACCTTTCACACCTTCCACCAACTGCTGCAATTTTTATCGCCCTAGCAATCTTCCAATTATCACTTCGATAGAACTTCCTAATTAACTCACTTTGCTTTTCCATAGGCTTGTTTCGTATAAGCTTTCAAAATATAAGCCTTATTACATCTTTCCCAAGGAACATCAACATCTTCTCTACCTACATGACCATACTCGGCTAGTTCTCTAAAACTTACATCCTTACTGATGATTTCTGTTTTGATAGCTAATGGTTGGAAATTGAAGAACTTCAAAACAATTTCTTTTATTGCTTCATCATTTATCTTCCCAGTTCCAAAGGTATCTACATTAACCGCAGTAGGTTTTGCTACTCCTATAGCATAGGCCACTTGAACTTCACACTTACTTGCTAAACCTGAAGCAACAATATTCTTTGCAACATATCTACAATAATAAGCAGCACTTCTATCTACTTTAGTTGCATCTTTACCGCTGAATGCTCCTCCGCCATGTCTACCAACACCACCATATGTATCACAGATTATCTTTCTACCAGTTAATCCGCAATCAGCATAACTTCCACCTTTTACAAATTCACCTGTTGGATTAATTAATATCTTTGTTTCTGAAGTTATCATTCCTTGTGGTATAACTTTTTTAAGACACTCATTGATAATAAAAGCTGTATAAAACTCTCTATCTACATTCTCTTTGGTTTGCTGTGACACGATAATGTTTGTAATTTCTACAGGTTTATCATTTTCATCGTATCTAACTGAAACCTGACATTTACCGTCTCTACCAAATAACTCTTTAAAATTTCTAGTAAGAGAGTCCATTTGAATAGCGATTCTTCTAGCAAGAAATATAGGAAGCGGCATAAGTTCTTTTGTATCACTACATGCATATCCATACATTATTCCTTGGTCACCAGCGCCATCCTTATCAACTCCTAAAGCAATATCAGGACTTTGCTTAGATACCTCAATAATAAACTCGAAATCATCTAAATCTTCATATCCTATATCTTCTAATACATCTAATGTGACTTTTTGATAATTAACATCAGCATTTGTCGTAACTTCACCAGCAATTACTATTAAATTATTCTTTATCAGAGTTTCAATTGCCACTCTTGAATTAGCATCTTCTTTCAAACATTCATCTAAAATAGCATCACTTATTTGGTCGCATATTTTATCTGGATGTCCTTTAAAAACTTGTTCACTTGTTATAATTTTCATATTCTCATCCTCTTTATATTGAATCTTGATTTCCTTGATTAATCTACAACATCGCTAAACTCGACATTATAGTCAGCGATATCTTTAAGTGCTATTTTTTCACCATCTCGAATAAGGTATGAGTTTTCGTAACTCTGAACGAATCTTAGGTATCGCTTGACTATTACATCGACATATCTTTCATCAAGTTCCATCAGATATGCACTTCTATCAATTTGCTCACTTGCAATTATAGTTGAGCCAGACCCACCGAATAAATCTAAGACCAACTCTCCTCTTTTACTTGAATTACTGATTGCTCTACCTACAAGTTCAAGTGGTTTCATCGTTGGGTGAAGGTCATTTGATTTAGGTTTGTTATATTCCCACACGGTATCTTGTGTTCTATCTTCAACAAAATAATGAGCACTACCTTCTTTCCATCCATAAAGAATTGGCTCATGTCTCCAGTGATAATCTTGCCTTCCCATGACTAATGCATTTTTAACCCAGACAAGACATTCCGCTAATTTGAAACCAGCATTCTTGAAAGCATTTCTAAAGTTAAGTCCTTCAGTATCAGCATGGCACACATAGATTGCACCACCTTTTTTAGTCACTTCAAACATATTTGTAAATGCAGAAAATAAAAAGGAATAGAACTCGCTATCCCCTTGTTTGTCATTTTGTATCTTACCTGCCGTGCCTTCATAATCGACGTTGTATGGCGGATCAGTGAAAACCATATCTACTGTTTTCCCATCAACTAATTTCAAGACATCTTCATTCTTTGTTGAATCACCGCACATTAATCTATGATTACCAAGAACAAATACATCTCCTTGTTTTGAATATGGTGTTTCAGGTAATTCTTCACTTTCATCAAAGTCATCTTCTAGTACTTCTCTTTCGAGTGACTTTTCCAAATCTTCAAATCCGAATTGGTCCATGTCAATATCAATGAACTTCAACTCTTCAGCAAGTTTATCTAAATCCCACTCAGCAAGTTCACCGACTTTGTTATCTGCTAGCCTAAAAGCCTTTATTTGTTCAGGAGTTAAATCATCTGCAATAATACAAGGGATTTCTTCAAGTCCTAGTTTTTTAGCAGCTTTAACTCTTGTATGTCCTGCTACTATTACATGATTGCTATCAATAATAACAGGAACTTTAAATCCAAACTCTCTTATAGAATTAGCAACGGCATCTACAGCATCATCATTATGTCTAGGATTATTCTCATAGGCACTAATCTCTGCTATCTTCATCTGGACTATTTTCATCTGTGTTATTTCCATTTTTATTCCATTCCTCCTTTGCTTGTTCTAGTTTTCTTTCCATCATTTGTAGTTCTTCATATCTTTCGCTATATTCACGACCGAAAGTCTTACTCAGTAAATAAATAATCGACTTATAATCAGGAGCTACTTGTTTTTTAACTCGGTGGATTTTTCTTTTTTGCTTTTGACCTTTACCACCATCTTCAATATCCTGCGTTTCTTCAATCAGCTCAAATCCTACTGCTTTTTTATAAAGAGCACCCGCAAGATCCTTTTTCAAATCAAGTAGTGCTTCATTTTGGATTTTCTGGATTTCTGGGTGTTTCTTCTTCATCCTAGAAAAAGTCGCTTCATTTATTTTTAAATGCTCACACATCTCTGCCTGTGTTATTAGTTTCCTTGAACACTCTTTTATAAACTCCATTACTTCTTCCAAACGACCATCTTCTTCCCACTGCTCCATAACAGTTCTCTTTCCTCGTTTAGACATTAGACATTCACTTCCTTTTTTTGAGTAAAAATAAAAGCCAGCACAGATTTGCTCCATGTTGGCTCGTTTGTATATTTTTCTACAATACCATTTTACCACCCCTTGACAGTATTTCAAGCTATCACCTACTATCACTAACTATCATCAACTATCAATTTTCAATTCGTTCAAATTATCGAGGCTTTTTCTATGAAATCTATAGACTGTACTAATTGACATATGTAGTAATTCTGCAATTTCTGTCCAGCTCTTATCAAGTAAATAGCGATAAGTGATAACCATTTTGTAATCCACATTCTCAACTCCATCAATAATATGAGTCATTTCACCTATTTTCTCATTTAACTCTTTTTGCATGATTTTGAGTTCGGATTCTGCATCAAGTCTTTTATGTATCCACTTAACAAATGGTGCATCTAGGTTTCTAGTACAATCTACTCTTTCAATTGTAAAATCACTTCCTCCAAGACTAAATGACATAACTTCATAGTATTTAATCAATTCTTCTTGTTTTGCGATTTTTCTTTTGAGCCTTGATATCTCATATAACTTTTCTACATTAGTCATGTCTTGTCCTCCATAATTTTCGGCAGAATGTTTACCTCGATTGAAATTCCAACCGGCTCATCACTCCATCTTTTCTCACAAGTCTCTTTTACAACCTGTGCATCATCTTTCCAAAACCCTACTTCCGTCATACAGTCCTTTAACATCTTCTGAAGATTATCAGTATCAGGTTTTGTAACTTTCCACTCACCAGCTTTGTGTCTACCCTTTGGAAATAGCCAAGTCACATTTAGTTCAATTGGACCATCTAAAGCAGTACTCGGTTTGAACGGTCTTAGATGTTTTATCAAACTGTCTCTAGCTTTCCTCACGTTTGCAGGTTTATAGAATCTTGGTTTATTATTTATCACCGCCACCTTTTGCATTTGAGCAGTCGTTCTTGGTGGATCTAACATTAGAAATATTTTCATTTTACGAATCTCCCTTTTTATTTTTTTTGAAGAAAGGCAGTTACCTCGTGATGCTTTGTTTTGGGAATGGGGCTAACTTCACAGCCCCTTCCTACAAAACGAGGCGTCCCTGCACGAAGCGTAGCGAACTCTATATATATAAGGCCATTCTGCAACTGCCGCAGATAGGAATTATTCCCTTTCTTCGCACACTCCGCAGATAGGAAGATTTTATTCCTTTCTTCGCGTGTCATTTTTTGGTTTTTTGTACACTTTTCCTTTAGCTAAAATGTAGTCGTCTTGGAACTCAACTATACGAGTTTGAATAGTTCTAACAGCTAGTCCCATGTACTCTCCGAGGTCTTCTGTAGTGCAATACTCTTGGCCTGCAACGCATGCTTCAAAGGCTGCATCTAGATCCTCTTTTCTTGATTCAGGAGTTTGATTCCTCTTTCCACTTTTAAGCAAATTACTACTAGGATCACCTTCAGCATAAATCTTTTTTAGCTCACCTGTTGTATCTAATTTATGTATTGGATATTCAAACCAAAAGTTCACTGGTTTAATGTTTTCAAACTCTCTAAGTGATGATTCTAACCTCCAAGCAGTACTTCCTTTTTTGTCTGCAGTCTTTGCCATAAATTCATCACTAGTTTCCAATTGGATCATATCTAGTTGAGCGTCTGGGTCTCTAGCAAACACACCACTTCCACTTGCTCTATCCATTGCTCTTTTAGACCCTTGAGCACCTTTTGAATGGTGATGACAGTAAATTGCTGCACAGCCTGTTTCATTACAAATCTTATCGAACTGATTACAGAAAGCCCCCATTTCAGAAGCGTTGTTTTCATCACCCATGATTACTTTATAAATTGGGTCGATTATTACAGCATCATATCCTTGACCTTTGATTCTTCTTATTAACTTTGGTACTAACTTATCAAGCGATACTGCATGACCTCTTAAATTCCAAATAACAATATTGTCAGCATGTTTAGGTTTAATCTTTAATGCTTCATAAATTTTAGCAAAACGATTTATACAGCTTGCTCCATCTATTTCTAAATTCACATACAATACCTTTGACTTCTTACATTCAAATCCTAGCCATTTTAAGCCCTCGGAAAGCGCGATACAGAGCTGCATCAGTAGAAATGACTTACCTGCCTTTGACGAGCCTGAAATAAGCATTTTATGCCCGCATCTAACAATCCCTTTTATTAACTCTTCTGGTAGTTTTGGTGGGTTTAATAATTCTTCTGATAAATAAGTAAGACTAGGAAGTTCGTCTCCTACTCCTTCTGCAAAATCTAACCATTCTATCCAGGATTTGCGACCGATATTGGTATCAATTAAAGATTGCATTACTCCATTTCGTGTAACTCCTGGTAGCCTAGAAAGCCTAGAAGGATTACGATTTGCTTTATCTACTTTTAGTCCGTTTCTATCTAGGAAATCATAAAGAAAATCCACTCTTTTTCGGTACTCTTCAGCATCTTTTGCATCTACTTTTACAATTGCATGGAGACTTTTTCCTCCTGAATAAACTAAACAAGCAATAGGAAGTTCCAGTTTTCTATAAATTTGGTCTTGCTCTGAAATAGACATATCATCCGATTCAACAAGTGCATAAGTAAATCTTGTAATATTATCGTTTTTTACACCCTTTCCATCACATGGGTTAAATCTTATCCAGCCACCACATTCAGGCTTAGTATCACCAAACACTGCACCTATGTCATCAGGATGTTTTTTTAGTCCTTCGATTAACTCTTTTGAAGTTCTATCAAATACTCCTTTTGATGGCATCCACTTCTTATCTGCATCTTGCCATACATCATTTGTCACATATCCTACAAATTCATCTGGTTTGAATAGAGTTTCTAAATAATGAATGATTTGTTCTGCTGGTGTTTTATCAACTCTAGGCTCAAAAGAAATACCATCTCCATCGTATTCGATAATATCATCCCATTCCATTGTTCCATCACCACTAAAATGACTAATAACATAGCCTCTTTCTTTTGCCATTTGGATAATAGAAGCTCCTGTAATAGGATTAGAAGAGCCTTTAAAACTCTCCCATTTCCTACTACATTCACCGTCTTTATACCTGCTATCATTTCTGCTCCAATCATCCCAAACAGAACATGAATATCCTTCTGATTTTAAAGCCATCCCGATATTTATCCATTCTTGATATGATGTATCTGAAACATTTATGTATTTAAGTGCATCAAGTATATTTTCCATTGCTACCTCCTAAGGTTGGTAACTTGCAGCGTCTATCTCACGTGGCAGAAACCAATTATTGTTTGAAATTCTTGTAATCATTTTAGAAGCTGCCTCAAACGCCCACATACCTACATGGAGAAAACCATATCGTTCTAAGAACCTGATTTGTTTTGGTGTTGATAAACCTTCATTTTGTCTATTCTTTAATTTTTCAATTATTAAACTTGCCATTCCGGCATTCGTGATTGATTCTGCATAAATTCCATGCTTTTCTAAGTAATCTAGTTGTCTTTCAGTTGCAGGACCACATTCCCATCCAAATGTTGGCTCATAATCTGCCAAGTCTTCTGCTTCAATGGAAAATGCGTATTGAATAGGATCCACAAGCTGTCTTTTCTTTTTGCGCATTGCTTCAAGTTCTCTAGCAAGTGAGTCTTCTCTTTCTTGGATGATATCTTTACATGCGACTTCTTCTGCATCCATTAAGTCAACTCCTGATTCTTTATCTTGAATCATCTTATTTATTCGCTTAGCCACTTCTTCATCTTTTGAAACAAGAGATGATGGCTTACATAAATCATGTCTTTCAGTTAGCCACAGGAAATCAAGTAAAAGTAAATCATCTTTATTTGGAGCAAGCCTCATTCCTCTACCTACCATTTGTTGATATAGGCTTCTAACCTTTGTAGGTCTTAAAATGACGATGCAATCAACAGTAGGACAATCCCAACCTTCAGTAAGTAACATTGAATTGCATAAAACTTGATACTCTCCATTTTCAAAATCTTTTAATATCTTCTCTCTATCTGTTGAGTTCCCGTTTACCTCTGCTGCTCTAAGTCCGTGTACGTTTAATAACTCACAGAATTTTTGAGAAGTTTTAACTAGCGGAAGGAACACTACAGTTTTTCTATCTTTACAATAATTAACCATTTCTAGTGCTATTTGATTTAAGTATGGCTCTAAAGCAGAACCAACTTCACCTACTGCATAATCACCATTTGACATACTCACATTATGAATATCTAATTCAAGTGGTATCATTTGTGCTTTGATAGGACATAAATATCCTTCTTTAACTGCTTTTGCCATTGTGTATTCATATGCTTTTGAATCGAAGAATTGTCCTAGATTTTTTTGATCAGCTCTATCTGGAGTTGCAGTTACACCAAGAACAAGAGCGGTATTAAAGTGTTGTAATATTCGTTGATAAGTACTGCTTGTAGAATGATGCACTTCGTCTACTACTATTAGCTTAAAATAATCACGCGGAAACTGTAGCAGTCTTTTCTCTTGAGATAGCGTTTGAACAGAAGCAACAGTTACTGGTAAGTCAGAACCAACTGAGGAGGACTCAGCTTTTTCCAAAGCCGAATCCAATCCAGATACCATTTTGAGCTTAGCAGCAGCTTGGTCTAATAATTCTCCTCTATGAGCAAGAATAAGTGCTTTACCGCCATCTTTCGTTTCAAGTTCAACTATCTTTACAAATACTACTGTTTTACCTGTTCCGGTTGGAAGAACTAAAAGAGTTTTATCATGACCAATATTCCACTCATACTGAATAGCTTTTATTGCTTCTAATTGATATGGTCTTAATTCCATCATAGTAAACCTCTAGAAAGGGAGACCATCGTCAAAGAATTCTTCGTTGTAATCAATAAAGTGTTCTAGGTCATTTGCAGTCTTTTCTTCCCCAGTGCTATTGGTATAAACTTTTTGTTTGAAATGTGCTCTTCCTTGAGAACCAACAACTTTATTCCAATCCATGACTAGTTTTTCACCAGACTTCTTTTGACCGATACTTCTAAAGAATGCAGATATTTTCCACTCAACGCTTCTATATAAAAGCAAATCGAACTTAACATTAGCTGTTCCTTTTTCTGAATCAACCTTAACTGTTATAGTTGCTTTATTACATGCTGGAATCTTTGCTCCACCTGGGAATCTTCCTCTTTCAAAATTAGTGACTGTAAAATTGTAATCACCTTCATCAAGCAATACGAACTCTTGTCCATCGGTTTCAATACTGTCGTTCCAATCAAGGAACATATTTTCATTATTATTCATTGTTATTTTCTCCTTTATTTTTGTTAATAATTTCAATGATTTTCTTCCAATTAGGAATTATCCAACGAGTGATAAAATCTTCTGAGTATTCTGTTATTGGAACATCTAATTCATAGTGTCCTTTATCACTGACAACTTTTTGTAATTCGGTAATGTCTATACCTGATTCAGCAACTAAATGTTCAAGTTTTGCTAGGATATTATCAGTTTCATCGCTCTTTTTAGCTTCCGTTTTTATCTCTTGTTTATCTTCAAATAGATGGGCGATTGCTGCATAATTAAGGTCAATTTCATCAGGTAAATTAAAGCGATTCTTAGCATCCCAACAAGGGTTATGTGTGGTATAAATAACTCGCTTACCACCACGCGCTTTATTCTTATTATTTTCAGTTGTTACTACGAATGTTTTATAGTTACAGAAAAGTAACATATCACACCATTCTTTGATTAAAGGAGCGACTTGTTTAGATAGTTTCATTTCCCATCTATCAAATTGTCCTTGTTCTTCAGGAAGCTCATATTTTCTAGGTTTACCATGAGCAATCACAACAGGGTTAATACCTACTTCGATTAATTGGTTAAGTAATTTCAAGAACTCGCCAAACTCCTCATAAAGATACGTATATCCCTTCCCGAAGCCAAAGTCCTCTATATTTGCCTTTCTATGTTTGGCACAAATATAATCTCTACAAAGTGACTCAGCCCAGTCAGCGGTATCAATAACTAGCGTTTGACATACGCTTGGATTTTTGATTACTTCTTTTACAATATTTAGTAACTCTTCCCATGACTCACCGCATTTAATACGTCTGACATTTAATCTACTTGTTCCACCTTCAATGTCTATGAATAGTGGATTTGGCATATTAGAAGCAAGGCTTGATTTTCCTACTCCTTCTGCTCCATAAATACAAATTTTAAGTGGCGTTTTCTCAACACCGGTAATAATATTAAGCATCTTTCTTATCCTCCTTATTTGCTTCAATAGTTATTTCTTCTCTAGCATCACTAATTGGTGCTAATTCTTCTTTACCTTTTGGTTTGATAACATATTCACCAATAAGGTCACTAAATGTTTTACCTACTAGTTTTTGAAGTTCAGTGATAGATTTTAGTTTCTTTGTGTAAGGATCAAATCCGGCATTAGTTAAAATCTGTGCAACTTTATCTTCATCACTTATTCTTTTCCTTGTTACCGCCTCAACGAGTTTATAGCCTTTCCAGACTTTTCCATTTTCAATAGCTCATTTTAAGCAATAGGATTTAATGTCATCGATATAAGAGACTAGACTATCTAGCTTTGGTAATAACTCTTCAATTTCAGCTTCAGTCATTATTTCTGGCTTCTTTAACTTACTAGCGGTTGAAATATTTTCTTCTGCTCTTTTGCGACAAACATTTCTTCCTGGACAATAGCGACACCAAGAACCTGTCTTTGCTTCTGGATTATCACTCAAGGCGACTTTTGCTGCTGGTAATAAGAAATCTTGATGCCACTTTTCAAGTTCCTCTGATGTAATTGTGTATTCAGAAATGTTGTGAATTCTTTCTTGGTAGATAACAAACCTTATTTTCTTTATTGGATATAAGTCTTTGAAACATTTATAGGCGTAGTAACCATAGATTCCAAGCTGACTATTTAATTCTTTTAGTTCCTCACTATAAGCTGTTACTTTCACATAGCCCGTTTTGTTATCGATAATAGTTAAAGTGTCACCTGCAATAATTCCACAATCCAAAGTTCCATGAGTGTCTGGTGCATAGTCCATGTCAAGTAATTGTTCGATTAAGATTATCGGTTTTGTCCCTGTTCTTTTTGCTTCATAATCGTAAGTACTAATGACATAGTTTGCATATCCATTGGCTAGTGTTTCCATTTCCTCTGAATAGTGCTTAAATCCTGACTTCACTTCTTCTATGGACCTTTTGTCATCTGATTCGTAATCTTCAAGTTTCAAACTTTTACGAATGTACATCTCTGAAAGCAAATGACATTCTGAGCCAAACTCTGCAGCATCATTTGTTTCTTCCTTTTTAGTAGCAAGGAATCTAGTGGCATAACCGCAATGCGGCCATTCCTTACTACTTGGTGCGAGGATCGAGTGTTTTCTTTGTTCCATCTCGTTTACCTCCTGTTGTCTTACTTCCCGCTGGGAGTAACAATACTTTCTTTGCTAGTGCTTTCGTAACCAAACTAATAGTCATTAGAGTGTCAAATAACTCAGTATCGGTTAAGAAAGGTTTATCACTGGCTGCTTTTGCTTTTGTATCCATTTGATACACCTCCGTTTTCTAGAACAGTTCTCTTCTGTCCATAGTTCTATGCGGAAGTGAAGTCGAAACGACCAAATAAATCATAAATATTCCTCAATTTTTATTTTGAGCTCAGTAATAATCTTCTTTCTGCGGTATTGAATAGTACTCTTCTTACTATTTGTTTTTTTAGCAATTTCAGAATCAGAATAATCTTCACTAAATAGTTCAATGATTTTTCTATCTTTTGGATCTAATTCATCTAGTAGATCATTAAGTATTTCAGTCAACTCATCTTTTAATTGATCGTCTACAAAATCTGATGATGGGTCTACTTGTTCAGTAAATAACTTCATACCACCTCTACCATCAGGGATTAGACCATCTTCAAGTGCCTTGTCATATGAAAGAGGATTACCTTCTCTTTTTGTTTTTCCATATGGACACTCATCACAGTTTTCTCTGCACTTCTTTAATCCATATCTTTCTGACGGAATAACACATCGAGATTCTTCATCTATTCGATCCGATTCATCTCTTTCCATTGCTTTAAGTGCATACCATTGTTTTTTTGTGACGATGCAATACATCCACCTATTTTCGATTGCACTTAAATATGACCAATAATACATTTTGTCTTCTTCAGACTTTCCTTCGTTGTACTGAGCTAGTGCTTCTTCAGCTTCCATTCTTGTAGAATATTGCTCCTTTAATTTGAAATCTTTCATTTGATTTTCCTCCATCAGTTGATTTCTGAAATGGAGGTATCAATTTCAAGGCATGAAGAAAAAACGGAAATCAAAACCTCGAATTATTGGATTACTCCATTTCGATTTTTGAATCCGCCCCTTCCTAAAGAGCCGACTAAATAAATTTACTACTTAATGAATTTAGGAACCGTTTGTTGCAATCGCGGAATTAAATAAGTAGTAGTGTTAAAATAAGTACTTTAATTCACTTATTCACCTCATTTTATATCATGCAAATGGATTAAACCATGAAGTACAATTTCTAGAAAAAATAGCAATTTTAACATCTTATATTGGATTTTTTTATTAAAAAGGCATAAAAAAAGAGGTACGAAGACTGATATTAAACAATCTTTATACCTCTTAGTTATATTTTGCCAGATTACCTAGAAATATAACTTCTAGTTTTGAAGAAAAATTTTTAAAAATCCATATTTTTCTTTGCAACAGCATTACTTGGTATGAGTTTCATTTTTGTTTTTCCCAAACGCAAATTCCAATACACTATATTTTTATCATCGTAATGGGTTAATAATTCCATATGAATATAGTTCACGCTTCTTAGTAAATTACTTGTATTTCTTTCGGCTTTTTTTATTAAATCTAGAGAAAACATTAATGTAAGATTAAGTCCAATACATAAAGCAAGGACAGTCTCTATTTCAGGACATGCGTTAGGGTCATTAATATAAGTACTAATGCTTCTTACGCTTACCCATGACTGCTCCTCGAGTTTTTCTTCTGTATAACCTCTTCTATCCATATGTGCTTTTAATGTTCCACCAAATGATGCAGGTAAAGTAGAAGAAAACTCTGCATAATCTTTAGATAGTTTTTCACTTTTTAATATTCCTTCTTCATCACTACTGATTTCTGCTAATGCTGTTTCATAAATATCTTGATTTTTTGGATCGGATAAATCACATATATTCTCTTCCAAATTGCACCCTTGAGTTCGACACAAAAAATTTAGGCAATTTATCCAATCAGCAGGTGTATTCACACTTCTTTTTGAAATGAACTTAAAACAATGTTTACTCACATCATTAAGAATCGTTTCATCAAGACAGTTTCCTTGGAGAAATGGTCTCACCTGCTCACTATTTTTGACAACAAATCCATCACAATAGATTATTTTATTTTCAATATACAACTTAGCTAATTCGACATTACCCGACAGTAAATTTAGAAATGAACTAAAAGAAATTTGATAAGTCTCATTTGCTTTTAAACTTCCCTGAGGAAAGGAGTATGGTTTAATTCTTATCGAATCAACATAATTATACACTCCTCTTGCTTGTTCAAAACCTAACTCAACTGCTCTAATTTTTGCGACCGAATAAGAAACTCCATAAAAATCAGAAACTGCTTCTATCGTTTTTTCCATTATAGAAGCATCTCTACATTCCGGATATTCCTCTCGAATCGTATCATAGATATTTTGTATTACGTTGTATGCAGTTTTTGTTGGCATTAAAATATGAGGAGCAATTCTATTAGCTTGCCATTCCATCCATTTCTTTGCATTTTTACTCGAATTATTTATAGGCATGTCTATTTCATTGATATTACAGGATAAAACCAACTTCATATCATCTGGAGCTAAAAGTTTTTTCATTTCGAAATACTTTCTATGTAAAAACCAATGAATAGCTTCGTGAATAGCGGTATTGTTATACATTCCTATATTTTCTATAACATCACGATTTATAATTATTGTTCCCTCATTGATAGTTTTGTCAATCAATTCGTTATCACCATTATATATTTTTCCTTTAGTTACTTCAAAGAATGTAGCACCATGTATATTCGTTTTTAATTTCGAGTCATAAAACTCTAATCTCATAGAATTTTTTATTATATCTACAACTGGAACTGAGACTTCGTCAAATAGCGCATCAGGATAGTATTCCATTAAAAATATCTCCGCAAAATAATCAACCTGTTCAGAAGTCATAATTGGAACCAACTCATCACTAAGTCTAACTTCTGTAGTTCTAGCCAAAGAGTCTCTTTCAAATCTACCTCTTCTCACATTAATAATTCTCAAGTTCTGTACACCATTTTCTAATTCGCATTCTAAAGAAAAAGTAAAAGTTCTGCTAGTAGTAAATTGTTTGCTATAATCTAGATCTGAAAACTCCTGAATCATGGAAACCGAAAAGGATACATATATATCAAAAGAAAGAGTACTACCAATTCCAAAATAGTATTTAGCCTCAGAAATAGTAATATCTTCTTTTAGATTATATGTAGTAGGATCATATACTTCGTCAGTAGTTAACTTCCAGTTTTCTACATTATGTGTGATATTAGTCATAAACCAATTCTTAAAGATGTCCAAATGTTTTTCTTTTAGATATTCCTCAAAATTATAATACTTTATATTCAATGGAAATCCTCCCCATACCATTAATAGTATTGTTCGATGTATTTATAGGCTTTATCAAAGACTTCTATATCTTTAATTTTATATTTTATCCAAACAACACTTCTTAGTGCTTTCTTCACCTCTTGTTTCCCTGCAGTAGTATTTTGCCACCCGTCAAATCTAACAACTCTAACAATATCATCTATATCTTTAACTATACGTTCAACAATTATTGGTGTGGCTCTATTTTTTACTCCGTTAAACAACTCTGTTAATGCCGCCTTCCCCTTGTCCAATTCCTCTTCAGGAACTATTTCTTTTTCTGCTTGTGCAGCCTCTTTGGCAAGTTCTAAGAGCATTTTTAAAAATTCCATACTTGTTAACAGACCTTGCTCATGTTTGGCACGTAGTTCCTCTAGTTTTTCACCTAATTTCACAAATCTTGGATTACTATTATGTTCAAGGATTTTTGCAACTAAATTGATTTCTATCTTTTTTGTTGCCCTCTCTGAACCGCCAGTTTTGTTAATGAACTTATCGATCATATCAGCATCCAGTGATAAAACATCTTCTTCATCATGTACAGTTCCAACAGTAACATTTCTATGGACTAATTCTATAGTTTTAGGTCCCAATGTGCTCCATATTAGTTTTCCTGTGCCATCAACAGGTTTTACAGATTCATAAACCTTGGATAACCATTGATAATCCAAACTATACGCTGTTAAGAATGAATCCGGAGAAAGTGAATTCCACGCCTTATTTAATACGCGGTAATCTGCCCCGAACAAGTCTTTTTCTTTATTAGTAGGTAAACATTCTTGAGCTGCCATCAAACCTTCCCAACCGGTTACTGTTCTATCGACACCCATGAAGTAACTTAAACACTTCTTTAATAGTGCCGGCAATTGTTTCTTAACCTCTTGAATATTTGTAATAATCTTTTTCATTGAACTTTCATCAAAATCCAATGCCCTTGCAACATTATCAAATATGCCAGTATAATCTACAATTAAACCAAAAGTTTTTCCTTCGTCATAGGTACGATTAGTACGGCAAATAGCTTGTAATAATGTGTGGTCTTTCATTGGTTTGTCTAGATACATTACTTGAAGAATTGGAGCATCAAATCCAGTTAATAATTTAGCGGTTACAATAACAAATTTAAGAGGATCATGTGGATCTCTAAAATGATCTAACACCTTTCCTTCCTCATCTCTTTCTCTTCTGAATTTCTTGAATCTGTCTTCTTTATCATTGTTGGTATCTATCACTACTGTAGACGCCTCTTCAGGTAATAACTTATCTAATTCTTCTTTATATCGAATACAGCATTCTCTGTCATAGCAAACTATTTGAGCTTTATATCCATTTGGTTCCACTTTGTCTTGATAGTGTTTAACAATATGCTCACACACTTTTTTAATTCGTAATGGATTATAGAAAATAGCTTGCATATTTACTCTTGTTGATAGTTGAGCTTTTTGATCTTCTGTTAATCCTTCAGTTAATATGTCAAATTCTCTGTCAAGTGTTTCTTGGTCAACATGTAAATCTACCGGCACTGGCTCAAAATTCAAAGGTAGAGTAGCTTTGTCTCGAATAGAGTCTGAAAATGAATATTTGCTCAAGTAACCACTTCGATCTTCTTCTGCTCCAAACGTATTAAATGTATTTCTATCTATACGATTGATTGGTGTACCAGTTAAACCAAAGAAGAATGCATTTGGTAATGCAGTCCTCATTTTTTCACCAAGATTTCCTTCTTGTGTTCTATGTGCTTCATCAACCATCAAAATGATATTATCTCTTGGGTTCAAGACACCATTGACTTCTCCAAATTTGAATATGGTAGTAATGAGAATTTTACGCATATCTCCCTTAAAAAATGATATTAGTTCTTCTTTTGAACCTGCAGATGCCATGTTCGGAATATCAGATGCATTAAAAGTGGCAGTTATCTGAGTTTCTAAATCAATACGATCATCAACTATCACTACTGTTGGATTTTTTAACTCGGGTATCATTCTTAATTTTTGTGCTGCAAATACCATCAATAAAGACTTCCCTGAACCTTGGAAATGCCAAATTAGCCCTTTTTTAGGATAACCAGCAATTACCCTTTGAACAATTGCGTTCGCTCCTTCATATTGTTGATATCGACAGATAATTTTACACTTTCTATATTTTTTATCTGTAGCAAAAATAGTGAAAAACTGAAAAATATCCATAATTTTTTCTGGAGTAATCATGTCTTCTAAAGAAATTTTTACATCTACTAACCCACCTTCAACTTTGTGTTCAGAAGTATGCCATGGTCCCCATTGTCCTATTGGAGAATTAATTGAACCATATCTAAAACATTTGCCTTCAGTAGCAAAGTTAAATACATTTGTAACAAACATCTGAGGAATGCTCTTCTCGTAATTAAGAATATCAGATGCTCCATCAACCCATGAGATGGCAGCGCGAACTGGCGTTTTTAACTCACCAATAGCAACAGGAAATCCATTAACTAGTAGAACTATATCGAGGCGTTTTCCTCCCTCTTCACAAGGGTATGACCATTGATTAGTTACAACATATTCATTTTTAGCCAATTCTTCTCTCGTCATTGTTCCGAAAAACTTTATTGATACCATTCGTCCATCTTTTCCAAATGGATATGAATTCTCATCAAATATCCACTTCTTAAAAACTTCATTTTGAGTTACTAAATTGTGAGATTGAACTGAATTAATTAGGGTTCTAAATTTGTATATCACTTCATCTGCTCTAGATGGTTCTTCTGCAATTTCAGGGTTTAGTCTGATCAAAGCAGCTTTTACCATTGATTCAACCATTACATCACTTAATTCTCGTTTCAGATGGTCTTTATCAATATACGTCCAACCATTGTGCTTTAGAGTAGTAATAACCAATTGTTCAATTGTATTGTCTTCATTAAATAATGACATTTCTTAATCCTCCTTGAAAATTTTATCTCTCATAATTTTTTTGTAAGAAGCCTTCAGTTCTGAAATACACTCTAAAAGTAGTATTTTAATAGTGTCACCAGCATCTATCAAATTAGTTATTTTCCTCATTTCCTCTGAAGAAATTATAGGCACTTTATAACTTAAAACATTGGTTTCTTTTATTGTTGGATAAGTGCTGCCTATAACTGACGATTCCATCTTTGAAGTGAAATCATCAGACAATACTATTGCTTGAATAAAAGATGACGTTGTTTTCTCGTTAGGTCTTAAAATACAAAAGCCACTTGTTCCTATAACGTTATTATATGGGTATTTATTAACTGCTATTTTCTTTAAATTAGGTCTGACCAATGATACAAGTACATCACCTTTCTTCAAAACTTGTTTAGCACTTTCAGGTGCATCTTTAAGTAACAATTGAGTTGGATTAACTATTTCATTAATTTCATTATCGATAGAGGAAATCTCAACATACAAAATATCATCATCGTCCTTAAAACTTTTTTTTGCTGTTTCAATAGACAAATCACAATAGTTCCTTAATTCCGTAAAAGATTTTTTTTCTTTTAATATTTCTCTTATTTCACTTTTGACAAGCATGTTCTGCTTCGAAATTAAATCTTTATACGCCTCTAGTGTTTTCTGTATTGCCCATAGCAACTTGGCATTTTCTTTTTGCGCTTCTATTGAAGGTAATGAAAACTCTAATTTATTTAGGTCCTTCCAATTTATTGTCGGCGATAAAGACCCAACAGATATTTTTATCGCGGTATCAAGAAAGTAATCCGAACTTATAAAAAATGGGAAGAAATCAGGATCAATAACTTCTACTTTAGGTCTTAAAACCATACCATGAGCAGAAAAAATCCCATCAAAAGGAGCTATTGCAACCTTCTTTTGATAAGCACGTCTTTTGCCAAATAAAATATCTCCCTTTTTCATTAATAACTTTTCACCAATTGGAGCAACTTCAGAACCAAATCTGGAAACTTTTAATGTTTCAGAATCCAAGTGTTCAAGACCTAAATATGTGTATTTATCATTTTCTACAGGTTTTTTCTTTTCAGTACAGTTTATTGCTATTTCATCAAAAGTATACTTACTCATAGTTTATCTCCTTTTCGAATCATTTCATTTATATTACCTAATGATCTATGTAGATTATCAGATGCTTCTTTCCAAGTTGCCAAGCAATCATCCAGTTTTCTAGAATCAATTATTTCAGTTTCATTATTTTTTACATATAAGGGAAGGCTTAATGAAAAACCATTATTAGAGATATCTTTAATTGTTACAACTTTCGCAAAATTTTTACTATCAAAGTAGGAATCATATGCTTGAGTAATCTTTTCAATGTGACCTTTTTTTAGATAACTAAATGTTTTTTTGCGTGCGATTTCATTCAATGCATTGATAAACAACACTTTCCCTCTTCTATCGGGTTTCTTGTTTGTTCTGCACACTAATATACAAGCTTCCATAGGAGCGTTATAAAAAAGATTAGGGCCCAATCCAATAACACATTCTAGTAAGTCGCTCTTAACTAAAGCCTCTCTCATTGCACCTTCTTCGTTTCTGAATAAAACACCATGAGGTAATAAAATCGCACATCTCCCTGTATTTGGTTTTAAGCTCTTCAAAATGTGTTGAATAAACGCATAGTCTGCTCTTCCTTGTGGTGGAACACCCAAGAAGTTACGCCCATATTTATCACTTTCGAAGGATTCCCTATCCCATTGAGAAATTGAGTATGGTGGATTTGCAAGACACATATCAAATTGCATTAATTGTCCTTTTTCAATATAAGCAGGAGACTTTAATGTATCATCATTAACAATGTGAAAATCCTTTACTCCATGTAAGAATAAATTCATCTTTGCAATAGCAGCTGTTAAAGAATTGATTTCCTGACCGTAAGTAGATACATTACGCCATTCGGCTCCTTTGTTTTTTAGATATGCAATAGCAGAAATAAGCATACCTGCACTACCGCATGTCGGGTCATATATTGATTCCCCGCTTCTAGGTTTCAGCATTTCGGTCATTAAGTGTACTACTGTTCTATTAGTATAAAATTCCTGTGCTGTATGGCCACTATCATCAGCAAACTTTTTAATAAGGTACTCATACCCCTGCCCAAGCTCATCTTCAGGGCAGTTTGCAAGTGATAATGTTTTTGTACTGAAATGCTCAATGATGTCTTTAAGAAGTTTATCTGGAAGTCTATTCTTATTTGTCCATGCTGCATCGCCAAATACACCAGTTAATTTGTTACCATTCGCTTTTTCAATTTTTCTAAATGCTGTAATAATTGACAAGCCAACATCAGTTGTCGTTTCTCTCACATCATTCCAATGGTATCCTTTTGGAACCACAAATAAATGCAATTCATCATCTGAAAATTCACGTGCATCATCACCATATTTTTCGAAAGCAAGAGTTGTTTCCTCATCGTAGACATCACAAATTCTTTTGAAAAATAGAAGTGGAAAGATATATTGCTTGTATGCACCAGCATCGATATTTGTTCTTAGTAGTGTTGCAGATCCCCATAAATAGGATTCCAGCTCTTCAAGAGGTATTCTTTTACTCATTGATGTATCCTCCTTCTATCAATAATTGTTTCATTTTTTCTTCTGCTTCAATCATTTTGTTGTAAGAATCTAAGTATTGTCTTCTAATTTCTACTGGTGTTGCAGTTTCTACCTCTTTCTTTTCAATATAGTTATTAAGAGCAAGTGAATATCCATTTGCTTTTACTTCGGCAATTGTAATAACTTTTGAAATTTCAATTTCATCTGTATAGTTCTGGTACACCTTATAAACCTTATCGATATCAGTTTGCGTCATTAATACTTGAGCTCTCTTCGGCGTATAAAATTTCGAACCGTTAATCATACATATTTTGCCCTTATGAGCTGAAACTTTATTATTACTCAATAATAAGATGCAAGCGGAAACCCCAGTAGAATAAAACACTCCACTTGCTAACGTGATTACACATTCAAGAATATCCGATTCAATAAGTTGTTTGCGCATTTCTGCTTCTTTACCTCCTCTAAATAGAACCCCTTGAGGAAGAACGACAACACATCTTCCAGTTTTTGACTTCATGGAGGAAACCATATGTTGCAGCCAAGCGAAGTCTGCATTTGAATCAGTAGGACATCCCCAAATATTTCTTCCATATGCGTCAGTGGCAAATTGGTCAGAACCCCATTTATCTAGAGAAAAAGGTGGATTAGCTATCGTGCAATCAAATTTTTGGACTTTACCTGCTCTTAGAAACTTTGGATCCCTAAGTGTATCACCTTGCAATACTTTAAAGTCTTTTGCCCCATGTAGAAACAAATTCATTCGAGCAATTGCAGAGGTTGCTAGATTCTTTTCTTGACCATAAATACGTCCATAGGTTAGTTTATCGTTATTGATATGGCGAATTGCTTCAATCAACATACCACCTGTACCACACGCGGGATCATATACCTCATCCCCGGGTTTAGGATCTAAAAGATTAACTAACAATTTTACAATCGAACGAGGAGTATAGAACTCACCTGCGTTCTTTTTGGACAAATCCGCAAACTTCTTAATTAAATATTCATAGGCATCACCCATAACATCAGCGGTGTAATTGTTATTGCCAACCTTAATTGATGACATATGTTCAATTAGATCTTTTAATCTATCATCAGAAAGCTTTGTTTTATCCGTCCAAGTTGCATCATCAAATGAGCTGAATACACCACTCAAAGTATCGGGATTAGATCTTTCTATTCCGCTCATAGCATTAACTATCACAGTTCCCACATTCGTACTTGCATTACGAACATCATTCCAATGACATCCTTCCGGAATCTTGAAGCTATGGTTTTCGTCAAATGAAGCATATTCTTTATCTCCACCAGATTCATTAAGTGCCTTTTCTGTCTCTTCGTCATATACGTCTGAAATTCTCTTAAAAAATAAAATAGGTGTGATATATGATTTATACTCATCTTGGTTAATTGGGCCACGAAGTATATTGCATGCCTCAAATAAATGATTATATAACTTTTGACTTGATGTTTCTTCTATTTCAATTTCAGTATCATCAAAGTCTTTTTCAATTTTATTAATTGTTTCTTCCATCATTTCAGAACGTTCCCCCGTCAATATTCTTTTCTTTTTTGTTTTTATTTTTACATCACCTTTTTCCATCAGTGAAGGATATTTACTTTCAAACTCTACTAAGATAGATAACAATCTCTCGTCTAAATAAGTTAATGCATGTTTTCTAATATCAGTAGGAATGCCATAGTAAGCCTCTGCAATACTACCAGTTATTGCTGCTAGTGTATCAGAATCTCCACCAATTGAGATTGCATTTCGTATAGCATCTTCAAAGTTCTTTGATTCTAGAAACGCTTCAATTGCTTGTGGAACAGTATCTTGACAAGTTTCGTTAAATTCATAAGAATCACGAATATCATCAAGTTTAAAATTCATTGGATAGTAATGATTATTTATATAATCTCTAATCTCAAAAATGTTACTTCCTGTCCTTGCTAGATATATAGCTACAGTTGTTGCTTCTGCCCCTTTGATTCCTTCGTGATGATTATGTGTTATTTCTGTCACTTTGCGAGAAAGTTCGATGGCTTCTTCTAATGAATTTGCTACAAATCCGCACGCACTTACTCGCATAGCTGCACCATTCCCATAGCTGTTATATGGATGAGGATTATCAGAAAAAATCCATTTGTCGAAGTTTATGCCGTATCCACAATTAGGATAAAGTTTGCCAATTTCTCGCATATGCTTAATCGCATAATCTCCTAGTTTTTCGTAATCATTTTTACTTTCTAATATAGCTTTAGCAATAGCTAATGTCATGACTGTATCATCTGTAAAGAAATTCCTATACGTTAATAAATCAAACTCTTTCGATTTATTATTATTCCATTCAAAACGTGACCCAACAATATCTCCTATAATTGCTCCTAACATTTAGCAACCTCCTAAAATAACTTTCTTTGCACATTAGCTTTTATCTTTGACCATGCGTATTCTGCTTGATTAATCGTTTCCTTATAAAGTTTCAAACCCGCTTCATATTCATTCGTTATTTCTAATTGTTCTTCCAACGGTGGTATTGGCACCTCTAGTTCGCATATATCTTGATAATTTATGTTTACAATTGAAGTTCCTCTTTGCAGACTTTTGAGAAGCTTCATACCAGTTTCAGACTCTAGGAATAACTTTAGGTAGGTTCCGGTTAACAATCTTTTATTTGGTCTAACAACACATAGGTTGGAAGAGGCAATTACCATTTTTTGCTGGTCCTCATAAACACCAATTTTTACACTGAAACCTTTTGTTGTTATCAAAACATCATCTTGTTCAAGTAAATATCTTTGAACTTTTCGCTCTTCTTCAACGGTAAAGTCAAGATTATTATAGTCAATTCCAACTTCGCTAATATTTGAGATATTTATAACTAAGACATTTCCTTCCTCAGTTTTCGCAGCAATTGACTTACCTCTAAAAACATCAGCAACATCCTTCAAGGGCGCTTTTTTAACTAAAGAGTTTTTATAATTCATGATGGTTTCGTCGGTTAGTGAAAACGCCATATCGACATTCCAATTATTCATTGATTCTAGTTCATCAGCAAAAACTAATCTATTATCATCTTCAAATAAAGCATCTTTCTCTAGTTTGTATTTGATAACACTAACATCTTCTGTCTTCCCTTGTTGAATTGTAATTAAATATGTATTTATTGACATGTATGGATAGAATAGCCTAGAAGGTAATGACGCAATTTCATTAACTTGATAATTATCGCTAATAAAATGCCTAAGGATTTCAGCATCTCCACCCCCAAAACCAATTTTTGCAGGTAAAACTATCTTTAATTGACCGATGCTCGATAAATGAAGTAACAGGTTTTGCGTTGCTATAAAGCTAGGTTCTCTACTAATAAAGTCACCTCCTGTCTCAAGATTCCTTACACCCATTATAGGGAACGCTATTATATAATCGAATTTTATATCTGTGAAATTCTCCTCGTAAATGTCGTTTAGAATAAAATGAACATTAAGTCCTTTGAATAACAAAGATAATATATTGTGCATAATTTCTTGTTTTACCGTGAAGAAAAACTGAGTATCGCTGTTTTCCATTACATAATTATATAAATCAGAATCATATTTATCAGCATCTGCAACAAGAACTGCTCCTACTTTTTTTGAAATTAAAAGAAGTTTAGATAAAGATTTCGGTATTAAGGAACCAAAAACATTACTATTTTTTTGAATGAAATAAACATAATCCAACACCTCTTTGGCATCCATTTCTGATAAAATTAAGTATTCCTCAAAGAACAATCTTTCATTTCCTCTAAAAAAAGTTACATCTATTTCCTTCATCAGATCCAAAAGTTGATATGGATCACTTATTTTTATAACAGGACAATCCTCTTTAATTTTAAGAATTCTATATACATTCCACAACATTTCTTCGTGACTGGAATTCAATCCTCTTTCTAAATTTGCTAATTGCCAAAATTTTTGAATAATCATTTCCTAGAACCTCCATTCTCTACAAAATTATAATACTACTGTTTTTTTAGTATGTCAATACCAAATTTGAAGTAATTGTTTTTTAAAGCAGTTTTCACCTTTCGCTAAAACGTTGAGCAATCGCTAAAATGTAGACCTTTTGCTAAAACGTTGATTTTGAAAACACAAGCCACAGTAATTTCTTCCCTAACAAACTCTCGTACCAAATGTAAAAAAGCCACAAAACGGCTAAAATGGGGCTAATTATCGGTATTTAGGCATTAAAAAAGGCCTGATACACTGTATCAAACCTATGCTTCTTAAATGGAGCGGGTGATGAGAATCGAACTCACATCAACAGCTTGGAAGGCTGTGGTTCTACCACTAAACTACACCCGCATTTATTATAAAGTTTAAAAACTGGTCGGGAAGACAGGATTTGAACCTGCGACCTCCTGGTCCCAAACCAGGCGCTCTACCAAGCTAAGCTACTTCCCGTTCTACCCAAGTATGCTGCCGTTTTTAAACTGCTAGATTATTTTAGCAAATTTATCAATTATTGTCAACAATAAATGTATAGGTTTTTCTTATTATAATAAGTGAGTTTTTTTTGGTAAAAAATATGAAATAATGGATTTCAATTGCTTTTAGGGGGATTCCTATATATAATTAATATGTTAAAGATATAATGCAAACGAGGTGATTGGAATGATTGAATCTAATGAATACATCAATGTTGAAGAAGGCTTAGGAAGAATTCAAGGAAACAAGATGTTGTATCGAAGAATACTTAGTATTTTTTTAACGAGCGACTCCTTTGATAGATTAGATCAAAAGGTTAGAGAAGGAGACTTTCAAAAGGCTTCTGAGGTAGCTCATGAAATAAAAGGGATGACTGGTAATCTAGCTTTACCTTTACTATATAATGAAAGTGCTGACTTAATGCTTCACCTAAGAGAAGGTTATTATGACTCAGAAAGATATGAAAGATACAAGATAACTTGGGTAAAGACTAAAGAAGCCGTCCAACATGTATTTGAAGGACTTGAATAAGATATCAAAAAGGTAAGAAGCGGAAAATTATTTTCCGCTTCTTTTTTTTATTTATTTTAAATATTCTTCAATTTTGGTTTTTAAGATATTGGTTTCCATCGGTTTAGAAATATGATCATTCATACCAGCTTTCTTGCAGGCATCAATATCTTCTTTAAAGGCATTTGCGGTCATCGCTATAATAGGTATCTCCTTGGCTTTTTTGAAATCAAGAGATCGAATTACTCTTGTTGCCTCTAGTCCATCCATTTCTGGCATCTGCATATCCATTAGAATTAGATCATATTTATCTGGATTTGCACTGAACTTTTCGACTGCAATCTTTCCATTAAGTGCAGTTTCCATATTAATATTTGTATCTGATAACATGGCAATAACAATTTCCTGGTTTATTTCAATGTCTTCTACAATAAGGATATTTTTTTCATTCCACTTCATCTCTGATTGAGCGTCTTGAATTGTTTTTTTCATTTGATGATTAATCAGCAATTCATGAATTTTGTTTGAAAGAATTGGCTTTTGAATAAAACTATCAACTCGAAGATCAGAAATCTCATTTTTAATGTCTATAATATCGACAGCCGACATTATGACTATCTCCGTCTTATCTCTTGTTAGGTCCTTAATTCTTTTTGAAGTGGCATAACCACTCATGACATCCATTCTCCAAGCAATAAACGCGATATCATAATATTCATCTTTTAAAATTCCTTCAGTAACTGCCCTAACCGCATCTATACCAGTATTAACTGTTGTTATGTTAAACTCATATGCTAAAAGCATTTCCTTTAAATACTCGATAGAATCCTTATCTTCATCTACGATTAATACTTTTAATGAATGATCAATTTTTATGTCATCCCTTCTGCTTACTAAGGTATCTCCATAACTAATGGGAATAGTAAAAATGAAGTTTGAACCCTTACCGTACTCACTTTCTACTGTCATTGTTCCGCCAAGTAAACCGGCTATTTTACTACAAAGTGAGAGCCCTAATCCAGTTCCCCCATATTTCCTTGTAATACTGCCATCTGCTTGTTCAAAAGAATTAAACAATCTTTCTTTTTGGTCTTCTTTAACGCCTATTCCAGTATCAGATACTTCTATTTTTAAGGTTCCTTCATCTTCATTTTTATCATCGAAGGAAACATTAATGGCGATCGATCCTTTATACGGCGTGAACTTATTAGCATTTGATAGAAGGTTGGTTAGTACTTGGGTTATTCTAAGCTCATCAGATATAACAAACCTATTTAACTTTTTATCGATATTAACCTTTAGTTTTTGTTCTTTTTCATCCGTTTTAATTTGAATGATGTTTGTAACACCATACACCATATTTTCAAAATCAAAAGGAGCGTTGACAATTTCTAGCTTGTTCGCTTCTATTTTTGACATATCTAGGATATCATTAATAATATTCATCATCTGCTTTGATGCAGCATCAATTTTAGTTAAACAATAGATTACTCGATTTTTATCACTTGATTTAAGTGCGATTGAATTCATTCCAATGATTGCGTTCATAGGAGTCCTAATCTCATGAGACATTCTTGATAAAAACTCTGATTTTGCCTTATTGCTTTTCATTGCTTCTTCTCTAGCGGCAATTAAATCGACCATCGCTCGATTTTTGATTATGGAAGAAACAATAGTTGCACCAGCTGATCTTAGAATCTTTTCTTCAAAATCTTCGTAGATTTTTTTCTTTTTGCAATCGTCAAATCCAACAAATCCCCAGAACTTTCCGCCAACAAAAATCGGAATAGCTAATAAAGATATAATTGATTGCATTTCAAGTACTTCTCTTTCTGGAGAAGGAATATCTTTAACTAGCGAATTAATTGATTCATTATTAATAAAAACTTGGTACCAATGATAAATATCATCTTTATATTTAGATGAGATAGCGAAATCTTTTCCTTGTTGTGGTTCTGCACCTTCAGACCACTCATATATTTGTTTACAATATATATCCCCATCTTCTTCATAATTTTCCCAAATATACATTCTATCAACTGCCACTGCTTCTCCGATACATTTTAAGGCATTCCATATTGATAATTCAAAATCATCAGGAGTTGAGTCAACAAGTTTATGAGACATTTGTGCTACGGCTCTTAATAAGAGGTCTTGTCTTTTAATCTTATAGTTTGCTTCTTCAACGTTGGATCGATCAGATAAATATACTAAAATCGCTACTTCATCACCGCGCATTATCTTTTGAAAAACTATATTAAATGGTTTAATTTCACCATTGATTGAAAGATCTGAGGTAGTTTCGACGATGCCTTTTTGAAACACTTGTTTAATTCGATCAGCAAATGATACTGACTTTCTACCATCACTTTGTCTTTCTGGAACGATATTGGTGATTATTTTGGTTACATCCTTGGAAAACTTTTCTTTCGAAGAGTAGCCAAATAATTGCATGCATTTAGGATTGAAGTCGATCACATTAAAGTTCAAGTCTAGCATGACGCTCGCAAACGGAGAAGCCTCAAACATCGCTGTGGCATTTTCTTTATATTGATTATTAACTCCATTAACAACAAAAATCAGCTTGCTTGGGTTTCCTGAATCATCATACTCAATAACACCACCATTACATTCAATAATGACTTCTTTTTTGTTGTTATCTAATACTCTTAACAAGAAATTAAAATCAGGAACATCGCCTAATGAACATTCTTTAAATAGATTCAAAATAGTAGCTCTGCTACTTTCTTGAAGCAATGAAATCATCGCATCTAATTCAAAGCCATTTGGATTATAAGGATATCCTAAAAAAGAGGCAAATTGTTCATTTAAAAATCCTCTTTGGTTTTTTAAATCCCATTCTAGCATTTTAATTTTCCCATGCTTGATGGCTTTATTTATATAGTCTGAATCATTTTTTGTTTTCATTGGTTCATTTTTTAACATGTTATCCTCCGTTTAATTCTTGTTTTTTAGTTTTCTTGGTTTAGGGTATGGGGTCTCATCAAACTTAATTTTTGCCAGCATGTTGAGATATTCTTTATCCTCTAATTCACTAATAACATAATAGTCTTTTGCCCCATTATATGGTGGAGCTAAGTGTCTACTTTTTAAAATATTCTCAATTTTTTCACTTGGTTTTACGAATAATGTATCATCGCATATTAATAAAATCATCTTACCTTCTAGATAAACACCATATTCTCCAAACATCTTTTTAAAATATGCCCCATCAATTTGATCTACAATAAAGTTAACAAATGATACAGTTGATGCCATAATAAAAACTCCTGTTTCCTATTTATCATTATAACATATCTAGTTTTTTTAAAACAAAGAATAGATATTGTAATATCTAACAAATAAGGTCAACTCCAATAATGAGTTGACCTTATTTAGCGAACAATGTCCGATTTTTAAATAAATGGCGTACCCAGGAGGACTTGAACCCCCAACCTTTTGATCCGTAGTCAAACGCTCTATCCAATTGAACTATGGGTACATTATAGTCTGATTGTTAACATTTTTTTCTAACAATCGGACTATATTATACAACAAGATCTTTTTTTTGTCTATTGATTTTTATCAACAAAAGGATTTATAAACCATTGGAAAGTTTATCAAGCATACTCTTTTATTCTTTTATTACTTATGTAATATAAGAAAGTGATATTTTCACTAGTAGATTCAATATTTGTAGTCCCCTGATTTATGTCAAATGAAAGCCTTCTTGAATCACAATTATTAAAGCTTATATCTGGTGTAGTAGATGATGAATAGTTTGCTTGATATTTATCATAATAGCTCTTAAAGTGATCAAAGGTAAACCATTTAGAAGCAGCTACTTCTACGATTTTATCAGTTAGTTTTTTCTTAGCACTTGCATCCTTTAAGATAGAAAAGTAGATTGGATTTACGGTATTATTGGAATTTGCTGCAGTTTTAATTGAGGTTGGGGAAATCAAAAGCATTGAACTGGCAGGATTCCAATCTTTATTTAAGCCAAATACTCGATCATAATCATATGGCATAAAAATAGCTTTATGATTATTAAAATAGACATAGTGATTATTATAATTATTTCTTATGCAATCAGGATTTCCTACCAAAAAATTTACCGCCTCAAAGTTATAAAAATAATCTAGGTCAATTAAATTAGCTAAATTATCAATACTAGAGTCAGCCTTAATTGAAGTAATGAGATTAATTAGATCCTGATGAGTGGATTTCTTTTTATTGGTTTTTAGATCATAAGCATAATATAACCCTTTATCATCGTCTTCAACACCAATACTAGATGTTTCAGTATATGATGATTTCCATGCGCACTTATATAAATCCCCACTTGTATCGCTTATTTTGTGTCTTTCTAAGAAATCTTTATCAACAGTTTCATAAAAAATAAATACTCCCATTTTTGACATTATATCTTTGTTGGTTGTTTTAAAGTCGCATAAACTAGCATTTGGAGCATATATTCCATAATCTCTAAACATCTCAAGGGCATAAATTTCTCTAATATAGGTGTTATCAAGATTTTTATTCCACTTCATATCTATTTTTGCTAATCCTGCAAATGTTCGATTTTTCCTTTCGGCTCTTTTTTCATCACTTTCAAAAACCATTGGATTGTCATAGTAATCTTCATCATCAAAAGTCTCTTGAAAGCTTAATTTCAAATGTATAAGATTATAAAACCCATTTGCATCATTATAAAAATCTGTTCTAGAAGTGTTGCCTTTCATTCTAACTCCAACATCATCAATTTGATAAGTATCTCCATTTAATGTTATTTTTAGATAATTAGCTTTACGATATATCGGTGATTTTGCATTAAAGCTATTATAGTGATTATAGTCATCTTGCATTTTTAGCCATTCGGAATGATCCATATCTAAATCAAAGGATACTTTGCTTTCTTCGCTAAATAACTCATCATAGAGTAGCTCATCTAAAGTTTTTTCAACCCATTTAGCATATAAAGAAATATCATTTTCAACAGGCATTTCTGTAAAAATCCACTTTGATGTTTCCAAACAAGATTCATCTTTAAACCAACCATCAAAAGAGTAACCTTCAACTGTTGGTTTTTTAGGCTCAGAAAGTAAGGAACCTTTATTTATTTCTTTTACTTTTAGGTATTCACCCATATTGTCGTGATTATATAAAAAAGAAACAGTATATGTCTCACCTTTGTTAAAACATCCAAATAGGATTACTATTAGAGATAATAAAAAAATATAAGAAATTGTTTTTTTCATATTCACCTCTTTTTAACTATGATTTAATTATACATTAAGAAAAAGTAAAATGTTTAGGTTCTTTTTATGAAAAGGGTATCTTATTTTTTTAAAAAAATTATAATACTATCTCTTCTAGCAAACAAGAAACGGCTTCCTTAGATAATTGATCATCAATTATTGCTGCGCAAAAGGGAACAACTGCCGCAACACTTCTCGCAGTTATAATATTTTTATCTTTAACAACCTCTTCGTCTTTTTGATATATACCATAAGGCATATCTATCTCGCATCCAGGATAACAAGTAAATTTAGTTTTAGATAATAATCCTAATTGTCCCAAAAATCTTGGTGCTGCACAAATAGCGGCGATTAGTTTTTGACTTTTATGAAATTCCAAAATGAGGTTTTTAATTACCTTGTCATTATTAATAATTTCCATGACATATTTACCTCCAGGAATTACTAAAAAATCATATTCACTAGGCGATATTTCACTTAATAAATAATCGGTTTTTACCTTTAAGCCAAATGCAGTAGTTATATCTTTGGAATCGCTTGATGCGACATCTATT
The DNA here is from genome assembly GCA_030266845.1 of Acholeplasma sp. OttesenSCG-928-E16. Classification (GTDB taxonomy): domain Bacteria; phylum Bacillota_I; class Bacilli_A; order Acholeplasmatales; family Acholeplasmataceae; genus JAJDIT01. Next base: position 4,992 of record JAJDIT010000006.1, on the reverse strand, counting down.
TTTAGGCCTGCTCTTATTAAAAGATCCCTTGTAAATATTCCTTCTGCATCTTCCATATTATTTGAAAAAATAATCAATCCTCTTTTCATTATATTTCCTCTATAATTTTTGTTAATAGATCCTTAATAATAACGCCCCCCTCATCATTTTCAAAAGATTGATATTCTTTAAAAATGGTTCTTCCAATTATATCTGAAACAACTTTGATCGATATCATTGGAATTGATTGGTTATGGGCAACATGAAAGAGTGCAGCTCCTTCCATATCAACACAGTATTCGTTATCGTGAATTCTTCCTTGAATAAATGAGTCTTTGGTATAGAGGTAGCCATTTTTGTATTTTTTAAGGCAAGATAATTTATCAATGACTTTCTTATCAGATTGATAAAATGGGGGTTGACCAGGAACCTGGCCAAATTGATATCCAAAGGCTGTTAGGTCAAAGTCATCATAAAATGCTTTTTCGATTATTACTACTTCTCCCACTGTGAAGCTATCGGTAGCTCCTGCTAAACCAACGTTTATAATAAGGTTAATTTTGTTTTCTATAAGAATTTTTGTTAAGCTATAGGCGGCTTGAACTTTCCCGATTCCTGATTCTGATATCATGACCTTCTTATTTTTAATCTTACCAATGTAAATTTCTTGATCGTTAGTAACCTTATGTTTTGAATTTATTGATGATATGAAACGGTCAAGTTCACTTTTCATAGCTCCGATAATTAAAATCATTTTTTTATTCCTTTTTTCTTGTTATAGATACTTAAATAAAATTCTTCCCATATTTTTAGAATACTTTCTTTGCTGTAAAACTCTTTTAGGTATTTTGATTTTTCTTTTGCTTCTTGGTAAAAAGAGTCATCTTCTTTAAGTTTGTTAATGATATTTGAAAAATCATCATTATTAGTCCCTTTTTGATACTTATCAAAGAGAATCGGTTCGTATAAGTCGACATCTCTTAAAAGAATTGGTAGATCAATTTGAATCGCCTCTAAAATACACATTGGAAAAAGTTCATTATATGAAGGTAAAAACAAGAGATTTGATATGTTATAAATTTCATTCATATTTTCTCTTGGGATAATGCCTAAAAATTTAACATTGCTTGGTGGATTATCCATCACTTCTTTTAGTTCTTTATAACCGCTTGTTATCTGCTTAAAAGAAAACCCACCGCACCAAATGAACTTGATATTCGGGTTTTTCTTAGCGGTCTCAACAAAATCTAAAACTCCTTTTCTCGTTTGGACTTGTCCAACTCCAACAACGATGAAATCATCACCCTCTAATCCGTATTTCTTTTTAAGGTTTTTTTTCTCATCCAAGCTAAGTTCATGAACAGTAGATTGGTCAACATAGTTTGGTATATACTTAATTCTTTCTTCTTTTATTCCATATTTTTTTAATGGTTCGATGAATACCGGATTTACAACGACAATATAATCTGCTTTCTTATACATTTTAATTATGTATTTCTTAAAAAACCAAAATATTGGTTTTGGTAATTTTATTGAGCCATCCAATGTCTCTGGTAAAAAGTGGACATAACAAACACTGACCCTTCTTTTATTCATTTTAAAATAGTATTGTGGATGCACAGAATGGATATGAATAATGTCACTCTTCTTATTTGGCTTGCCGTTTACAGATACTAATAATAATGGAGATTCTTTTACGAGTCGAACTTGTTCTATATAAGCACTTCCTACTCCTTGCCCATCAACGGAATCGGCCTTTGATAACATATTAATTTTAATTTTCTCTGTCATTTTTAGCTCCTTTATTATATTGACTTAATGATCTTATCTCTCTTTCTAGTATATCATTTACTTTTTGAAAGTCTACAATTGAGGGATTTTCAGTTAAGAGATATTCTCTTATATCAAAGGGTTTACCGATAAATACTTTCTCCCTTTTAAATATTCCATAATTTCCTTTGTGGTAGATAGGAATGATCTTCGATTTAGAATGATAAGCTATGTAAACTGTTGATAGTTTAAAATCGCCTACTGGATTATTGTTTTTAAAAATTGCCTCTGGATAAATTTCTAGCATTCCATCATTTTCTAATACGCCAATCGCCTTTGATAAAAATGACATATCAAAGTTACTTCTTTCTACCTTAATCGACTCAAAGATATTTAAAAGCCATTTTAGAAACTTGTTTTTTTCATATAGAGTTTCTCCAACTAGACATCTTATGTGTCTATTCCAAAATATCAAAAGAAACAAGACAAAATCCAAATAATTTATGTGGTTGCTGGCAACGATCACTTTTCCTTTTTTTGTCTTTTTAAATTCCTTTTTATCAGAATATCTGATTTTTGGTTTAAAGTATATTAGTGCAGATAAAAATCCGGTTACTTTGATAATCGCTCTAATTATTTTTTTCATATTGCTCCATATAGTGTTTTTTTAGATATTTATAAAAATCTTCAGGGGTTTCTAGCTTTTCATTTTCATTGAATTTAATTTCAATTTCAAACTTCTCATTAATTCCATAAATTAGCGAATAATAATCAAAACTATTTCCATTTAAATCCAAATTAAATGATGAAGAAGGAGAAATATCTTCCTTGTTGATATTTAAGACTTTTCCAAAGATGATGATTATTTCATTCATCATCTCATCGTTAATACTTATTGTGTCGGAATCATTTAGATGTTTTAATTCCAAAAAATCTTGAGGACTATTTTTAAGAGCCGTTAAAATTTCCTCTTTTCGAGGTTTTTTGCTGATAGTTTCATAAAACATTGTAGACGTTAAATAAATCTTTGAAATGTATTCTTCTTTTTTTAGACTATTGATCGAATTTAATAAGGAATTTTTTATAGTTTTAATCTCAAAGTCACCAAGATTATCCTTTATCTTAAGAACCACTAAAATTTCGTCATTTTCCTCATCAAATATGACGGTTTTATTAATAATAAAAGGACCTGATATCTTTTTTTCAATAGAAGAAAGGGAAATCTTAATCCCATTTTTGTTTTTTATAATATCATCTTTTCGATATTGAAAAACTAATCCATTTTGATTTTTAAAGAAGTCGTTTGTTGTAAAGAAATCTTTATCTTCTTGATATTTAATAGAAAGTTGATTGTTTTCGTCAAGAAAAAAATCATAAGTTTTAAAGGGAACACCCACACTTCCATCAATTCTCTTATTTGCTTTTTTGCTTAGATTGACAGAAACAATACCGATCTCTGTTAATCCATAACCGTTGAAAAGATGATATCCAATACCATTAAGTATTTTAAGAGTATCATTATTTATCGAGCTCCCACCAGAAATCATCACCTTTAGATTGGATCCTAATACTTGATTTCTTACTCCCCTAAAAAGTATATTTCTTGCAATCCAATTTCCAATCCTTGGAAGGGTTGATTGTAAATTAATACTAAAATTGATTAGTCTATCAAATGCTTCTTGTTTTCGTTTCGGTTTTGAAAGCAATTTCTTTTTAATTTGATTAACTACTGACTCAAACATCACTGGAACCCCAAAAAGATGTGTTACTTTGTGCTCAATGATCGTTTTTTTCATTTCTAAGAAGTTTTTAGTGTTATTGACTACAAATGTCTTCCCGTAGGTAAAAAACCACATCAAACCAGCGATAAACCCGAAAACGTGGCTAAATGGTAAGAAGGCAAACAATTTTATTTTATTTATCATCGAATAGTTCTTGATTATCCCATTTATTTTAATCAATTCCCTAGTATTAAGGATTTGATCAACAAGTTTTTTTCCGTTAAACTCAATTATTTTATGTTTCCCAGTTGTTCCAGAAGTATGAAAATAAAAGGTATCGCTCCAAGAGAAGGAATTAGTACTTGTAGCAGGTTGTTGCATATATAATAAAATATTATCCTCGCAAATTACCTCACTAGCTTCTATATTAGAAAGTATTTCTTCATCACTAACAAGTAATGGGTAATTTCCAGACATTAAAATACCAAAAAAAAGAGACACCCAAATGCTTTGATTCTTCAAATTAATGGCAATCATTTCCTTATTCTTTGTTTGTTTTAGATTATTAGCTATTAAGATCGCTTCTTCTTTGATATCATCAAATGTCTTTATTATAATGTTTCCGTTTACTACTTCTTCAAACGCAACTTTATTATTAAAGGTAGACATAGTAAGTTCAAAAAGACTCTCAAGAGTCTTCTTACTATTTCTTAATTTTTTATCTATTTTACGCCATTCGCTCATTTTTTTCTTTCTTTAAAGAATCAAGCATTTGTTTTATCTTTGAGACTATTAGGTCAACCGCTACGTCGTGCTTACGGTCGTTTGGAATTATAATATCTGCATATCTCTTACTTGGTTTAATATATTTATGGTGCATTGGTTTTACGGTCGTTTCATATTGAGTAATGATGCTTTCAAGAGATCTTCCTCTTTCAATAAGGTCTCTTTTCATCCTTCTAATGAACCTAGTATCATCATCCGCTTCAACAAATATCAAGATGTCACCAAGTTGTCTTAGTTCTGGATTTTCTAAAACCAAAATCCCCTCAACGATGATAATATTTTTAGGTTTGAGTTTCTCTGTTAAACTAGACCTTGTATGGTTAACAAAATCATAAAGTGGCTTTTCGATTGTTTTACTCTTAACTAAATCATTCAAATGACTAATTAATAAGTCATTGTCTAATGAAGTTGGGTGATCATAATTGATTTTTTTTCGTTCTTCAAAGGATAATTCACCATACTCCTTATAATAATCGTCATGTTTAATAATTAACACATCATTCAATCCAGCTTTTTCCAAAACCTCGTCTACAACAGTAGATTTTCCAGAAGCGGAGCCTCCAGCGACTAAAATTATTAACGGCTTCATAATATCCTCCCAAATCTTATTTATTATAGCATAATTAGTTACAATAATGAATAATGAGAATCAAATTTGTCTCTATAAATAAAAAAATGGCGCCCACACTAAGACTCGAACTTAGGACCCCCTGATTAACAGTCAGGTGCTCTAACC
>JAJDIT010000005.1 GCA_030266845.1 Acholeplasma sp. OttesenSCG-928-E16 | reverse complement strand
TGGAGCATTTCCAATGACAAGTGTAATAATTTCGATGGGAATCGCATTAGGTGGAATAGCTCAAATTATCGCTGGTATATTAGAGTTTAAAAACAAAAACACTTTTGCAGGAACTGCATTTGTAGCATATGGTTGTTTTTGGTTTTCATTAGTTATGATAGTCACTTGGCAAGAAAGCCCATTAATCGAATCTAATGCGGCAATGGGGGCATATCTATTAGTATGGGGAGCATTTACGATATTTATGTTTATCGCAACCCTTAAGCACAACATGATTTCAAAAATTGTTTTTGGATCATTAGCCGTATTATTTATTTTATTAGGTATTGGTGATTTAGCAGAAAGCGAAGTAATAACTACAATTGCTGGTGTGGTTGGAATTATATGTGGAACATCAGCTATATATAGTGCAGTAGGTCAAATAATAAATGAAGAGTTTGGAAAGAAAGTATTTCCATTAATCTAAAAAAAACAGCGATAGCTGTTTTCTTTTATTTATATATTAATATCAAGGGTTATATTACCAAGAAACTCTTTATGATCTAATAAGTGATTAATATCTTCTAAGACGGTAATATCATCAAGATAAACAGAATAAGTAACATTATTTAAAAATTCTTTATCTATAATATTTGCCTTATCTTTAAGTAAGTGTTCTATTTTATCTATTAGACTATAGTTGAAACTTAATTTATATAAAGGAACTGTTTTCTTTTTATAGAAAATAGCGTATTCTAACACCTTAGAACAACAAGAACCATACGCCCTAATTAAACCCCCAGCACCTAGCTTGATTCCCCCATAATACCTAATAACAACACATAAGATATCAGTTACTTCATGATGTTTTAAAACTGATAGAATCGGAACCCCAGCAGTTCCGGAGGGTTCTCCATCATCAGATGAGTTATGATATTCACCATTTTCTCCAGTAATTGATGCATAACAATAATGAGTAGCCTTAGGATACTCTTTTTTTAATGATGATATCAAATCAGGAATCATTGAGTTAGATGAAACAGGAATCAGTATTCCAATAAACCTCGATTTAGATATTATTATTTCATTAGTTACTTTATGTTTTAAATATTTCATATTAGTATTATAGCATAGAGAAGAAAAACCCACCACATTTCTGTGGTGGGTATAGTTCTGATAAATTCAACGATTAGGCAGTAGTATAGGTGATTTGTATCGAAAGAATAAATATTTGCCCAACTGTTCCTGAGGTTTGATGAGTATTCTGAATAGAAAATGAAGTTATAGATAAATTACTGCATACCTTATCAATATTCTTAATGGCAGCAACAGCAAGATTTTCTGTTACTTCACCCAAAGTTAGCAGAGCTGTTGGAGATTGTGTTGTTGCACCAAAAGTAAATGTCACATCTGTTATAATATAGCCACTTGATATCTCAATTTCAAGAGTATTACCAACTCCATCAGCTTTGTTTCCATATAACCTAATTTGTCCAGCTCCATTAAGTCCTACATTGCTACCAGCAGATCCTTTAATAGCAGTAACTGTAAAAAGATCAGCGTTCAATCCTATGGTTCCTGCATTGTTTCCATCAGCCATATTTGTTGTAGTACCACTATATTGTGCTGTAACAGTAGTACCACCAACTGGAATGACCTCAAACTGAACAGTGATAGCTTTAGCTTCACTTGGCATCGTAAATGATATACTATCTGTTCCAAGAGTATATGTGCTATCAGTAACTAGTTTATCTTCACCAATATACCAACCATCAAACTGATAGCCACTTGCAGGCACTGCATATAATGTAACGGTAGCACCCGGAGCGATCAAACCTCCAGTATATGAGACAATTGGATCAGCGGTCTTGTCTAAAGTTGCAACACCGTGTTCTGAATTACTTGAGCTTACAGTTAATTGATATGTAATGAGTTCTGTGTCAAGTTCTAATGATATACCACCAGATGGTACTGTAATAGATATAATATTACCAGTAATTGTGTAATCAGTGGTTGATGAGTTGGAAATTCTATATCCAGAACTTGGATAAGCAACAAGTTCTATTTCATCACCAACATCAAATACTTTTGAAACCCATACTGTAGAAGTTTGATCATTGTATGTTAAGTCATTAGAAAACTCTCCTTCGGTAGCATACTGCACTGTAACGACAGCAGTTTCTTGGAATTTTGCCACAAGAGTTAAATCGTAGTTTGTCATGTTGAATGTGTATGATAAGGAAGTTGATTTTTCTGTTGTTCCTTCAAACCAGCCAATAAATCTATAATTTGTACTTGGTGTTGCGGTGACAGTTACTGAATCATTTGGAGCGATTGTAGCTATGCCATCAACCATGCCAACTATATTAGATGCTACTACGCCTCCTGTATTTGCACTAATTGTGAGAGTTGCTTCAGTAGCCAATAAAGAGAATACAGGTACTATATCAACTTCACCAGAAACAGGGTAAGTTATACTAGCGGTTGTATATATATCGCTTTGGACACTATCAACTAACCAGTGACTGAATGCATAACCACTAGAAGGAGTTGCTTCTAAGCTAACTTCAGTTCCATGAGAAAGTGTATGACTTCCTAAGGCTTTAGTTTCTTCATCAATTGTAATAGTATATGATCCATTTGTAGCCTCTAAGAAACTCACAGTATAACTTAAGAGTGCGAACTTGGCAGTTACTACTAAGTTTTCACCAGGCATTGTATAGCTTGTAATTGATGCAGAAGTACTAAATGCTTCTGTAGCATCTCCTAGGAACCAACCCACAAACTCATAACCTGTATCAGGAGTAGCAGTAAGTGAGATTGTTTCTCCTTCAATAGCTGATGCTTTTGAGGCTGATGCCTCTCCACCAGTAGAATTTAGAACTGAAACTGAAATTGAATATTCTAATGCCCATTTAGCAATTAATTGAACATTTGTTGTTAAAGCTTCTTCAAAGACAAATGGAGTACTAGAATTTACTTCATACCATCCTAAGAATTTATAATTTTCTTTTGTAGGATCAGTGGATGGCTTAGTTAATGGATTAGTTGAATTGATTCCTGTAATAATAGTAGATGGACTTCCGTTGTCAGGGTTAAGAGTTGCTCTATAACTAGCGCTTGGTAAAACCATTCCATATATTTTCAAGTTGTCAATTGCAATGAGCATATTTCCGGTGTTAGGTTTGTATGAAGAATTCATAGTGATTCTTATTTTTATTTCACCAGTTGCTTCGGATGGAAGTGATTCATTAAATGATACAGTGGATGAGGTACTTAGTGTTCTTTCTGTTCCAAAAGGAATCCAAGATAAACCATCTAAACTGTATTCAACTATCATTCTACCGAGGGTTGTATTACTTGATCTATTGAGTTGAATTGCGTCAAACTCAATTCTAGTGATATCCGAGATTGAAAAATCCATTGTCAGTTTAGGAATTTGAGTAGCCTTACTATAGTACCAAGCCATATTAACACTATATTCGCCTGTGATGATCTTCTGAACGTTGATTCCACCTTGATAAACTATCCATTGTTGCGGTAATGAAGAGATGGTGTATGTTTTATCTAAATAATTATTATCTGGCATCTTGCTGGAGCTCCATTCAAAATCAGTCTCATATAAAACTGATTCAAACGGTGAAGATAGATCGTACTTCTTAACTGTATATGTCAATGTACCATCAGAAACGGCTGTATCACCATTCTTAATTGTGTAAGTTAACACTACAGCTAAATCAGCATCACCAACAAGTGATCTATCTACGACTCCAAGACTATCGCTTGCAGTACTGATTGCAACATCAGAAGAACTCCAAGATATTGTATATCCGAAATATGTTGATGATATTAATGATAAGTTTGAAGTAATGTCTGATTCATTTTGTGGTAAGTCTTCCATGATATTTGATAATACAAGGTCAAGCACTTCACTTTCTGTATAACCATGATTTGTTATTTGATTTGCATTTTGAACAGTAATTAATGAGGTATATACAGGGGCAACAACCGTCAACTTAGTTCCTGCTGTTGCGGCATTAATGATTTCAATAATACCATTTCTAACTGAAGTAGTAGAATAATCCGAGTTTTCAATATTAATTGTAAATGAACCATATTCAGTTAGTAAGACGAATGAAAGAGCGCTGGTTGAACCTAATGTTATGGTTTGTGTTGCTGCAACATAACCAGTTAAGGACATCAATCTTCCTAAATTATCAGTTAAAACTGTATCTCCGTCAATCGCTTTTGCATAAGTAGAAATATCAGCAGTACCTTTATATGTGATTGTTAAATTACTATTATCAACAATTTGATACATTGAATAATTTGAATAGTATCCTCTTGTTCCGATCACTTCAACTACATTTCCAACTACCATGATTTCATCTAGTTCAGAGCTAACAGCGATTTTATACATGTATAAGCCATCTGTTGCATCTTGAATAAATGCATAATAGTGAGTTGAACTAGCTGAGACTGAAGTAATTACGCCTTGAATTTTAACAATTGGATTAGTAGTTGATAATGCTTTAACTTCAGCAATTGTTCTTACACGATATACAGCCTTAATAGAAGTTGCTGCTGCAGGCATTGTATAAGTGAAGCTTGCATCAGTGCTAGTTGCTGTAGTTGAATCACCAACGAACCAACCAACGAATAAGACATAGCTATCTTCAGGAGTAGATGTTAATGAAACTGATGCTCCAGCCACATAGCTTCCGCTAGTTCCAGCTGTTCCTCTTTCTGCACTAACTGTTAGTGAATATAAGTCTAACCATTTAGCATAATAAGTCTTATTTCCACCATCTGATGCATCTAGAGTTGTTACTGCATTACCACTGAAGTCTGATGCCTCATACCATCCACCAAATGAGTATGCTCCAGTCTTAGTTGGAGTTGGAAGAGTGTAATCATCGCTTGAAATAGTATAAGAAGATTTTGGATCTGTAAGATCATTTCCGCCATTTAATTCAAAAGTAATAGTATAAGATATTTCATCATAAACTGCTGTGGCAGTAAATGAAGATGTAATATTTTCAAATGACTTATCACTAGGTGCTACCCATCTACCATTTTCATGATGAGTTAATGCAGGAACATTTGGCATATCGCTAGTTGATAGTGTTGCTCCATAGTTTACATTAACAGGATCAGTAATACCATCAAATGTTACCGCAAGCTGAACTACTGTTAAAGTTGTATTAATATCAAGTGCGCTGTAATTTGAATTTGCTGGTGTGTAAGTTAAGACAATATCGTTACTTCCAACTACTAATGGACTTGGTGCTTCTTTGATTGTATAAGTACCGCCAGTTAATGCAGTGGAATCAACACCAGTTACTGAACCGCTGCTAATAAAATTAGATAGAGTACTATTACTAAATGTTTGTCCTACATAGAATGTAGCCATTGTATGAGTAGAAGCTACTGGAGTAGCAGTACTAATAGTAACTGTGAAAGTACTAGAGTCTCCATAATATGTTATATCTACTTCATTGATTGTAACAACGTATTGAGCTTTAACATAATATGTGCCAGAATCACCAACATCAGATAATGTAAAGTTTCCGGTTTCAATTGAATCAATTAAGTTTTCCCCTTTATATAGGTGGTAATAAACTAATGATGAATTTGGAACTAATGAAGATGAACTTGGAGTAATTACAACTGAAGTTCCATATGTTGATGAACCGCCTTCTGGAGACATCGAGACTGAAACTGTTGGTGCATCCATTGTCCATTTAGCATAGAAAGTTTGATTTGTTAGGGTTCCAGTTGGAATACTAGTAACGGCATCTCCTTCTAATGCAGCATTATTATACCAACCGTTAAATGTATAACCTGCTCTGGTAATATTTGAGCTTGTCGGTAGTGTTGTTTCTGATAAGAAATCAAATGATGATGGATATGTACCAGACAATGTTCCACTATTAGTGTTATAAGTAATACTAAATGAATGAAGTGCATAGTTAGCATATAATGTGGTTCCACCAACAGGCATTGTTAGTGAAGTTACTTTATTATCTGCTATGTATGTTGTACTACTATACCAAGCGTCAAAATCATAACCTGTCTTTGTAGGAGACGGAAGAGTTACCGATGCTCCATATTTTAATGTTTCTGATCCGTTTGTTTCCCCATTGTTATAGACAAATGTTATAGTGTATGTCTTTCTTACATAATAAACCTTTAATTCTAGTGAACCATCAGCAGCAATTGTTCCTGATAAGACATTGTCAGAATTACTGCTATCATATGTAAATCCAGGAACGGCGTCATCTCCTTGTGGAGTTGTACTTACGCTTGCTCCAGTTGTACCAGATAAAGGACTACCTTCTTGACTTTCATATGTGTTATCAAGTTTTTCAAAGTAAGAGATCACTTTATAAGTTATATTAGTAGATAAATCTAGGTTAACTACATAATCGATTTTGCCAGTAACTGTAAATTGATATGAATAAGGAGTAGATGATGGAGTATATACTGAAGTAGAACTTAAACTATCATATATATTAACTAGTTTATATCCCGCATTTGCGCTAACAGCTATAGTGACTTCTGTACCGTGTTTGACTCTCGATTCACTAAATGCTTCTCCGCCAACAGTAATTGAGATTGAGCCATAAGAGGAGTTATTCAAAGTAACAGAGAAATCATAATAAGAATCAGTCCATTTTGCATAATAGCTCTTATTACCGGTTGTTGAACCAGCAGTAATACTTGTAATGGCGTTACCTTCTAATGCTTCATTATCAAACCAACCAGCAAAATCATAACCGACTTTAGTTATGTTTGTTGGAAGAGTGTAAGAAGCTGCATAGTTATAAGATAGTGTTGGATTTGCGGCAAAAGTACCACCGTTTTCTTCAAAACTAATCTCATAGTTAACAATAGTGTAATTAGCATATAATGTGGTACCACCAACAGGCATTGTTAGTGAAGTTACTTTATTATCATCAATAAAAGTTGTGCTAGTATACCAAGCATCAAATAGATAACCTGTCTTTGTAGGAGATGGAAGAGTTATTGATGCTCCATATTTTAATGTTTCTGATCCATTTGAATCCCCATTGTTGTAGACAAATGTTACATCATATGATTGTCTAACATAATATGCCTTTAATACTAATGAACCATCACCAGCTATAGTGCCTGATAGGACATTTGATTCATTATTTGAATCGAATGAATATCCAGAAATAGTTGATGGAGTATGAGAAGCAGTAGTACCGGTAGTACCAGAAGCCGAAGACTCAGAATCTTTTGAATAAGATCCATCAAGGTTTTCTTTATATATTTCTACTTTATAAGCGGTATTGGTATTAGGGGTTAATGATGCATATAGTGATAAGTTACTTGTAATTTCTGTTGATGAAGTAACTTCGGTAGTTAAATTACCATCTTCCTTAATAAACCAACCATTAAATGTATAACCAGCTACACTTAAAGATGGAATTGTAGTTGTTGAACCATGCTTGATACCAGTAATGGCATCAACACCAGTTTGGTCAAATTCGATTGTATATCTAGAAATTGTGTAATAAACATATAATACTAATGAACCATCACCAGCTACTGTACCAGAAAGAACGTTACTTTGATTGTTTTCATCAAAAGTAAATCCGCTAATTGCCTCAGGAGTATAAGAAACACTAGCAGCTGTTGTTCCAGTTTTAGATAGTTCTGAATCTTTAGCGAATGTTTCATCTGCTTGTTCTAGGTATACATGGACCTTGTAAACAGTATTTGTATTTGCACTATATTTAGCGGCTAAAGTTACATCTTTTGTTACAGCAGAAGTATCAAAGTTCCAAAGAGTAGTTCCATCGTACCAACCGGTAAATGTATATCCAGGTTTAACTGGGTCATCTGGTGCACTTGCAAATCCATTTTCATACACTAATTGATTTACTGGAGTCTCACTTGTTGCTCCATCGGTATTAAATGAAACTGTATATTGTTCACCTAATGATATTTCTTGATAATAGAAGATGAAATTGTAAATAAATACTCTATCATCGGAAGCAGAAGTGAACGTTAAAGAATTAGATGGATTAGAGATATCAAATGAATATGTTCCCTTAGTAGTGATATTTTTTGAAGTGCCACCGATTGATAAAGAGCTAGAAGCATTGTTCCATCCTCTTGCGACAACTTCGACTTTATATATATTAATTCCTTCAAAATTAATGGTAAATGAGCCATTTTTTCCTAATCTAGTCAGATTATTAGTACCGTCTTCGCCACCTCCACTAGAATTACCTAAATAGAAGGCAGTTATGGTATCACCAAAGCTTACAAGTTTATTATCAGCTTCCTGACCAGTAAATACACTATTAAATGCAGAGAGGGCAGTCGTAGTAGTAAAGTTACTTTGCTTGTCATTAACGATGCCAGTAAAATCATATCCTAAACTTAAAATTTCAGTCCATCTAGCATATAGGGTAATGTCGTTGATAGAATTAGCAGCGATAGTTTCAACTTTAGTACCACCAGTAAGTGCTGTATACCATCCATCAAATACATATCCTGATTTAGAGGCTGCTCCTAATGTGATATCTTGAGAAGTAACATAGTATACTGATGGGTTGTTAGTATGATTAGTAGCTCCGGTCATGTTTTCATATGTAATATCGTATTCATCAAGTGTGAATCTTGCCCATAATGAGATATCACTATATGTTCCTTTAACAATAGAGGTAATTTCATTACCTTCTGTTGCAGCATCAAACCAACCGATAAATGTATATCCTCGTTTTGTTGCTTCTTCTAATGAGAATGTATCTGTTTCAACAGTAAACTCTTCAGTATTTTGATGGTTACCACCATCATTAACATAAGTGATTTCATATGTTATGACTGAGTATTGAGCATAAATTGTTATATCCTCATTTATTGCATTGCTTCCAAAGTTCCATTCATTACCACCTGTTGCAGCATCAAACCAACCGATAAATGTATATCCGTTCTTTTGCGGGTTAGTTGAAGGTTCAGTTGCATAACCGCCTGGAGCTATCGATTGAATTTGAGGGGTCGGAGATCCACCTTGAACATCAAAGGTAACAGCATTGTTTCCAATTGGAATACTAGTCCATTTAGCAATTAAAACTAAATCGCCAACAATTGAATCGGAGGTAAAGTTCCATGGTTCAGTGTCTGAAAGGTCTACATACCATCCCGCAAATGCAAAAGTAAATTCGGCACTTGGATCCTTTGAAGGGACTTGTGGTTCTATAACATAGGATCCATATTCAATATCCTCTTGAGGTGAAACTGAAGATCCGCCATTTGAATTAAATGTCACATCATATTTGTTTAATACTTCACTATATTGAGCAACAAATACTATATCCTCAGTTATTGATTGAGGAATCGCTTTATCCCAACCACTAAATGTAAAGGTATATTGTTGATTTGGATCTCTTGTTGGATCATCAGGAGCTACAATTGATGCCCCATATTGAATAGTAGCTTCCTTAATGGTATTTCCATTGTAGTCTTTAAACGTATATGTATATTCATTAACTACTTGTCGCCATTTTGCTACTAATGCGATGTTTGATGAAACGATATTAGTGTCAAAGACCCAAAGGTCATCTCCATTATACCAACCTAAAAATTCATATGAATATTGAGCATTACCTTGTTTGGTAGGTTCTGTTGGTGCACTTGCCTTTCCTAATTCCAATATTGATTGAGAGTCAGGGTTTGTTGAACCACCATCGGTATCAAAGGATACAGTATAAGAATATGGTAATCGCCATAAGAAGTTATCAAATGTTGTTTGTTGCGATGTGGAAGTAGCAACAAAACTAATAGTGACTATTACTGTACCAGTTAAGTTTAGAGTAGATAGAGGTTCTGACCAAGAAGCTGTTGTTGAATCGAATTTATGAATTGTTGCGTCATTACCAGATGCTGTTCCATAAGTAGATGTTAGAGCAACACTTGAATTAAGTCCATCAGAGATTGTTACTTGTACTCTTCTTGCAAAAGTACCAGTAAATGCTTTTCGATATTCAAAATATAATGAATCTAATCCGGTTGGGAAAGTGATCTTAATATATGAATTGTTTGAACCGCCTTGCATCATAAGGCCTTTGCCAGTAATTGAATAATCACCTTGATCTCTAGTGTTCTTATATTCCCAAGTGGTTCCTGCAATACCATTAAATGATCTTGATCCATAGCTGCTTGTTGCACCAGTTGCGGTAGTATCAAATCCTTCCGTGTAGGTTGTTTTCTTTCTTAATAATGTAAATGAGCAAGTAACATCCTTTTCAAATGAAGCATATTCTACAGTGAATACTATTTCGCCATCTGTATTTTCAATAGCATCGATAAACCGGTAATCATTACCTAGCAAGTTTGTAGGTGTCATAACAGAAGTTATCATACCATTTAAGTAAGGATGAGTAGTTGGTAAAATTAACTCAACGCCAGAATTATAAGATTTGTTATCAAATTGAGCTTCTAACCATGCTATTATTAAATCTACTGTTTCCTCATCAGTTAGTACAGTTTCCGTTACATTAGTATCTAGAAGAATATAGAATTGAGCGCTATTAAACCAGCCTAGATAGACATTTGTAAGGTCTAGCATGTCACCTACACTATATCCACTCATTTTCTCAATAAGATCTGTAGCATTTGAGTCATTTACTCTAATTTGGATAGAGTTACCAGCCTTATCTTCAACGATAATATTTCTAGAAGAAGTAGCATAAGCGGTTGTTACAGTTACTTTTGGAAGGTTAAATGCTTTACCTTGATCGGAAGTAGTTAGGTTGCTGATGTTTTCTATTGTAGTTGCGCTTGGATAAGTATGAATGTTGTTTCCATCGATTAATGCAACTACACCGTTTGATACAGAAACTAATCCGTTTGATATAGAAATCGTTCCATTGACAGAGACTTTATTACCGACTACAAATGTTTCTGGAAGAGTAGTTGCGTTAACTGCTATTGCATAGTTTCCGTTTTCATCAATAACGAATATTAACGAACCATAAATACCGGTAACAATACCATTAAAATATGCAGCTGTCTCATTACTTTGTTTTCTAGTATTCTCAATAGAACTTAAATTTAACTCAAAACTAGCTACTAATGATAAATCACCATAAGAACCAGTAGGAATTGATTCTATCTTAGTAGTTCCGCTATACCAACCTAAGAAAGTATATCCTTCTTTTGTTGGGTTTAGCAAAACTATTTCATTTGAAGTGATATTATATGACTCTGGATTTGATTCTCCATCTGCTAATACTCCATCATTGTAGCTATATTGAATTTCGTATGTAATTACTTGCCAATTTGCAACTAATGATAAATTGCCATAAGAACCAGCAGAAATTGATTCTATCTTAGTAGTTCCACTATACCAACCTAAGAAAGTATATCCGTTTCTTGTTGGATTTAGTAAAACTATTTCACTTGAAGTGATATCATATGACTCTGGATTTGACTCTCCATCTTCTAATGAACCGCCATCATAGTTATAAGAGATAGTATAAGTATCTTTAGTCCATCTAGCATAAATAGTAGTTCTTGCATTAATTAAAGTATCAAAATCAAATACTGAACCATCAGTTTCAGCTGTATACCAGTTATCAAAGGTATAACCTAATTTAGTAGGGTCAGTAGAAGGTCTTGTTGCCTTGTTGCCATTAACGATTGATTGTGAATCAATTGATGAACCACCAAGGGTGTCAAATAAAACTAGACTTTGTCCTTCAATTACTTGAGCCCATCTAGCATAAATAGTCTTATTACCAGTAGAACCTAAGGTAATTGATTCAACTTCATTACCATCAGTTAAGGCATCAAACCAGCCAATAAACTCAAAACCAGTAATATTAGCTAGTGGAGCAAGGGTAATAGTAGCTGTATCCACTTGATAAGTTGAAGGATTAGAGTTAGTTTGGTCTTTTAAGTTTTCATATGTAATGTTATATGTGTCTTTAGTCCATCTAGCATATACATTAGTATCAGCGGATATTAAAGTATCAAAATCAAATACTGAGCCTTCAGTTTCAGCTGTATACCAGTTAACAAAAGTATAACCTAATTTAGTAGGGTTAGATGAAGGTCTTGTTGCCTTAGTCCCACTAAGTACTGATTGTGTATTAACAGTAGAACCACCAAGAGTATTAAATATTACATCAAAAGATTCTAAGACAGGTTCTACAAATAGTTTTAAAGAGTCTGGGCGCATCGCTCCGCCGTTTGCATTATTAATTGTTCCGTCATAGACTATTCTAAATTTACTAGCATTTAAATCAGCTCTTACTGTGATTTCTGTACCCTTCTTTAATAAGGCTAAGAAATCTTTAGCTAATACCCAAGTATCTAAAGTGGCATCATAATATTCAACTTTAGCTGTAGTTACATTATTGATATCATTATCTCTTGAACCAACAAAGAATACAAATTCTAATCTTGAAATAATTTCAGTGCCAAAGTCAAAGACGAAGCCGCCTACTCGATCAGGGTTAGCAGTATCACTAACGGTTGCACATAATACGATACTACCATTACCTAGTCCACCAGGAGCAGTTGCTGGTTGTCCAATAGAACTAGCAACAAAGCTTACAGTTTCAGTTACCCCATCGACTACTGAAGAAGCAGTGACTGCTGTATCAAGAGTATTTTTATAACCAGTGCCATATGAACCAGAAACCATAGCGGTTGTTTGTAAGTCTATATTATAAGTTAAAACATCAGTTCTAATCATTAAAACTGTTACATCGATATCATAAGGGGAAGCAGTAGTATCACCAAGGGTAATTGTCGCTACTAATTTAACATCTTTATCCTCAGTGACATTGATCCATTTATTATCAACGATCATGTTAGCTGGATTTGTTGCCCAAGCAATTGATCCTCCTAAAACTGAATGTGTAGAAGGAAGTGAAATTTCAGAGTTAGCAAGATATTCTAATCCTTTAAACTGATCATCTAA
The DNA here is from genome assembly GCA_030266845.1 of Acholeplasma sp. OttesenSCG-928-E16. Lineage (GTDB taxonomy): Bacteria > Bacillota_I > Bacilli_A > Acholeplasmatales > Acholeplasmataceae > JAJDIT01. Next base: position 72,193 of record JAJDIT010000005.1, on the reverse strand, counting down.
CGAATCTTTAATTAAGGCAATCATCGTTGCTTCATCTAAAGCGATATTGGCTAAACTAAATAATTGAATTTGAGCTTTATCTTGATACCAACCAATATGAACGTTCTTTAAATTAATAATTTGATCAGCTGCTAATGATGCTAAGTAACTATCTAGTTCAGTATATAAAGCATCATCAACACGAGCGATAATTTGGTTAGTTCCATCAGATAGAGTTAAGTTTCTGCTTGAATAACTAACTACTTTTAAGGAAGAGAAATTGTAAACAATACCTTGATCATCTATAGTAAATGTTGGTATTGAAGTAGCTTCGATTGCAGCAGGGATATCATTATTGCTTGATTTAATAACGATCGTTGCTCCATCTGTGATTTGTAGTAAGTTTTCATAAGTTGCTAGCGACCCTGTTACTTCAACAATGTCTCCGATTTCTAAATCACTATTAGCTATTGGTTTATGAATATGTAATGCTGCATTTCCATCAGCATCAGAAATAATAACGTATTTAGAACCAACGATGTTAGTAACAACACCACTAACAGTAAGTTCTTCTGATAAATTTTCTAATCTAGCTTCGGCAACTGTTAGTACAGTTACTATTTTTTCGAATTTCGCAACTAACGATAAGTTGCTTTCTGGCATTTCAATGATGTCTTCTAAATCAGAAGCATATAGATCTTCTCCATCATACCAGCCAAGGAATGTATAACCACTGATTGCTAAAACCTCGATAATAACCGTTTCACCTTTAGCGTAGTTTCCAGCGCCAGTTAAGGTAGCTCCACTGATATTTGAAGATAATGATAATTGATATTTTTGGACTTCTTCGTATCTTGCGGTAATAATTAAATCATTTTCTGGCATTACAAATGTGTGTTCTAAATCTAAACAGACAAGTGTTTCATCAATATACCATCCGATGAATTTATAGCCATCTATGTTATTGGTTGTTAGAATTGTTACAGAAGCGCCCTTTTCATATTCACCGCCACCAGTTAATGTACAGCCACTTTGAGTTGAATTAATGGTTAGTGCGAATTTATTTGCGTCCGTTCTTGCTACATACCATCCATAAATTGAAGTATTTGACTTAATCGGCATCTCATCAAATAAATAAGGAGTAGTAAATAATGAATCTACATACCATCCCTTAAAAGAATATCCTTCTTTATTAGGGGCAAGTGGGGCATCAATTAATTCGCCCTCCCTTATAGAAGCGATACTTAAATCTGTAATAGGATCATCACCATCATAAAAGGTTACTGAATAATAAGTAACTTCTTTTTGGAAACGACCTTCAACATGATAGTCTTTCTTTGGCATTGCGAATGTATAAGATTCATCCTCTGATAATAAGTCGTCTGAACTTAAATCATACCATCCTAAGAAATCATATCCGTCGTTAGCAGTCGCTTTTATAGTAGCTCGTGCCCTAAATAAAAACTCACCGCCACCAGATACAACACCCATTTTAGTGTCGTTTGAAGTGACGGTGAGTATGAACCTTTCCATATTACATGCGAAAAGGCCTACCAGTGTTAAAATTGATAAGAATACTGCCGTTATAATTTTTTTCATATTTTCCTCCCCCAAAAAATACCTTATCATTAGCATTATGTCTATGTATTAGTATTTTATCATTTTAAATTATATTTAACAATAAAATTTTAAATCATATTTCGAATAATCTATCCAAAATAAAAATTGTATCCTTATTTGGAATAATCAAAAAAAATGATATAATACAGTGTAGGTTTTTTTAAGGGAGGACTTATGGGAAAAAGAAAGATTCTTGCAACTTCAACTTCATGCCTAGACTATTATAAAGATATCCCTTTGATTGATATCATTAGAATCAAGGTAATTATCAACGATAAGATATATGAAGACGGCCTAGATTTAAAAGCCGATTATTTTTATAAACTTTTAATTGAAAATAAAGATTTATTACCAACTACTAGTCAACCACCAGTTGGTGAACTTTTAGAATTATTTGATAAACTAGAAAAAGAAGGTTATGAAGAATTATTTATTTTAACGATCTCATCACACCTAAGTGGTTCATTTAATGCCATTTCACTGGCGGCAAATGAACATGAAGGAAAGATGAAAATAACTGTTTTTGATACTAAGACTGTTTATTCAGGCGAAGCAGAAATGGCGTTATTAGCTCATCAGTTATTTGTTGTTGAACAAAAACCAGCAAAAGAAGTTATTGATGTTCTATCAAAATACTTATATAAAACGACAATCGCTTTTATCTGTGAAGATTTAAATAATTTAATTAAAAACGGAAGATTAACAGGAGCTAAAGCTTTCTTTGGAAAAATGATGAAAATCAAACCACTGTTAGTAGTAAATCACGAAGGTAAAATTGTAACGGAAGATAAACAAAGAACATCTCAAAAGGCTCTTGATTCTTTGATCTCTTATTGTAAGAATTTTATCAACGGCAGAAAATTTCGGGTAATTTATCTTTACACTAACGAATCATTAAACAAAAAGGTTCAAGAAGCTTTTAAAAAAGCATTTTCATGTGATGATAATTTTTCAATCATTGGGTCGCCAGTAGTTGGAGCTCATATTGGTCCATATGTTGCTGGACTATCATTATTTATCGAGGAATAAAGTGTCGAATCAAACTAAAATGAATGCCGCTACTAAAGCTATTAACATTTTAAAAGAAAATGGATATCAAGCTTATATCGTGGGCGGAGCAGTAAGAGATTACTTGCTGAAAAGAGAAACAAACGATATTGATATAACAACTAACGCCAAACCCTTCGAAGTTTCAAGGGTTTTTTCATCCAGCAAACCAACCGGGATTAAGTATGGAACGGTTACTATTTATTTGCTTGATGAACAAATAGAAGTAACTACTTTTAGAACTGATGGCGAGTATTTAGACAATAGGCATCCAAGTCAAGTCATCTATGGAGATAATGCATATGATGATGTCTTAAGACGTGATTTTACGATTAATGGGTTATTGATGGATGAAAACCTAAAAGTAGTTGATTTTGTCGATGGAAGGGCAGATTTAGAAAAAAAAGTTATTAGAGCTATCGGCGACCCAAGAAAAAGATTTAAAGAAGATGCTTTAAGAATTTTAAGAGCTGTTTATTTTCAAAGTAAACTAGGCTTTCAAATCGAAAAAGAAACAAGAATCGCTATGGAAGAACAAAAAGAAGACATTCTAAACATCTCTAAAGAGCGAGTTTTAATGGAGCTAATTAAAACTATTAAAGGAAAATACTTCAAAAGAGCCTTAAAAACGCTAGATACGACAGGTATTTCAAAAGTATTACCTGGTTTAGAAAAAGGGGTTAGTTTTTTTATTGAAGCTAAGGAATTACCATATGTCGATGTTTTCTTTACCGCTTGTTTTGCCTTAAACGGAGGGGTTCCTAGTTATTATCCTTTTTCTAATAAACATCGTCATATGTATCAAACAGCTTCTAATTTAGCTAATATGCATTTATCTTTTGATAATAATGTCTTGTTTACATATGGGGTTGAAATGTGTATTTTAGCTAATAAAGCCAATTTTTTCTTAGGAAGATCAAAATTATTAACTAAATATATTATTGAAGATTATGATAAACTACCACTAAAAAGCGACTTAGATTTAAAACTAAGGGCTCAAGAAATTTTATCGCTTACTAATAAAAAAGCAGGTGCTTGGCTAAAAGAACTTCAAAACGATTTAGTAAAAATGGTTTTAGATAAAAAAATCAAAAATACTAAAGAAGAATTAATAAATGTTTTAAAAGAAAGAGGGTTTATCTAAAACATGAAAAAGTTTGATTCATATCTTGATGATTATGGCATAATAACTGTTATAATTGATAAGTCTTTGATTGCTAATAATGATGAGTTTTATTTAAAAACTCCACATCAAAAAGAACGATTAAAAATAATTCAAAAAATAGATTATCAGGAATCGATAAAATTTATCTTAGAATATCAAATGGACCTTTTATTGGTTGACAACAATTACCTTTTTTATCATAACCATAAATCCTTAATAAAGTCAGGGAAAATTGTTAGAACCAAAAGATTTGATGAAGAATTCAAATATGAAAAATTAGATCTTGGGGTTACATATAGTAAAGAAAACACAATCGTTAAAGTATGGTCGCCAGTTATTAAAGATTTAGAATTGGTTTATTTTAAATCACCAAAAAAGAAAGAGAAGAAGAAATTTACATATAATCAAAAAGGGGTATGGGAAGTTAAACTAGATGGTGATTATGATAACTATTTATATTACCTTAATGTTAAAAGGAATAAAGTATTCAAAAAGGTATTAGACCCATACGCTATCGCTAGTACGGCAAACGGTAAATATAACGCCATTATTAATTTAGATTCCATGTATCAAGTGAAAAATGAAAGACCTCATTTTTCAGGTAATATTTTAGACTCAGTTATCTATGAAGCTCATATTAGAGATCTATCTAGTCTAACTAATAATGAAAATAAGGGTGAATTCCTTGGGTTATTAAATGGGAATAAACCACTTGATTATATCAGAAGTCTTGGAGTAACTCATGTTCAATTCCTTCCAATAAATGATTATGAAGAAGTGAATGAGCTAAATAAAAAGGCTTATAACTGGGGGTATAATCCTAGTCAATATTTAGCACTAGAAGGATCATATTCATCTAATCCAAAAGATCCTAAGACAAGGATTAATGAATTTAAAAGAGTGATTGATTATATGCATGGCATTGGTCTTTTAGTTGTTATTGATGTGGTATATAATCATGTGTATCTAGAAAAGACATTTCCTTTTAATTCATTAGTGCCTGGATATTATTATCGCTATGATCAAAATGGAATTAAGACGATCTCTAGTGGACTTGATAATGATGTCGCAACCGAAAAGAATATGACCAAACATTTAATCTTACAGGCAACCAAACATTTTTTAGAATTTTACCATGTGGATGGATTTAGATTTGATTTAATGGGGTTACTTGATATTAAGACGATTAATGAAGTTTATAAGTTATCAAAAAGTATTAATAATAAGGCTATCTTATATGGTGAAGGATGGAACATGGAATGCCCTTTGAAAAAGGATTTAAGGGCTAACATGAGTAATCAAGATAAAATGGAAGTAGCCCATTTTAATGATCATTTTAGAGAAGGATTTCATAATGTGATAAAGTCTTTACAAGGCGATTTTAGCGAATTCTTAATGGGCACTCCAAGTCTTTTTGATAGTCCCAAAAAATCCATCAATTATTTGTCATGTCATGATGGACTAACACTATTCGATCGAATCTCTTCAAATGGGTCTAGCGTATTTATTGCGGACGCTATTAAGCTATCTTTCGCATTTATTATATTAAGTCAAGGAGTCCCATTTATTCAAGGTGGAGACGAGTTTTTAAGAACCAAAAAATACAATGAAAATTCCTATAATAGTGGAGATTTAATCAATGGTTTTGACTACTCTTTATTAAGCGAAAGTAAAGGCACTATCAAATATTTAAAAGAACTAATTAGGTTAAGAAAAGAGCACGATTGTTTTAGGATGGATTCTAATGATGCAATCAAAAATCAAATTAAAGAAATATCCAAAAACTTCTTTTCCTTACAAAAAGATGATAAAATATATTATGTTTATTTTAAGATGAAAGAAAAAGAGGAAACGATTAATTTTGATAATGAAGTTGTAGAGATTTTTGATGGTTATCAAAATACAGAAAATATCAATAAATCATTTTTGATTAAACATGTAGGAGTGTATGTTTATAAAGGAGCTAATAATGGATAGAGTAGAAGGAAAACAATATTTTATAGTTGGCAAGATTGAGGGAATCAATAAGGGTGCCAATTTTAAAAACATTACCGTTTTATTAGAAAATGAAGAAAGAGTCAATTTAAAAACCGATGATTACGCTAAAAACGGATTATATATCGGTAAGATCTTCCAGTTTGAAGTGTTAGGTATCAAGAAAAATGATAGTAATGACATTATTTTAAAACTTATCAACGCAGTTCCAATTGAAGAAATTTATGATGGAAAAAAGCTAGAGGATATAATGACTGTTTTTTATCGATATGCCCCGCTTTCTCTAACTGATATGGAAAAGAAAATAGAAGCTTGTATTAAGGGGATAAATAATAAGGTATTAAAAGAGATAACGGATCTTATTTACCAAAAAAACAAAAACAAATTTTTCACACATCCGGGTGGAACAAAGTTCCATCACGCATATGTGGGAGGATTAGCGTATCATACACTATGTATGCTAAAGCTTACAAAACCAATAGTTGTTGCTTATCCTTATTTAAATGCTGATTTACTAAATGCTGGCATAATATTGCACGATATGGGTAAAATCAATGAAATGACGGGTGTTGATGGCGAATATACAACAGAAGGACAATTAATTGGTCATCTTGTAATGGGGGCTATTGATATTGATGAAGCGGCAATCATATTGGGACATCAAGAAACTGAGGAAGCTTTATTATTAAAACATATGATGATTTCTCATCATGGCCAATACAATTTTGGTTCTCCTAAAAAACCAATGGTTGGTGAAGCACTAATGTTGTGGTATATTGATTCTATTGACTCTAAATTCACGGTTTTAGGTGATGAGTTGATGGGTATTGAAGAGGGAGAATGGACAGCACCAGTTGCGGCATTAGATAAATTGAAGTTTTATAAATCGAAGGTAAAAAAATAGATATAGCAGCCAATTTGGCTGCTATATTTTTTAAAAAATACTTATATTAATAAAAAAAGTGGAATCGTTTGATTCCACTAATCTTATAGGTTTTATTGTACTCTAACAACTAAAGTCTTAACAACTTCATTACCTGATGAGTCAGTAACAGTTAATATTACAATATATCCACCAGAAGTTGTCTTAGTATTTAAGTCAACCCATTTAGTATTAATACTAATTTGACTTGTTAAATTACCATCAGCAGCATCAGTTGCAGAAACTCTACCTCTAATTAGAGTGACTAAGTCATCTAAACTGCTGCCTACTGTAACGATGATATCAGTAGCATCATTAATATCTAATGATGGTGCTGCTTCATCAACTTCATCTTCATCAATTTCGCTTTCAACTACTCTAACTGTAACAGTCTTAGTTATAGTTTTACCATCAACAGTAGCTGTATAAACGACGTTATAGATACCTTTATCAGTATCACTAGCTAATTTGACATCGCTACTATCAACAGAAACGCTAACTTCAACTTCCTTGTTGAATTGATCAACTACTTTAACATCTTTTAAGTAATCTGGAGCTTCTTCACCAATAATGTGAACAAGGTTAGGTGCGACTATTGTATTACTTTCTAATACATCCCACCAGCTTGCCCATAAAGCATTCCATGAATCAACAGCTTCTAAGCCAGGAAGAGTATTATATTCTTCAATTTGACGTCTATTGATTGCTCTTATTTGGTCTGCAAAATCACTTTGAGCAGTATTAGCGAATGAACCATTGTGTTGGTCTAATACGTATCTAATTAGTAACTCTCTTTGCATTGTTGTTCCATCGTATTTAGTCTTAATTGGTGTAAAGTAAGAAGAAATTGCTGTTGAAACAGTAGAAGGTAAGCTTTGTACACCATATTCAGAAGCTGATTCTTCAATATAAATTTGGATTTGATCAGCTGATAGTTGGTCATTGTTGTTATAAGCTTTTAATTGGTTACCAAATGCATCTTCGTAATCAGAAATATAAACAGGATCTTCATCATCATCGTTTACACGGAACGCTTTAGCGCTTGTAGGGTAAGATAATGATGTAATGCTAATGAAGTGCCATCCAAATGTACTTCTTACATTATTAATAAGATTTTGATCAACACCTGTTGAATCTCCTTCGATTGCACTATAGCTATCTAAGAATGGGAATACACCTTTATCGCCAGGAACTTGTCCGTCTTGGTTAATGAACTCTTTCATTGAACCATGTAAATGCATTAAACGGTCAACGAATGCTTGGTCATAGCTTTGAGAAGCTGGTGTATTAGTTGTGTTAGTAATTGCTGATAATGATTCATACTTTAAGTAAATACCTTTTTGTTTGAATTCACGCCAAATTGCATCATATGAAGAAGTACCTTCATTTAGATCATTCGGAGTAATAGGAGCAGCTACTCTATTAACGGCATCATACTCTGTAATAATCGCATTAAAGCCGATATCTAATGTAGTATAATCACCTAAACGGTTGTAAATGATTTTAATTAATCTAATAATATCTTTTTCTAAGGCTAATCTATCAGCTTCAGAGATAATATTTAAATCATTTGGATCATCTGGAGAACCATCTAAATCTCTATCAATATAAACTAATAAGTGTGAACCAGTTATTGATTTATAGTTATCATATTGTAATCCAGCTAATGTCGCAAACTTTTCATAAATGCCTTCACCGTAATGTGCTTCTAAGTCAGCATAGTATAATTCTTTTAATTTTGGAATAACATACATATTATCAATCGCAGTTTCGTTAGAAGTAGCTCCAAAAGCAACTAATAAGAAATTTTTACGACCCATTGATGCTGGGTATCCTGATGAAGATAATTGGTCAGAACTAAAGTTATTGATTAAAGTCTTATATTGTTCTTGGAAATCTTTAATATCACTCTTTGTGATTTCATCATTGTATTCGTCTCTAATAAGTTTAGTGAATGCTACGTCTAAAGCAGTAGAAACACCACGCATTTTTTCCATTTCTGTATATAAATCTGATACATAGAAAGTTTTACCTTCAAATTCAGCAACAACATTCTTATCTGTATTTCTTCCACTACCTAAGGTAATTGAAGAAGAGTAATCAAAATTAAAGAATACTTTAATCTTTGAATCATAGATTACTGGTTTTTTGTCTTCATATAATTCAGAAACAGTAGTGTTTACGTATGCATCGGTAAATTTACTTTCTTTTACTTCATCGTAAACTTCAGCTCTAGCATCTTCAGCAGCTTTTTTTCTAGCTTCAGTTTTATCATCAGTTTCTAAAGTGTCAGGGTTTAGTCCATCAACATTAAAAATTGTTTCTTCTTCCTCGTCTTCGTTTTCAATAGTAACGATTAGGTCATCCTCAAATTCTGGCTTTAAATCAGCATATTTATATGCTAAGTAGACATAATTTCCAAGTGATTGAACTCTAGGAGAGTATTGTTTATCATTTGAATCTTCTCCATCTGGAATAACTAAAGTGCTATAAATATGTGAACGTAAAGATGAGTTAATAGTAAATATTTCATCAGTATATTCATACTTAACTTTCTTTTGGTCATCTGTTAAGGCAACATTTTCAACTAATTCACGAATTTCAATGAATTTTTGAAGTACTTGTTCTTCAGTTAAAACTACATCTTTTTTACCATCGGTTCTTGAAGTTGAAATGCTGTACTTATCATAATATGATTTATAATCTGCTTCACTCATTCTCTTTTGTCCAGCATTATAAGGTTGTAAAGTTATATTTAAGTCATTTAATACTTGTCTAACATGAGCGTAGTCATCAGTGTTTAATTCGGCATCACTCATATATCTTGGATCTGGAATAACTACCCATTCACCACGAGAAGTACTCTTAATATTAATTGAAGGATCTCTTAATGCGGCATTTGCTTCATTTGTGTTAGCGAATGTAACGATAAATGCCTCGACATCAAATTTACCTTTTTTATTGTTGTTGTAGTAGTTTACTAAATCATTTTCACTAATATAATAGGTGTTTTCTTCATCGTCAAATTCTTCATCATTAAATAGACTTCTAGCTCTAAGTTTTTGAGCAGCTGTTAAACGATATTGGTCTAAAACTACTTTTGGAAGATTGAAAGCTCTCCAATCATCATCTTCTTTTGGTTCGCCAGCAGCTAACCAAGCATCTAGTTTATCAATTAAGATTCCTACTAAACCAGTTGTATCAAGGTCTCTATCAAGAATTGTCAATGAGTCAACATAAGAATTAGCACTAATTAGCTTTGTGTTGTGATTCAATGTTTCTAAGTTAGCATAAGCAGTAGAACCGAAAATAGCATTGACTGCCAAAGTTTCTAACCACTCAACTACAGGGTAATCATCAGAATCAACAGCGATAGAAGAGAAATCAGCGGTATAAGTTGCAATAATTCCATCCACTTTTGTTAGTTCTTCTTCAACTAAAGTTTCATCAAACCATTCTTTTAGCACGCTTTGAGCATCTAGTCTAAAAGCATCATATAAATCTTTGTTTGTTACTGTGTAGTCACCTACACTTAAATATTTATCACTTGTTATGTTACCGTATCTATCACCCTCAACACTACATGCTGATAGTGTAATAACGCTAATAACCACTAGCATCACTAAGGTAATTTTCTTTAATAAATTGTTACTCATTGTCCACACTCCTAATCGTTTTCTTATAAACAAGCATTTATAATATAGCATTTTTTAAAAGTGAAAGCAACCACTTTCTTTTTGTTTCACTTATTTAACCATAATATATAATATTATTACTCTTCCCAAAAAATGCATAAAATGATAAAATAACGCATGGTGATTATAATGGAAATACTAATTTTGGCAAGCGGGTCAAAAGGAAATGCAACATATTTAAAAACTAAAGATACCCACATTTTAATTGATGCCGGTATTAGTTATTCAAAAATGAAAGCGAAACTACTAGAAAATAAGATTGATATTAACATAATAGATACTGTTTTACTAACCCACGAACATACCGATCATACAATTGGCTTAAAGCAACTTTTAAAAATGCAAACAATTAAAAAAGTATATTTAACCCAAGGCACCTATAAAGCTATCAAAAAAGATATTGAAAATGATAATATAATAAATATTATAAAAGCAGACTCCCCCTTTTTAGTTAATGATACAAAAATTCATCCAATTATGACCTTTCATGATGCCAAAGAACCCATCGGTTTTTTAATCTCTGATGATCAAGCTAAAATGGCTTACCTAACAGATACAGGGTATGTTCATAAATCATATTATGACTTGCTTTTGGATTTAGATTTATATGTTTTAGAAGCCAATCATCACCCTTATTTATTAATTAATTCTACCCGTCCTTTTCATTTAAAAAGACGGATCCTAGGTGATAAAGGACATTTATCAAACGAGGATGCTATTTACTTATTAAATCAAGTCGTAAAAACCAAAAAAACAACCTTTATTGCTGCCCACATCTCAGAAGAATGCAATTCCATTATGGAAATCGAAAAAGAATTAGTAAAAAGCTTAAAAAGACCAGACTTAGTAGATGTTTATTTTGCAACATGTGAAGGGTTAAAGGTAATTAAAGTATGATTAAAATCATATCAGTAGGCAAAATTAAAAAAGATTACTTAAATGAAGGTATCAAGCACTACCAAAAACAAATATCATTTAAAATTGAATTTATTGAAATAGATGATGAAAAAGACATTAATGGAATTAATATAGAAGGGAAAAAGATTCTAGAAAAAGTAAATGATAAAGATTTTTTGGTTGCCTTAGCGATAAATGGTGTGATGTTATCAAGCGAAGAGTTCTCTAATAAGCTTGATTTATGGCTATCTAGCAATAATAATATTACATTTGTAATTGGGGGATCATACGGGTTATCTGAAGAGGTATATAAAAGAGCTAATTATTTACTATCATTTTCTAAAATGACATTTCCCCATCAACTTATGAGACTATTTTTAGTTGAACAAATATATCGTGGATTGATGATTAAAATTAATCATCCTTATCACAAGTAGAGGATATAAAAAATGAAATATATAATTTGGGATTTTAATGGAACAATTTTGGATGATGTGGATTTATGCTTAGATCTTCTTAATGAGATGCTAACTGAAGAAGGTCATCCGGTGGTCACAAAAAAAAGGTATTTAGATATTTTCACCTTTCCGGTTATTGATTATTATAAAAAAGCAGGCTTTGATTTTAAAAAATCTTCTTTTGAAGATCTAGCAGTTCGATTTATCAACCGCTATCAAAAAAAGAGCTTAAGCCAAAAATTATACAAAAATGTAGTTGATACAATCAAAAGATTCAAAGAAAAAGGATATAAAAACATTGTTTTATCAGCTTCTAAGCATGATAATCTGATCGAACAGCTAAAACACTTTAAAATCTATGATTTATTTGATGATCATCTAGGAACAAAGGATATTTATGCAAAATCTAAATTAGATATTGCAAAAGATTATTTTAAAAATAATAATATTAATCCTAAGGATGTGTTAATGATTGGTGATACTCTTCACGATGCCAATATTGCCAGAAAATTAGGGGTTGATGTTATCTTGCATATTAATGGCCATCAAAGCAAAAACCGCTTAAAAAGATATAGTGTATTTAGTGACTTTAACGAAATAATATATTAAAATAAACAAAAAGAGAAAAGTAAAAATAATTATAAGGAGCAAAAAATGATTAAGAAAACAAAAGAAGAGATCCTAAGAATAAAAGAGGAAAGAAAAGCAAAAAAAATAGCTAAGGAAGAAGAAAAAGAAAAGCTTTCTAAAATGACTAAAGAAGAAATAAAAGAATACAAGAAGGAAAAGAAAAACGCAAACGCAAATGATGCCGTAAAATATACTAAAGGTTTCTTTCAAGGATTTAAAAATTTTATTTCAAAAGGTAATGTTTTAGATATGGCAGTTGGGGTTGTAATGGGTACTGCTTTTACAGCAATCGTTAACGCGCTCGTCAATGGTATTTTACTTCAATTTATATCTTTATTAACCGGCAATGCCGATTTTACCGACATTGTTTGGAGCATCCCAAATGGACAAACAGAAGTGGTAGTAGATCCAGTAACTCAAGTTGAAACAGTTGTTAACCTGACAACAGATATTAAATTTGGGGTATTCATTCAGGCAATAATAAACTTTTTATTAATTGCATTTGTCTTATATTTGGTTGTTAATGTTTTGATTAAACGACAAGTAAGAAGAGATTTAGAAGCCCAAGCGGAAGCTGAAAAAAAGGCTAAAGAAGATGAAATAGCGAAAAAACTAGCAGAAGAAGAACAAGAAAATGCACCTTTAGTTGTTAGTGAAGACATCGAATTATTAAAAGAAATAAGAGATTTATTAAAAAGGGATAAATAATGATCGTTCATCTAAAAAAAGGTATTACCAAAAAAGAATACGATGAAATAAATGAATATTTGCTAAATCAAGATATTAAAGTTCAAGATATTAGTGATGAAAAAGATAGTAAACTATTACTTTCTGGTTCTTTTGACCGTTCTTTATTAGAACGAATCTATTCTTTTGATGCTGTTTTAGATGCAAAAAAAATTAGGACCCCTTATCAAAAAGTCTTAAAAATCAATAATGAAAAAAAGAGTATTAAATTACCATATAATAATGAAATCAATGAAAATAATTTTATTATCATCGCGGGTCCTTGCTCGATTGAATCAAAAGAATCATTAACTAAAATAGCTATTGAAGTAAAAAAAGCGGGGGCTAATTTTTTAAGAGGGGGAGCGTTTAAACTAAGGACCTCACCATATAGCTTTCAAGGTCTTCAAGAAGAAGGCTTAAAAATTTTACACGAAGTAGGTAAAAAATTAGAGTTAGTTACTGTATCTGAGATTACAAGTATTTCCCAAATTGATTTATTTATAAAATATGTTGACATAATTCAAGTTGGAGCTAGAAATATGTATAACTATGAGCTTTTAAAGGAATTAGCAAAAGTTAATAAACCAATTCTTTTAAAAAGAGCTTTTTCAGCCACTATTGAAGAGTTATTATTGTCAGCCGAATACTTGGCAGAACATGGAAACACAGATATTATTTTATGTGAAAGAGGCATTAGAACATTTAATGAAGATATTAGAAATACCCTTGACTTAGGTGGTGTCATCAGATTAAAAGAACTAACGTTCTTACCAGTGATAGTTGATCCATCGCACGCTAGCGGCAGATATGAAATGGTTCCCAAACTATCAAAAGCATCATTAGCTGCTGGAGCAGATGGTTTAATGATTGAAGTCCATGATGATCCATTAAATGCTTTATCAGATGGAGCTCAATCACTAAAGATTAATAAGTTTCATAAACTGATGGATGATTTAAAAAAAGCATCATCAATATTTGATAAAAAAATATGAAAGAACTTACCCTTTTTAAAACCAAAATAATTATTAAAGAAAACCTCATCAAAGAGGTTTTTGATTATTTAGATAAGATGAGTGACATCCACATCATAACAGATGAGAATGTAGCTAATCTATATCTTAAAGAGCTTACCATATCTAATTTTCATACTTATATTATTAAGCCTGGAGAAGAGTCTAAAAACATCGATAATTATCTAAATATTCAAAATCAAATAATAAGTAATAATGCATCTAGAAAATCAATAATAATTGGTTTTGGAGGTGGGGTTGTATTGGACCTTGCAGGCTTTATCGCAAGTACCCTTTTTAGAGGGGTTGAACTAGTCTATATCCCTACAACAATCATCGGAATGATCGATGCATCAATAGGCGGAAAAAACGGTATTGACCTAAAAAGTTATAAAAACCAAATCGGAACTTTTTATAATCCAAAATATGTTTTTATTGATCCAAAACTTTTAGATACATTACCAAAAAAAGAATATTTATGTGGATTAGGAGAAGTCTTTAAGACGGCTTTAATAGGCGATAAACTACTATTTGATAGTTTTAAAAAAGGAATTCTTTTGGATGAAAGTCTAATATATAAGTTAGTTTTTATAAAAGCAAATATTGTAGCTAATGATTATTACGAAGAAAACACCAGAAAAATCCTTAACTTTGGTCATACCTTAGGACACGCGATTGAATCAAAATCAAACTTTAAGTATAAACACGGTGAGGCAATCATTTATGGTATGATTTTTGCCCTTGAGCTAGGTGTCAAAATGGAACTAACCAATAAAAAAGATTATCAAGAAATTAAAGACTTATTTTACCATTATGGTTTAGGTTTAGATGATATTGTTTTTAAGGATTATTTTGATTATATTAAATACGATAAAAAGAAAGATAAAGATGAAATTGACTTTGTTTTCCTAGAAGAAATTGGAAAGCCAATCATCAAGAAAATCAAGTTATTATGAAAGTTAAAATCCTAGATGCAACATTAAATGGAAACTTAACAGTTCCCAAATCCAAGTCTTATTTGCACCGGGTGATGATTGCCCATTTTTTGGCAACCAATCAAGTTATTAATTTAGATAATTTAAGTGAGGATATAAAAACAACAGCTAACCTTTTATCGGCAATAAAAGAGGATCAAGATGATCTTTATTTTAGTGAGTCAGCTTCTTCATTGCGGTTTTTAATACCAATCATTAGCGCTATAACAAGTAAAGAAAAAAAGCTACATCTAGGCAGTTCTTTAAATAATAGACCAATCTCGCCCTTTCAAGATCTCTATAATAAAATG
Source organism: Acholeplasma sp. OttesenSCG-928-E16 (assembly GCA_030266845.1). Lineage (GTDB taxonomy): Bacteria > Bacillota_I > Bacilli_A > Acholeplasmatales > Acholeplasmataceae > JAJDIT01. The sequence continues at coordinate 56,761 of JAJDIT010000005.1, read as the reverse complement.
AATATATCATTCATAAAAAAAGATCACCACATAATAATTTCAGGCAATCTCTATCCTTCTAATTATCATATTGATGGGTCTATCTCTAGTCAGTTTATTTCTGGTCTTTTAATGGCTTTGCCACTTTTAGATGGGGATTCAAAGATCATTATTGATAATGAATTAGTTTCTAATAGTTATGTTAACATGACCCTTCATGTTTTAAAACTATTTAAAATATCCATAGTTAGGGAAGATAATATATTTTATATTAAAGGTAATCAAAAATACCAAGAGACTTCTATATCTATTGAAGGAGATTATTCCCAAGCGGCATTTTTTATCGTCGCTGGAGCAATCAATGAATTAATTACTATAAGTAACTTAAAAGAAGACTCTTACCAAGGAGATAAAAAAATCATTGATATCATAAATAATATGGGAGGTAATGTATCATTTATAAATAATCAATTAGTTTCTAAAAAAGGGGAACTTCATGGAAACACAATTGACTTAAAAGACAACATCGACTTAGGACCAATTCTTTTTTCTTTGGCAGCAGTCACAAAAGATAAAACAATAATAAAGAATGTCAAAAGATTAAAATATAAAGAATCTAACCGCTTAGATAATATGATAAAAAACCTAATAAAAATGAAGGCAAATATTGTTAAATTAGATGAAAACACAATAATGATTCAAGGTAAGGGAAAATTAAGTGGTAATATAGAATTAGAGACATTTAATGATCATCGGATTGTAATGGCCTTATCAATTATTAAGAAAAAAGTGGATGGATATATCATTTTAGATAATTATGAAGCGGTATCTAAATCTTACCCTGATTTTTTTAAAGATTTTGTTAAGCTAGGAGGAAAAATTGATGTTAAGTGAATTAAGAAAAAAAATTGATGATATTGATGATATTATTATTAAAAGTTTAGAGGAACGTTATAAAATCATTGAGTCTATTAAGTTAGTAAAAAAAGAAAACAATCTATCAATCCTAGATAATAAAAGAGAAGAAGAAATATTTAAAAAAATAATTGATAAAAAATTAGATCATCAAAAGGATATTATAAATATTTATCAATTGATTTTAAAATTATCAAAGGACAATCAAGAGTGAAAGCGGCTTTAATAGGTAAAAATATCCAATACTCTTTATCTCCAATAATTCATCAGTATATAAGTAAAAAATATAGCCTAAACTATCATTATCAAGTTATTGATACAGATAATCTCAAAGAAATTGACTTTTTTTCTTACTTATTTTTAAACATTACGACACCTTATAAAGAGACTATGCTTGATATTATGGTTAAAGATGATGTAGTAAATAATGTGTCGGCAACTAATTTAGTGGTTCCAAAAAACAATCAACTTTATGCATTTAATACTGATTACTTAGGATTTTTAGCGTTATTAAAAATTAATAAAATTAATATCAAAAATAAAAAGATTTTCATTTTAGGATACGGTGGAGCCGCTAAAGCGGTCGCCTACGCAATTAAAAATGAAAATCCAACAATTGTCGTTAAAACAGACGCCAAAAGAAAACCTTCTAACTATTTAGTTTATGAAAATCTAATAGATGAATACCCAGATATAATCATTAACGCTACTCCAAATAAAGAAGTTTTAAGTAAAGATCTCTTTAATAATAAAACCATTTCAAGTGCCCTTTTAATTGATCTAAACTATAATCCTAGCCCTACTTACCTTATGACCTATTTTAAAAATAGTATCGATGGATTAGACATGTTAATTGCCCAAGCCTTTTTAGGAGTTAAAATCGCTTTTAATAATGATAAAATAGTATATGAGAAAGAAGATCAAATAAAGATAAGGAAATTATTATGAATAGATATGGGAAGCTTTTTAATATTTCAATATATGGTGAGTCTCACCAAGAATCAATGGGCATTATTATTGATGGAATAATACCAGGTACTTTTATTGATAAAAAAAAGATTAAGGAAGACCTTGCATTAAGAAGACCAAAAGAAGACTTTGAAACCAAAAGAATCGAAGAAGATGAATTTGTTATTAAGTCTGGCATTAAAAATGATTATGCAACAGGTGCCCCTCTTTTTGTCGAAATAAAGAATAACAAATTTAGTAGTGAATCTTATGATAAATATCAAAACATTCCACGGCCAGGAACTCCTGACTTAGTAGCAAAACAAAAATACTATGGATTTAATGATTACCGTGGATCTGGTCATTTTTCTGGTCGTATAACCGCATTAATAGTAATTGCCGGTAGTATCGCAAAAATGATGTTGCCATTTACTTTTTCTAATAAAATCAAACAAGTCGGATTAGAAAAAAATGAAAGTAATTTTGATAACATCTTAAAAGAAACAAAAAATAAAAAAGACTCAATAGGTGGAATTATAGAACTTAAAGTATCTAATATGATCAGCGGATTAGGAAGTCCATTTTTTGAGAAGTTAAATAGTAAAATAGCTGAGATTTTATTTTCAATCCCAGCGGTAAAGGGTGTTGATTTTGGAATTGGTTTTGCAGGAGTTTCTTTATTTGGTAGTGAGTATAACGATCCAATAATAAACTTAGAAAACAAAACTAAAACCAATAACTCAGGCGGTATTAATGGTGGTATTTCTAATGGGAATGATATTTTGATAAACTGTTTTATTAAGCCAATATCTAGCATAGGAATCAAACAAAAAACATATAATATTCTAAAGAATAAAATGGATGATCTAATAATTGATGGTAATCATGATTCTAGTATTATTAAAAGAGTTGGTATTGTTTTAGAGTCAGCTCTTGCTATTTGTTTGATGGACCAATATTTAATTTATAAAGCATATGCAAAAAAGTGATATCTTAGTTCCAATAAAAAACATTAAGGGAGTTGGCAAGAATACCGCTAATATCCTAATGGATAATAAAATCTTTAATACATATGCCTTAGTGAATCATTTTCCAAAAAGCTATGATAACTATTTTGAAACAGATATCGATCTAGCTAGGCATAATGAAGTTATTACAATCATTGGAAGGTTAGATAGTATAATAAACATAACCCCATTAAAAAAGGTTTTAAAAATAGATTTTGACCTTCTTATAAAAACATATAAGATTAAAATTATTTTATTTCGTCCAAAAGATTTTTTAACTAACTCAATTAACTTAGGCGATTTGGTAATTGTTAAGGGTAAATACAATTTATATAAAAACGAGATAACAGCAACCCATGTAAAAAAATATCAAAATAACGCCAATAAAATAATTCCAAAGTATCAGATTGAAGGTATTTTTGATAGCGTCTATCAAAAAATAGTCTCCAATGTTTTTTTAGATAATAATGTTAAAATCATTGAAAACCTTCCGGACTTTTTTTTAAAAAAACATCAGCTATTAAATAGATATAACGCTTATTATAATATTCATCTTCCTAAAAATTTATATGATATAGATAGTGCTTTAAAAAGATTTAAATATGAAGAAGCCTTATACCTCCAATTAGCGATTCAAAATAAGCAAAACAAAACAAAAAGAGAGCCGATTCCTTTTGATTTAAACAAAGTGAAAGAGTTCATTAATACAATCCCATACACCCTAACAAAAGATCAAAAAGAAGCGGTTAATGATATTTTTAGAGATTTTAAAAATCCATATTATTCTTTTAGGCTAATTCAAGGAGATGTTGGATCTGGTAAAACGATTGTCGCCACCATTGGTTTATATGGAATGGTTACAGCTAACAAACAAGTAGCAATTATGGCCCCAACCGAGATATTGGCAAATCAACATTATGAATTATTAAAAAAACTATTTAAGGATAAAATAAGAATATCCTTACTAACGCAAAATGTTAAAGATAAAAACATAATAAAAGAGTCATTAAAAAATAAAGAGATAGATGTTGTTATCGGTACCCAAAGTTTAATTCAAGATGATGTAATTTTTAATGATTTAGGATTAGTCATTATTGATGAACAACACCGCTTTGGAATAAAGGATAGAGAATCACTAAAAGCCAAAAATGATAATGTGGATACCATTTATTTATCGGCTACCCCAATTCCAAGAACTTTAGCGATCTCATTTTTTGGTGATATTGATATCTCATCAATAAATGAAAAACCTAAAAATAGACTAGAAGTAAAAACATTCTATTATAGCGAAAATAAACTAAATGATGTTTATCAAATGATGCATAAAGAGTTAAATAACAACAATAAAGTGTTTGTTGTAGTGCCAGCCATCGATTCATTAATGAAAGATGAAAATATCAAAACTGTTGAAAAGAAAATAAAAAAGGAATTCGATAATCCAATCTTTTTACTCCACGGTAAACTAAAAAAAGAAGAGATAAAGGATATCATGAACTCCTTTGAAAATACTGATTCTAGTATTTTAATCTCAACTACAATGATAGAAGTTGGAATTGATATTAAAGAAGCTACTGTTATGGTGATCTTTGCTGCCGAAAACTTTGGGTTATCCCAGCTGCATCAACTAAGAGGAAGAATTGGTAGAAACGATAAACAAAGTTATTGTTTTTTGATTTCTAAAAAGGAAGATGTTGATCGGTTATCTTTTCTAGCTACTAATTTTGATGGTTTTAAGTTATCAGAATACGATTTATTAGAAAGAGGTCCAGGTGAATTTATTGGACTAAAACAAAGCGGCAAAATTAACTACCGGTTTTTAAATTTCAACACAGATTTTAAAATACTAAAAGATACATTAGAAGATGCAAAAAAGATTTTAAATGCTAAGGATTATCAAACAAATCCAAAATATATTCAAATTAGGAAATATTTAAACACACCTAATTCTTAAATAAAGGTTGCTAAAAAGGCATTTTATTATTAAAATAACAATATGGAAAATTTATTTATTAAGATTGGAATAACTCCAAAGAATAGCCAATTATATAAATTAGCATTAACTCATTCATCGTATGGATATGAAAACAATGTCGATAACAATGAAAAGCTAGAATTTCTAGGAGATGCTGTTATTGAATTAATGATGAGTGATTATTTATTTAGCCTTGATTTATCCTCAGAAGGAGAAATGACTAAGGTTAGAGCTAAATCAGTTAGAGAAAAGGCGTTAGTAACCTACGCATCCAAAATTAAGCTAGCAGATTATTTATTATTAGGTAAGGGCGAAGGACAAAAAGGTCCAAATGACGCGATCATAGCCGATGCTTTTGAGGCTTTATTTGGGGCAATTTATCAAGATCAAGGTTTTTTGGTTTGTAAACAAGTATTTAATAAATTATGTATTCCTTATTTAGATGAAGTATGGGAGAAAGACTTTGATTATAAAACACTTCTTCAAGAATACATGCAAGTAGATAAAAGAACCTTAGAATATAAAATCGTTAGGGAGTCTGGCCCATCTCATGATAAAGAGTTTGAAGCAAGAGTTTATGTTGATGGTATTTTATATGGGAAAGGAATCGGAAAGAAAAAACAAACCGCAGAACAAAATGCGGCAAAAGAGGCATTATCTAAAAAGGCGGAATAAGGATGATAATAAAACAGTTGTATCAAAATTATGGTATTGAAATAGATAAAATAATTTTAAGTGACTATAAGAAGCTTGGACTAAAATATGTAGAAGCGACCATGCTCCTTGTTTTATTATCGATGTATCGAAAAAAGAATACTTTTTCAATCGCCATGTTAGCCAAAAAAACCGACTTAAAAAAAGAAAAAGTCGAAGAGATTACTTATTCACTAATGAAAAATGGTTTTATGACAATCGATTTAGAAAATACCAAAGATGGAAAAGAAAGAGAAGTCTTTAATATCGATAATACTTTTGATATTTTAGAACGCTTCTTACTACAACAAGCAAAAGATGCTGGTAACGCAAAGATAAGCCAGACAATCGATTTATTAGAAACAGAATTAAATCGAATCTTAACCGATAATGAACTAGAAACTCTTCGTTCTTTTTATGAAGAAGAACGATATACACATGAAGATATTTTAAAAGCTATTAATATCGCAAAAGACAATAATAAACTCTCTTTAAAAATAATCGAAAAAATATTAATTAATGATGCAAAAGTTCAAAAAGTCGAAGTAGATGAAAAAACAAAAAAGGCCTTAGATGATATCTTTAAAGCAATCAAATAAAATATTAGAATACTTTGATAAAATAATTACAGATCCAAAACCAGAGCTAAATTATCAAAATGAGTTCCAACTATTAATAGCGGTAGTACTAAGCGCTCAAACAACCGACAAGGCGGTCAATAAAATAACCGCCATTTTATTTGATAAATATAAAGGAGCAGAAGAACTCTCAAAAGCTAACATAAATGATTTAGAAGAGATAATTAAATCAATTGGTCTTTATAAGAATAAAGCTAGGTATATTAAAAGTATTGCTGATGAAATATCAAAAAAGGGAGATTTTCCAAAAAATAGAAAAGAACTAGAGTCTTTACCGGGTGTTGGTAGAAAAACAGCAAATGTTATATTATCGGTTTTAAATATTGAGCCAGCATTCGCGGTTGATACACATATATTAAGGGTCTCAAAGAGGCTAGGAATTGCTAATAGTGAAGATTCTGTTAGAAAAGTAGAAGAAGCCTTAAAAAAAACCTTTGATATATCTAAATGGAATAAGCTACACCATCAATTTTTATTGTTTGGTAGATATACTTGTAAAGCATTAAAGCCTAATTGTGCTATCTGTGAACTAAAGGGTATGTGTAGCTACTATAATAAGTCATTAAAAAATATGTAAAAAAGTTTTAATGATTTATTAATTATTAATAAAGTGTTATAATCTATTAGGAAAAAAGGAAGGTGTCTTATGAAAAAGATTTTATCTATAATAATATGTTTTACATTTTTATTAACTCTTTTTGGCTGTAATAAAGTATTAGCTAATGCGAATGCGGATTATTATGTAGTTAATGCAGCAACAAATGCAGAAACAAAAATGGAAGCAATCTCTTTAAATGATTCAAGGGTTAAGTCAGTTAAGGGTCTTTTAAAACAAACATATCACTTATATATCGCATCAGTCGATTTAACAGAGGTAAGTGGAGCTACTTCAATCATTCATGAACATAATGGCGAAATCACTAGTTTTAATGCTGGTTTAGGCATTAAAATCAAAAAAAGCGGTGATGAAAGCTGGGTTGGTCAAAGTATCGATAGCGGAAAGTTTGAAAATATTACTAGTAATGCATTATTAGTTCCGCCATTTAATGCTTTACAAGTTGCTGGTGTTACCAATTTTAACAATATTTCGGTTGCCCTAGAAGCTGGTAGTTACTATGTTGTTTTTGCTGAAGTAACCGGTGGTATCAAAGCTTTAGGACTTATTGGTATTTAATACCTATAATAAATTACAAATAAGAAACTAAATCAAAAAGGAAATAATGAAGAAGCATAGTCTATGAACTGCTTCTTTTTTTTGTATGTTTATCAATTAAAGTCATTCTTGGATTTATTTTACATTTGTCATATCACAAGAAAATGAAAATTGATAGAGCGATTTTGGACATATTTTATTATGAAACGATACTTAATAATAAAGTTAAACTTAAAGAACATATTACAAAACAAAATTTATTTTAATTAGAGAGGGAGTGGGACAGAAATATTTTTTAACTTAAACAAAACCCAAGAAAAGGAGAGTAGTAAATGGAGTTACTAGAGAAATACCAAGAAATAATCATTGCAGGAATTTCATTATTTACGGCAATAACGTTTTATCTAAAAGTATTAATTAACAAAATGAAGGAAGCCAAAGAATTAAATAACAAGGAATTAGTGATTGATGAACTAAAAGTACTGATTAAGGAAGCAGAAACGCTTTTCTTAAATGGTAAAGATAAAAAGAAATATTGTTTATCTAGAATGAGAGAATTTGTAAAAAAACAAAGAATTAAAATATCAAATAAAACTATTGATGAGTTTTTAGAGGAATTAATAACACTCACCAATGAAGTAAATATCAATAAGGAGAAAACAAACAATGAAAGTAGCAAAAACGATTAGTGAAATAACCAATCTAAACATGAGTGATGGCATTTATGTAGCAAATGATTTAGGTTTAGAGATAGTGGTCATTCATATCAACTTGGAAGGAACCGCTGTGCAGATTGCGGTATTAAGTAATGACATATACTACAGGATCAAAGAGAAGAGTGGCTTTTCTGGTTTTATCAACAGCAACATAGCACTAAATAAGACAATTGGAAATTATTTAACCTTAGATGTTTCTTCTCTTCCAACTAGCATTAGTGATATTTTGATTAGTAACAATATTGTTAATGTCACAGTAACAAGCGACTTTGAACTATTAATTCAAAAAACAACAACAAAAAGTGTTATGATGTCACCCCAAAGTAGTCCTCAATCAACATTAACCAATAACGATAGCGAGTATTTTAAGTTTGTAAGTAATTTTCCTGCCAATCCCATTAATAAGACAATGTACCTAAAGGATACCAACGATTCCTTTGAAACGATAAAGGAGGATAATTTTGTTTTGGCAGAATTTAGAGCAAAAAATGGTGAATTAATTAAAATCTTAAAAGGGTACCAAGGAGAAGTGATGAGTGTTCCGGTTTTAAGTGAAGAAATCATTGATTTAGGTGATAAGTTACGTTTTAACACAACAAGATGGAGTGAATCAAACGAGATCTTTTTGCCAATTTATTCTAATTTCCAAAATGTAAATAAAGTTTATTATCAAACCAATGATAAATATATAAAATATCCTAAAACCTTCAATATGACTAGAAATGCTACCTCACAATTGGTGATGGCATCTAGTCACTTAATAGATGCTCATGCCGCTATAATAATTTATCCATTTTATATAGAGAATTATCAAGTGTTTGTCAACTTAAGTTTTCAAAACACTATAACAGTAGAAGGTGAAACGTGGAGCAGATATCAAATTAGCTTAAATATTTTAGGTGTTCCAACTGGACTACCAGGAACTATTACCAAACTAAACGGAACGATGAATGTCCATGAAGATGATGTTCAACCAAAACTCATCGGAAGTATACCAATAGAAATATCAATAATTAATCCATCGGGAGGGGTAACAGATTAGTATGAAAATAAATGATCTAATAATTAATTTAAAGAAAGACAACGAAGTAAGCAAGAAAAGAAGTTTAAATAATAGTGCTTCTAAAGTAATTGATATTAATAATGTTTTAAGAAACAGCTTTATTCAAAAAACGAATGATTCTTTTGAAACAAAAGAGGAGAAAAAAAGCAATCTAAAAATAATAGGAATCACCGGTTCAAGAGGGAAGTCAACAGTAGCATATCTGACTCACCAATACCTAAAAGAAAAGGGATATAAGTCAATTTTGTACTCCTCAATTATGATTGATTCTAAAATCAGCTATATCTCTAGTGATGAAGCAGTAGAAAATCCGTTAAGAGATGAAAGGATGTTGTTGGACGCCTTAACAGATGCTATAGAATATGATGCGGATTTTCTTATATTAGAAGTAAATGAAGCAGCAATTAAAAAAGGACTTACCAAAAATATTCCTTTTGATCTAAGAATGATTACCAATATTTATCCGAAGCATAATATAATTTTATATCCAGATTATGTTGATCTAAAAAAAGAGTTTTTTAAGGAAGTAGAAGACAAAAGTGTAAAATTCATTATTGGAACTTCGGATGCTAGTAATTTTGATGAATTGATGGAAATCAATAAACAAAACGAAAGAATCACTTATTCTTCAAAATGGGTCAGTGAGCATAAAAACATCGATGTTGATGTTAAGTTTTATTCAAAAACAACGCTTGATACGATGAATGGGCTAGATATTACAGTTTTATATAAAGAAAACGAATATGATATAAAAACCAGCCTCTTATTTCCATTTAACGCCGAGAATATTACTGGATGTGTTACTTTGCTTGAAGCGCTAAATGTGTATGATTACGATTTTTTCAAATTGTTTATTCAAGACATAAAAATTAAAGGCAGAGATACTCATATAAAAGTCAATAATAGCCATATTATCATATCATTACATTCTGCTCCACACCTTGAATTATTTAAAAAATATAAAGAACTAAACTATCTTTCAAAAATCAAAGTAGTAACAGGTGAAACAGGGCTTGGGCACTATTCATGGGATAAAGAGCACAATGAAGATAACCTTGTTTTAGATAAGGTAGATTCTATTGGTTTTAACATGAAATATATGAATAATAATGCTGATTTTGTTTACTTAACAACATCAGATAGTGGTGCAACGAATAAAGATGATTTCCTTGATTATCAGGCAAGCTTATTAAATGTAGCCTTTATTAAAATAAGTGATCGAAGGCAAGCGATAATTGAGGCAATAAATGGACTTATGGATAATGAGGTTCTATTTATCTATGGCAGGGGCAATAGAAGAGTCATGTGTGATGGCTATGATTCAATTTTGTTGCATCAAGACTATGAAGTAGTAAAAGAAGCATTAAGACAAAAGGAGAAAATGCAATGAGTAAATTAATTATGGGTGATAAAAGCACCACCACTAAAGTCCAACTTGAAAATTATTTTTATAAGGGAAATTTCATAGTTGAGACTGGTAACGTAGCGGAATTTAACAAGGAATTAAAGATGTTATTTAGGGTCGATCTGCTTCCTTTTAAAAAAACTGTACCAGAGGAACGTATAGATAAGATTCACAAGGCATTGGCTATTGTATATTTTTACGATTTAAATAAGGAGTTATTGAAAGATATAGACTTTAAAGGGTATATTGCAACCGCAGAAAGTGGGCAAGTTTCAGATTACCCTCTTCAGCAACATAAATTTTCAAAAAGAGAAGTAGACTATGAATTTGATGGTGAAGTAAATGGAACCATAGTTACTTTTGATATTACAAAACTTATTAATTCAGCCTTGGGACAAAACAACGTTTCATTCGTTATAACAAATGATTACATTAGCACTTCAGATGATGATAAATTATATGTTTTTAATGATCTACCAAATGATATTGATAGTGTGCGCTTTTTTATCACAACAGAAAGCGAAAGAAGGCAAATCGAAGATAGTTTTTCTATTAATAAAAGAGTAGGTCTTTGCGATATTTCTTTTAAAAAAGGAGTTCCAGAGTATAGATATGAACTATTTAGTAATCAACACGTGATGCTTAGTGTGAAAAAAAGAAATGACTTTAATGGAGCTTTGGGGAGCGGAATCGTTAGTAATCTAGATTATGATATTCATTTAACTGGACTAGATGGTTATTATTTAGACCCAGAAGGTTATTATAGATATTTTAGAAAGATGAGCTTATCAGAAGCAAATCAATATTTTTATGTCAACGAGCCTAATGTTGATTACATTTTTGTTGATGTCTTTACACAAACTTATATTGTTGTTATTGATGATTTTATGTGGATAAAATCAAGAGGAGTTGAACTAAAGATTGAAGATAGTAAAGTAACTGAACAAATAAGTAATGGAGTGATCATTAAATATTTTTATTCCGGTGGCTTGATGAATACTAGATTATCCGCAATCACAAGAAACAACAAGCCTCTTAACATAGGTTTTAGTTATAACACAAACGATAGAATTCAAACGATAAATGACAACAATAACCATCAAAAAACAAAGATAACCTATTCAAACTCAGACATATCAAAAATAGAAGTTGTTAAGACAGTGGATAACGTTGATTATTATCTAGAAAAGACAAGTTTTAATCCAAGTGGAATTATTGTCAATGATGAAAAAAGGGATATCCAATTTTCAAGGCTTGCAAAAAATAGTGAAGAAGGAAATTACATGAGTAATACAATAACTGATGGTATTACTCATGACATTGATGTCTACACAAGAAGCAGCAATCATATCACTATAAAAGAGTCATCCAAAACTATTGATTATTACTATAATTCAGCAGGTGAACTAAAATTCTATGCAATTGACGGAAAAATCTATAATTTAAAATACAAGAGATGTAAAGATGGAAGCACCCATGAGTTCAATATGGCAAACACTCCTATTAGGAATATATTAAATGCCCCAAGTGAAGTTTTATCATGGAGCGGAGTAAGTGGAAGCAATAACTATTCTGCAATATTAAATGAAGAAATTATTGGAACTGGAATTGAAGTTGGTCAAAAAAGCGGAATATACCAAGATATCATGCTTCTTGGAGATGCCGAGGATGAGCTTGTTTTTTCATGCTTTTTAAAAGGGAATTATAAGAAGAGAAATGTCAAATTGATTATTGAGACCTATGATTCAAATGATGCTCTTCAAGAAGAAAAAACGTTCTATTTTGACCACCTATCAGTAGAATATCAGATATTATCTGGTTCCCTAGTGGTTAGTATGCCATATTCGAAAGTAAGGTATATTATCCAAAATAATAGCTCTTCAAGTGTTACTATTGGGCTAATGAGTTTATATAGAACGGATATGTCAAATTTTGGTGATTATATTGCTCCACAAGACGTTAATGGAATATCGCTAAATATTGAAAATGCTATAACGGAATTCGATGATGAAAATAGATTAACTGCCATCATCACAGAAGATAGAGATTTAATCACCTATGAATATGATGAAAATTCCAATTTAGTAAAGATTTACGCTCCTACAGCAAATCAAACCATTACCAATACCTATCAAAATGGTAATCTAATATCAGAAGAAATCGAAAAAGGAGAAGAAACATATACTAATTATCATGAATATGATGATAATGATCATCTAATCAGATCAACTGATTCATATTCAAACAACTCTGAGGTTTTCAATTATCTGCTACACAATAATATGTATAGTACAGATAAGAGTGGAATCATCAATAAACAAAAATATAAATATGATGGAAAGTTATTGAATAACAATTTCATAGTAAATGAGTATGATATTTCTAATGGTCTTACATATCAAGGGGAAAACTTGACTGAGATATCATCAGATATAGATTATGTTTTTAACTATGATCTTAAAAAAAGATTAACAGATGTTCTTATTGGAGAAAAGAAATTAGTAACTTATGAATACTATACACATCTTGGGAAAGACACTTCCTTAGTTCAAAAGAAATACTATGGGAACAATCAAAATCCTTATTATGCTTTTACATATGATGAGAAGTTAAGAGCCAAAACAATCAAACTAAATACTTCACTAAGATATGCTTTTGACTATGATGATTTTGATCGACTAAGTCAAGTAATATATTATTCTTTGCCTTTTAATAAAAAAGAATTCTCATATTTTGATAATGGGGCTTTAAAAAAAGTGGACAATTATCTTGAAACAAATGGGACATCAACTCCTGATTATTCATCTACCTACAAGTATGATAATTTAGACAATCTGCAAGAAACTAATCACCTTCTTAATAATTTATCATTAAAAATAGAATATGATTATAGCTATGAAAGAACTAATAGAGGAAAAGTATATAAAGACATATACACTAAGGATTACTTTGATGTTATAACTCTTAAAAAAGATGGTAGAACCTATAAAAATCAATTACCACTTGAAAACAAGAACTTAGAAAGAACAGTTGATGAAACTCTAAATCAAGCAATCCTAACATTTACCAAAAATAACGCACAGTTATCATATAATGTTTCAAGTTATACAAGAAAGTGTATTGGTATATATGCCTGGATGAAAATCCCAAGTGGACATCTTGGACCTATCTTATGGCTAAAAGATAAAAACAATAGATGTTATTATGTAGATATTACCGAAGATGGACCTACATTTAAGCCAGAAGATGATATAGTTTATCCTTTTGATGTCAATCCACTTGGTGTGATTAGTAATGATTATTGTTTATTTGCTCTTTCGATTGATGAAAATGGTTCAAAAATAATTATTAATAATCAAATATATAGTGTAGAAAGATATGCTCTTGCTTTAGAAATAGAAAAGGCAGGTATTGGACACTTTGGAGGTAATGATAACTCGGTTGAAAACGGGGTTAAAATCCTTTCAGGCGGTATTATATATGATAAATCATTAGATGAAATACAAGATGAACTAATGGATGCATTAGCGATAGCTAAGGCCCCATCAGCAACTCCGCAAAATAAAACATCATTTACTAAAAATAATATAAATAGCTTTAGTCAAAATGAGTTTGATGATGATGGTATCTTAATAAGAAAAGAAGTGAATCATAATTTAGGCACGATAATTGATGAAACGATCACATATAATGAAAATAAATTACCAATTAAGGTGGTAGGAAGTAATTATGAGACCCATTATGATTATGATGAAATAGGTAACATTACTCATAAAATTAAGTTTGATAGTTATAAGGTAGTGATTGAAGCTAATTACTATGAATATGATGATTTAAAAAGACTAACTAAGGAAGTTATCCATAAAGGACAAAACCAAGTGGATAAGGTTATTACTTATACTTATGATAATAATGGGAATATCACATCAAAAACAGTCAATAACGATCAAACATTTTATACATATGATGACTCACTGTTAACACTAATTGAAAAAGAAAGCTCAGTTATTGAAAATATCTATAACTCGAATAATCCACTATTCCCAAGCAACTATAAGAATAACTCATTGACTTGGGAAGGCAGCAGATTATCAAGTTACGGTAATAATGTATATAAATATGATGAAAGTGGCTTTAGAATTAGTAAAAATAATGGAGTAAATACGATTAGATATTTCCTTGAAGATTCCAAAATAATATTTGAAAAAAGAGGAAGTCTAACACCTCTTATAACATACAAATATGACATCAATGGACAGTTGATCGGTTTTGATTATGGTGATGATTCCTACTATTATTTAAGGGATATTACTGGTATAATAGAAGGTGTAATAAGTAGTAATGGTACTTTGGTGAATAGATATGTATATGATGCATATGGTAATCATCTAGTATTAAGTTCAAATGGACAAATAGATTCAAACAGTGCTTCAATAGGAAATATAAATCCATTTAGATATAAAGGATACTACTATGATGTTGAAACTAATTTATATTACCTAAATTCTAGATATTATGATCCAGAGGTAGGAAGATTCATATCACCTGATAGTATTGAGTATTTAGATCCAGAAAGCATTGTAGGATTAAATCTTTATGCATATTGTCACAACAACCCTGTGATGTATACAGATAGTACCGGAACGTTTGCAATATCTATCTTTTTAGCTTGTTTGATTGTTGGGGCAATTTTGGGCGGCGTAACTGGCGGCATAAACGCTTACAATAATGACGTACGTGGCTGGGACTTGGTTGGTGGAATTGCTCTTGGAACTCTAACAGGAGCGGCACTTGGTGCGGCTGTTGGAGTAGTCGCTGGACTTGGAGGAGTATACTTAGCGGGAGGCGTATCTTCCGTATTTGGTAAACTTACCACTGATCTTATGGCTTACTCGACATTTGGGACGCCGATTGGCACTTGGGAGGATTATGCCGTAGCTTTTGTTTTCGGTGGTTTGACGAGAGGCCTGTTTGGTAAAGGCCCGAGCATAGGAAACGCAATATTTGACATTGGCATAAGGCCAGCAGTAAATCAATTCGTAAAAATGGGCACTGGCAGGCAGGCGGGATTTGATGCCGAAAAATACTATTATGATGTAGGAACGAGAGCGGCAACTTATCTATTTCCGAGTCCTTGGAGATCTTTTGCAAGAGGAATAACAAGAGGATTTTGGGACATGTATAAAAAGGGGTTGTTTGGGAACCAAAGTCCTCAATTCCTGTATGCGTAAAAGGAGGGTTTTATGGCAAATAAATCAATAAAAGGCTTGAAAATGCAATACTTCATATTTCTTGTGTTTAGTATTGTGTTTAATATGATAATGATTACCGTAATAGTTTTATTAGCTATGAACAGAGATGGGTTGTTTGGAATGGAACAAAATGTTTCAAGTATTATTTCTTATGTAGGCATTGGGATTTCTGCTTTAGCGGAAATATACTTGGTGTACAGATGTATTATTTGTTTCAAAGATTTAAATAGTGTGCGAAATAATACTTTTGAGGAAATTACAGGCACCGTAATTCGATATGCAAAAAATGAATCTGAAACAGGACAACAACTCAATGACCATCCCATAATTAAAGAGGTTGATAGCGAAAAAACGATTAAGCTGTTTGTTAGTAAAGGCACAAGAATCCAAGGAACATACACATTCATTTATTTGAAGCACACAAAAATTGGCATTGTAAAAATAGCTGATTAACATAAGCGACAAAACAAGTGACAGGTAGAAGGAGTGGTGGGCTGTCGGAAACCGCCGCCTGACCATTCCCCTTAATTTGGCAATCTCATTT
This sequence comes from Acholeplasma sp. OttesenSCG-928-E16, assembly GCA_030266845.1. Lineage (GTDB taxonomy): Bacteria > Bacillota_I > Bacilli_A > Acholeplasmatales > Acholeplasmataceae > JAJDIT01. The sequence continues at coordinate 40,476 of JAJDIT010000005.1, read as the reverse complement.
TTTCAATACAACCCCCTACACAAAAAAACAAAAAACAATAAGCAAACAAATCGCAATTTATAGTAAGCAAAACGGCGGGCAGAAGTTCCCGCCGTTACTCCTTATCTCCAAATAATCCACTGAACAATCTAAAGTATTTTACATGTTCAATTAAGATCGAGACAAGCACTTCAAATCCGTTTGCCCATACATTGAAACACTTACAGTCATAGCGGGAAATTTTAGAATGCAGGCAAACATAGTGAGCTCTATTATCCTACTCCTGTGTCTTGCCAATAAATTAATATAATAGTCAAGAAGAAAAAGCCAAGAAGTGAATTGTTTATATTTCATATCTTGGTCTTTTCTCCTTTAATAACTAATATGGTGAACTTATCCAGTCACCAATTTTGAAACAATGTTCTCTAGATGGTCTTCATAGAGAATAAAGAACTCTGACATTTTCATTTCAAGTTTTAATGTTACGAACATTTCAAACTTATTAATGGAAGGATCAGATAACCCATTAATGAATTTGTAGTACTGTTTTGGATTAGTTATTCCGTCGCACATTTTTTCAACTGTCAGGTTTTTTTGGTGTCTTACGCTATCTAGATATCCAATCATACTTATATACATCATATATACCTCCTTCCTGATTTTTTTGGATAAAAAATACTTATCCTCTTCATATATAGGCAGAAAAATCTGCTTTTTTATGAAAAAAAAGAAAAAAACCAACAAAAAGGTTTTGATGATATTTAACTATGCAATGAAATTTTTAAAAGTATACAAAGAGAAAGAAGCGAGACAGATCTCGCTTCTTATACTTAATGAAATTATTTAGTTTTATCTATTTAGCTTCTAAGGCATTCTTTTTCTTGTTTTTAATGATGAAGAATGTGGCTACAGCAGCACCTAGTAAGACTGGAATGCCAATTGATAAACCAAGGATTAAACCAAGGTTTGGATTATTGTTGTTATCAAGTACGGTTGCCTTTGCAGGGAATAAAGAATGATTAACTTTGGTATCAACATTTCCTAATACGTATGATGTGTGAGCAGGAATGATTATTTCATTAGAAACTGTTTCGATAATATCATTACCGGCAGTAGTTCCATTTACATATACATTCCAGTTGCCACTAGGAAGAGTTACTTTAATATCGCTTGTATTAGAATTATGCAATACTAAAATAGTCTTGATAGGATCATTTGATGAATCGTTAGTGATTGAATAAGCGATAAAGCCTCTAGTGTCTCTATAAACAAACCTTAAGTTATCATTGATGTTTTGAGCATCAGCCATTCTTAATGATGGATGAGCTTTTCTAAATGCGATGAGTCCTTTATAATAATCATTAACTTCTTTATTCTCAACCTTTAAATTCCATCTTATTTGATTGACTGAATCAGGTGATTGATATGAATTATGGTCAAATCCATCATCTAAGGGTTTAGATCTTAAGAATTCATCACCAGCATGTAAGAATGAAACACCTTGAGCAAGTAAAACGTATGCATTAGCTTGTTTGCTTAATAAAGGGATTAATGATAAATCTTGCTCAGTAGCTTCTAAAGACAAGTAAAGCTTATCGTAAAGTGTGTTATTGTCGTGACAAGTCACGTAATTAATGGTTTTATTAGGATCTTGATGCCAAGCGACGAATCCAGTGTTGTCTTGATGAGTTATGCCGCCTGTAATACCGTATTTAACAGCATTTAAAGGTGAATAATTACCTTGGACAAAGCCAGGTCCTGCTTGGTCAAATACTGAACCTTTAACACCATCTCTTAGCGAATCATTAAAAGCCCCTACACCATCAATCTTATTGATGTTACTTTTACTAGCTTGGTTACTTACAGGCAAAGTAGAAGTTCCACCAGTCCAAGGCTCGCCATAAACCATAATAGTATCATCAATTTCGTGTAGTTTAGCTGCTATTTCTTCCATTGTTTTGATATCATGAAGAGCCATTAAGTCAAACCTAAAACCACCTAGTTTATATTCTGTTGCATAAAATAATACAGAGTCAACGATAAACTTTCTAACCATTGATCTTTCAGATGCCGTTTCATTACCGGTTCCAGAGCCATTACTAAATGCTCCGCTACTAGTTAATCTGTGGTAATACCCAGGAACAATCAAATGGAAGTTAGAATCAGCAGATTGACCAGTATGATTATATACAACATCCATGTTTATTCTAATACCTGCATCAGCATATGCTTTTACAACTTGTTTAAATTCGTTTATACGAACTAAACCATCATATGGATTAGCCGAATAGTTACCTTCAAGAGAATTAAAATTAAGTGGCATATAACCCCAGTTAAATGAATTATATTCACTATCGTCTTGCTTTGATTCATCTATGGCGTTTCCATAATCAAAAAATGGCAGTAATTGAACATGGGTAACTCCTAATTCTTTAATGTGATCAAATCCAGTAGTAACACCTTGATATTTTGTGTTTTCTTCAATAAGTCCTAAATAACGACCACGATTGATAGAAGATCCATTCCAAGACTCATGTATTGATAAATCTCTTACATGTAGTTCATAAATAATCGCATCTACATTATTAGTCATATTATCTGGAAGCTCTATGTCTTGAAAACCACTAGGATTTGTTTTTGAAAAATCAACAATTAAGCCTCTTAAACCGTTGATACCAACACTTTTAGCATATGGGTCAACAATATCCTTATTGGTTTTCGTTCCATTTGTAACATCATATGTATAGTATTTACCATGTAAATCCTCATTAAGGGTTAATGAAAATACGCCCTTATCAGAATCCCCCTTAACCATTAAGTGAGTTGCCAGTTTAGCATCAGTACCACCATCAAATGAAGCTGGGGTTCCTGATGAGTAAATGTTTAAGGTAACAGCACTAGATATTGGAGCCCAAAGTTTAAATGTGGTTTTACCGTCTTTTACTGTAGCCCCTAGGTCATCTTTATCATATTGAAAAGCATTATTAAAACCATCAGTGTCATAAACTCCATCAAATGTTACTGCATAACTGCCAGTGGAATTGTCCGATTTAAATAAAACCTCTATTAAATATGATTTTTCATAATCTAGGGTTTTATCGATGGTAATAACCCCACCCTTATTATCGGTGTTCATTGAAGTAGCGGAAATTGATAATAAAACATCATTTTCATAAACCTTTAAATCGACTGGATCAACACTCTCGGTTGCGGTGAACCTAATTTCATTTTCCGAGATAAAAAACCCGGTTTTAAATTTAGGAGTTCTACTTGGGCCGTTTTCATCATCTATACTAGTGCCGATTAATGGATCACCTTCAACTAGATAAATATGGCAGTTTCCATCACCGCTATCAACGATACTAGCAAAACGATCAGTATCAACATCCTTTTCAACCCAATCGCCTCTTCTAACGATAAATCCAACTTCAGTGGCATCAGCAAAAGAATCTGTTAGCGGTATAATAGCAACCTTCGCACCATAGTTAAAAGCAGCAGCAGTTTCATCATCAGAAAGTGGGATAGAAACTCCTTCCATACTTTCCGGTTTGCTTTGCCATACCCAAACAGTCCAATTTGTATAGTCACCGCTATAACGGAAGTAATGGATGTAAAGATTATTAATGTTTTCTTCTGCTTTAAAAAAGCTCGTAAAGAAAACAGGTATTAATAGTAAAATAAGCAAAGATAAAAATTTTTTCATATATTTCCTCCTTTTGATTAAAGTATATCAAAATATATTAGACACAATAAATTCAAAACGATGAAAACGGTATCATTTTTGCCATAACGCTTGAAAAACATACTCGTCAAGGGGTAAAATGAATATGTAATGATTCAAATTGATGTACTTTCATCATAAGGAGGAGGAATTTTTATATATGAAAAAAATACTTTTATCGATTTCGATGCTTGTTTTTGTATCGCTTTCACTATTTGCTTGCGGTAAAAAAGCATTGGTTATTTGGGTCGGAGTAGAGTCAGTTGATTACTATACCGAAGTAGTAGCAGATTATAAGGCGCTATATAAAGCGGAAAAGAATAAAGATTTTCCACATGCCATAGAAGTTAAGGGTGTTGATACTGGAACAGCGGCAGCAACATTCTTAAATGATACAGACGCGGGAGCAGATATACTTACAATCGCTCATGATAACTTAGCAAGATTAACATCAGGGTCTAGTGCGATAGCACCAATTACTGATCAAACACTTATTGATCAAGTAAAAAATGATAATGTTCCTGAATACGTAGCAGTTACGAAATCTACTGTTCAAGGGACTGAATATTCATTTGGTGTTCCATATATTGGACAAGCACTAATTCTTTATTATGATAAGTCTAAGATTAGTGATACTCAAGCGCAATCTTGGGAAGGAATATTAGAAGCAGCAGCGGCGGCAAAAAAACAAGCCTTTTCATTAACAGGAACTGATGGATATAATAATTCATTCTTATTATTAGCGGTTGAAGAATCTTCAAAAACTTCTTCAATTAAAATCTATGATGGTGGTGTTCAAGATGCGTGTAACGCAACTGGAGCAGACGTGTTATCCTTCATGAAATATGGACAAGAAGTATTATTTGATATGAATAATCCTTATGCTGGTAGAAGAACTACTGACTCTGGATGGACAGTCGAATTAACCCAAGGACAATCATTATCAGTAGTTGGTGGTGCTTGGCATTATAATGCCGCAAAAGCAGCACTTGGTACTAATTTAGGAATTGCTAAACTTCCAACCTTCACATTAACTACTGATACAGTATATGATGTTGATAATAATCAAGATTTAGTTGGTAAAACATATCGCTCTGGAACATTTGCTGATATCAAAATGTTCGTAAAGAAAAAAGATAGTAAGTTTGCTGAGTATTTAGATGGAATATTAAAATATTTATCTAGCCCAGAAGTTCAAGAAGGTTCATTCATTAACGCTAATAACTTGCCTTCATATAAAAATGCTTCTGCAGAATTTGATTCTTTACAATTAGCAAACGCAACAACAGATGCTCAAAAAGAAGCAATCGCGTTAGCAAACGCACAACTTGGTATGTTTGAATACGGTATTCCACAACCATTTGGAGTTAGCTCTAATTTCAACTTCTATTTTTATTCAAAAAACGCTCCTGAAATGATGATGGATTTATTAGATAACATTAAAGGAACAGGGTCACTAAGAAACGATGCAGCAATTTTAGCAGAGATGACTAAGGTTCAAAATATTTGGAAAACAGGTAACGCAGAATAATAAATTAGGAGGAACTTATGGAAGTTTCCGAAAAGAATGTTTTACAAGTTATTCTTTTAAAAATAGGACGAGCCTTCAAAAATTTCTTTATCAAGATTGCAAAATCATTAAAAAAAGTATTTGTTGATTTTGGGTTTCGCTTTAAAGATAGCTCGATATGGACTAAAATATCCCACTTTATTCTAGGATTTGGAAATTTTGCTAGAAAACAATTTGTCAAAGGATCTTTGTTTTTAGTATCTGAGGTAATATTTCTTTTAATAATGATTATCTCACCAGAGATATCTGGAACGCCAATAGGTGGAAAAGCTTTAGGGAACTTAACAACACTTGGTACTAATGTTGGAAGTATTTTTGAAAAGGCTGATAATTCATTGTTGATGTTGCTATATGGTATTGTAACAATTATGCTAATCCTAATATTCTTTAGAATATGGATTGGAGGAATTAAAAGCTCTTATAAAGCGGATCTAGATATTAGAAATGGTGAAAGACCAACTAATTTTATCGAAGATGTTAAAACCTTAGCAGATGAGAAGTTTCACACTTCAATGTTAACACCAGCTGTTATTGGAATCTTAGTACTAACAATAATTCCAAACATTTTTATGATTTTTGTAGCTTTTACGAATTATGATAATGATCATCTTCCACCAAATCAATTATTTGATTGGGTTGGCTTCGTGAATTTTGCTGGATTATTTAATGGAAGTAGTGATTTGTTTGGTTTTTGGGGAGTCTTAGGATGGACATTAATTTGGGCTGTCTGTGCTACATTTACTAACTATTTTTTAGGAATATTTGTGGCAATACTAATCAACAATAAGTTGGTCAAGTTTAAAAAAATGTGGAGAACAATCTTTGTACTAACAATTGCTATTCCACAGTTCGTATCACTTTTGATGATGAGACTCTTGTTTTCTGAGTATGGTCCAATAAATACAGCGCTTAAAGATTGGGGATTAATTGATACACCAATTAAATTTTTAGGAAATGCTGATAATATGTGGTTGGCAAGGTTAATGGTAATCATCATTAATATATGGGTAGGTATTCCATATACAATGTTAATGACTAGTGGTATTTTAATGAATGTACCAGCTGAATTATATGAGGCTGCTGAGATGGATGGCGCTAAAAAAAGCCAACAATTCAGAAAAATAACTATGCCATATATATTGTTTATTACAACCCCATATTTGATTAGCAGTTTTATGGGAAATATTACAAGTTTTAATATTATTTATTTATTAACCGCCGGTGGACCAAATACTTCAGCTGGTCCAAAACCGGGAGATACCGATCTATTAGTAACCTGGTTGTTTAGATTGACAGTAGATCAAAATAATTATAGTACTGGTGCTGTGATTTCAATCCTAACATTTATCATAATGGCAGTAGGAACACTCGCAACTTATCGCAATACCAAGTCCTATAAAGAAGAGGGGGAATTTCAATAATGACTAATTCAAACGTTGTTCAATCCCCAAAAAAGAAATCTGCAAGCATTAAAGGAGCCAAAATAAGAGGAACAATTATCTTACATACTATTTTGGTTATCCTAGCAGTAATTTGGCTATTTCCGATTCTTTGGATGGTCTTAACAGCCTTTCGGGCTGAGTATAATGATGCGGGTGTGTTTGTTGGTTTAGTAAATGGTTCTTATTTCCCTAAGTCATATGGATTTGATAATTTTGTAAGATTATTTCAAGGGGTTTCTGGAACTAAGTACTCAAACGGATACTTTTTACAATGGTTTTCAAACACTTTGATAATAGCGATTTTCACTTGTATACTATCAACGATCTTGAATTTATCAGTTGCATACATTATGAGTAAAATGCGTTTTAAACTAAGAAAGCCATTTTTAAATATCGCGATGATTTTAGGATTATTCCCAGGGTTTATGTCAATTATTGCGATATACAATATCTTAAAAATATTTGGATTACTTAATTCTTATCCAGGATCATTAACCGCTTTAATACTTTGTTATTCAGGCGGAGCAGGATTAGGATTTTATGTAGCAAAAGGCTTCTTTGATGTGGTTCCAAACAGTTTATTAGAGTCTGCAAAATTAGATGGTGCGACCAATCTTCAGTCATTTACTAGAATTGTTTTACCGCTCAGTAAGCCGATTATCGTTTATACCGCTTTGACATCATTTTTAGGTCCTTGGACAGACTTTGTGTTTGCTAGGGCGATTCTAGGAGAACAGAACCCCGAACGGTTGACTGTTTCCGTGGGGTTATATTCGATGATGTATGGTGAACAATCTGATGCTAACCTATTTTCTACCTTTGTTGCCGGATGTTTGTTAGTCTCAGTGCCAATTGTTACACTTTTCTTATTCTTACAAAAATATTATGTTGAGGGCATCACTGCTGGAGCAGTAAAAGGATAATGAGAAGACTATTATTATTTTCATTAGCCATTCTTACAAGTTTTCTAATTGCAGGGTGTGGTTCAAAGGAGTATGCTATAAAAGTTGATGATAATTTAAAATCAAAAGAGGTTAGTGATAATTTTAGAACATACTACCAAATATTTGTAGGTTCATTCTCGGATTCTAATAAGGATGGAACCGGAGATTTAAAAGGAATAATCAATCGTCTGGATTACCTAAACGATGGAAAACCTGATTCTGGTCTTAGCCTTGGAGTTGATGGAATTTGGTTATCACCAATCATGAGGTCAACATCTTATCATAAGTATGATGTCATTGACTATAAATCGATTGATAATAGCTTTGGAACAATAGATGATTTTAAAGAACTAATAAAAGAGTGCAACAAAAGAGGAATAAATGTCATCATTGATTTAGTTTTAAACCACACATCAGACTGGCATCCATGGTTTAGAGAAGCGACTAACGCGATTAAGCAAAATGATTTTAGTAATAAATATATTAATTACTATGAAATAAAGCAATCAAGTGATAAAAACCCAGGTAGTACATATTATCAAATTGGTTCAACTGATTATTATTATGAAGGAAACTTCTCAAGCACGATGCCAGAGTTAAACATGGATAATGAGGAAGTAAAAGAAGAAATCATTGATATCATTAAGTTTTGGTTTGATCTTGGAGTTACTGGTTTTAGATTAGATGCCGTTAAATATATATATTTAGGGTATGATGCCAAAAACTATCAATTTTGGAATTGGTTTATGGAGGAAGTTAAAAAGATTAAAAGCGATGCCTACGTAGTAGGAGAAGCTTGGTCCGCAGATGCCGCTATTATCCCTTATTACCAAAATTTCAGTTGTTTTGATTTTGGAATGTCACAGCTTCAAGGATATATTACACAAACAGCTTATGTGAATTATTCCGTATCTGATTACACTAAATACATTGAAGGTTATTTAAAAAAGATTAGTGAGTATACTAATAACATTAATCTTTCACCGTTTATTGCCAACCATGATATGGATAGAGCAGCTGGATATTTATCAGTAGATGAGTATTTCATGCAAATGGCCGCTAACCTCTATATGTTAAGTCCTGGTTCGCCATACATTTATTATGGAGAAGAGATCGGTATGAAAGGTTCTAGAGGATCAGAAAACACCGATGCCAATAGAAGACTAGCGATGTTATGGGGTGATAAAGACTCGATTAAGGATCCAATAGGATCGACTTATGACAAAAAGTCCCAAGTCAATGGAACAGTTAGTTCTCAGATTAAAGATAGTAATAGCTTATATAATCATTATAAGAAACTAATACTATTAAGAAATGCTAACCCTGAAATCGCAAGAGGGGTATACACTCCAATAATAGTTGAAGACAAAAAAACATTTGGCGGGTTTATTAGCACTTATGAAGGATCAAAGGTTATCGTATTGCACAATACGGGAGCAAATGAGTTGATAGTTGATCTATCAGATTATACCAGCGAAACAATAAGTATTATAAGAGGAATCGTTGGTAAGGGTAGTGCATCGCTAGATGGCATGACATTGACCATCGGTCCGATGACTACAGTAGTATTAAAATAGGTATCAAGCACAAAGAGTGCAAATAATAAAAAAGGAGAAGCAAAAAAATGAAAAAAGTATTAACTTTATTAGTAGCATTAGTAGCTGCTGTATCATTAGTAGCATGTACAACAAACTTTACAGCTGATGATGCACATGATTACTATGTGACAGGGCAATTCGCAGGCTGGGGTGATGCAACAGCAAAACCAGAATTCAAGATGGAAGCTGTAGCATCAGATGCAGACGAAAGAGTTGCATCAATTAAGGCTGATTTAAAGAAAGCTGTTCATGTTTATATTATTGAACTCACTTTCGCAGTTGATGCTAGCGTTGATTGGACTGTTGACTACACTATTAATGGTGAAGCAAAGAGCTTAAATGGAAACTTAGCTGTTAAGTTCTTACAAACAAACGCTGGTGAAGAAGCTCCAAATTGGTGGGGTCAAAATAAGGAAAGTGGAGAATTCAAGAGTTTAACTCCAAGCACTATTTATTTCCCTCCTTATAGAGAAACTGACACAGCTGGTGATTTAGGCGGAACTTGGGCAGACAACCCTGTAATGTTAGCTGAAGGTACTTATTATATAGTATATGTTCAATATTCAGCAACTTCACATGCAGTAGCAGCAATTAAAAAATAATACAGTAAATATTGCTTATAAAAGGCCAAGTTCGCTTGGCCTTTTATAATATGTTTTAATCTTTTAAATAAGAAAACGATTGCACACATTTTTAGAATAAGAAAATAATCGCTAGATGGTATAATATAGTTAGCAAAAGGAGATTTTTATTATGAATAATTTTAAAACAGTGACAATTTTTGAAAATGCATATAAAGACAAACTAAAAAGGATGTTTAATACTACCCCGATGGGATCAACTAACTATGAAAGATACCAAGCCTTAGCTTCTTTAGTGGTTGAATTAATTAATGAAAACAAAATAAAAACCGAAGAAAACTTCAAAGATAAGAAAAAGGCCATTTATTTTTCGATGGAATTTTTGATGGGACGCTTAATTACAAATAACCTTTTTAATCTTGGTGTCTATGATACAGTAAAAAAAGCTTTTATAAAGATGGAATTAGATATTAATGAGATAGAACTTTTCGAATCAGATGCTGGATTAGGTAACGGTGGATTAGGTCGTTTAGCTGCTTGTTTCTTAGATTCTGGGGCTTCACTTGCTTTACCGCTTTATGGAAATAGCATCAGATACCGCCATGGTTTTTTCATTCAAGATATTAAAAAAGGAAAACAAGTAGAGTATCCAGACAATTGGCTAACAAATCCATTTGTTTGGGAAGAAAGAAAAATAGAAGAATCAGTAGAAATACCTTTTTTTGGTGAAATTAAAAATGGTTCTTTCCAAAATCAAATTTGGGTTAAAGCGGTACCTTATGATGTCTTTATTGTAGGTGACCAAAACCAAGTAGTTAATAAACTACGTCTTTGGAGTGCTGAAAAAAGTGATCGATATGGTGATGTTGAAGAAAACTATATTCGTGATACTATGCAAATATCAGAACAACTCTACCCAGATGATTCAACCGAATATGGTAAATTACTAAGGCTGAAACAACAGTATTTCTTTAGTGCTGCTGGTATTAAAAATATCATTAATGAACAAAAAAAAGCTAACCGTGACATTAAAGACTTAGATAAATATTATGTTTGCCAAATAAATGATACCCATCCAACATTAATAATTCCAGAGTTGATGAGAATATTAATGGATGAAGAAGGTCTAGAATATGATGAAGCATGGAATATCACTACCAATATGTGTGCTTTCACAAATCATACAATTTTATCAGAAGCCTTAGAAAAATGGAATGTTGACTTATTTAAGTTATTATTACCAAGAATATATGAAATAGTTTGTGAAATAAATAAAAGATTTAATATTGTTTTAGAAAAAGACAACCGCTTTAACGATACAGATAAAAATAACATGGCAATAATCGGTAATAATGAAATTAGAATGGCTCATATTTGTATTGTCGGTTCATTTAGTGTGAATGGAGTGGCAAAGTTACATACTGATATTTTAAAACATATTGAAATGAAAAATTTCAATAAATTATATCCTAAAAAGTTTAATAATAAGACAAACGGCATCACTCATAGACGCTGGTTAATTCAATGTAATAAGGAATTATCAGAAACATTAGATAAGTATCTAACTAAGTCTTGGAGAAAAAATATCAATAAAATGGAAAAGCTAATTGAACTTAAAGATGATGAAAATCTGCAATATGATATCTCTCAAGTTAAAAGAGCTAAAAAAATCGAATTAGCTAAAGTGATTAAAGCAGATACTGGTATATCTTTAGATGTAGATTCAATATTTGATATTCAAGTTAAAAGATTGCATGAATATAAACGACAACTTTTAAATATTTTACACATTATCTATGTATACCAAAGACTAAAGAGTGATTTAGCATTTAAAAATAATTATTATCCACACAGCTTTATTTTTGGAGCGAAAGCTGCACCTAGTTATTATATCGCAAAAAGAATCATTCAGTTAATCAATTTAGTTGCCGATAAAGTCAATAATGACTTTGAAACTAATCATTTATTAAAGGTTGTATTTGTTAGAAACTATAATGTTACTTATGCAGAGCATATCATGCCGGCAGCTGACCTATCTGAACAAATCTCTACAGCTTCAAAAGAAGCATCAGGAACTGGTAATATGAAGTTTATGATGAATGGTGCCCTTACTATTGGAACTCTTGATGGAGCTAATGTTGAAATAACAGAGCTTGCCGGAATTGATAATGAGATAATATTCGGACTAACTGCTAAAGAGGTAACAGATATTTATCAAAGCGGTAATTATCGCCCTTATGATATTTATTTACACGATGAAAGAATCCGAAAAGCGATCGATTTTTTTGAAACATTATCTGCCAATAAGAATGAATTTCAAGATGTTAAGCATAACTTATTAAATAGAGACTATTTTCTAGTCTTAAAGGATTTCGATGCTTATGTGAAAGCGCATGAAATTGCTAATGATTTATATAAGAACAGGAAGTTATGGTTAGAAAAATCAATTATTAATATCGCAAAATCTAGCTTTTTCACTTCGGATCGAACAATCAAACAATACAACAAGGATATTTGGAAACTAAAAAAGTAAAAAAGGAGCAATCCTTTTTTTTGATTTTTTTTCAAATTTACAAATATTCCTTATCAATAAAATGATATAATAAATTATAAATAAATCAAATAATCATAAATAAGAGGCAAAAAAATGAGAAATTCTAAATTTAAAATGTTCGCTACTCTTCCAAAAGAGAAAGCACCTAAGTTTAATGAGCACCTATTAAATACCAACATTCAGCGAATGTTTATTTTATCAATTTATGTGGTAATCATTCAAATTGTTTTAAATGTAATGAATATGATTGTTGCCTCAGTAAGTCCTCCGGTTTCTCAACCAGTAGAACCTGTGGTTCCAATGGATGCTTATATCGGATTATCAATGGGAACATTAGGATTAGGAGTTGTATTTTTTATTATTTTCTTCTTGATGAAAAAAGGAAAAATGAAAAGTTCTGCCTTTAGGTGGACAATGATTAATGTTTTCTTATACTCATATTTAGTTATTCAACTAGTATTTAATACCCTAAATATCCTAAGTGATGCCGGATTGAATAGTTATTTAATCGCGATTATAATTGTTGGATTGGTTCCAATCTTAAAACCAGTTCAAAGTCTCTCATCAATTGCTGGAAGCATATTATTTGTATTGATTAGTTATGCAGCATTTGGAAGTGGCGTAACATCAGCTGTTATCTCGATTGAAACATGGGCTAATACGATTATTATTACCGGATTTTGTTTATGCTTGTCTGTTGTAATATATAATATGTATGTTAGAGATTTCTTAAAAAGCGAAGAACTCTTAAATTGGAACCATGAGCTAGATGATACGGTTAGAAAAAGAACAGAAGAACTAGAAGAACAAACCGAAAAGGCAAAAATAGCTTCAATGGCAAAATCGAAGTTTTTAGCTAACATGTCTCATGAGATTAGAACTCCAATGAACGCGATTATTGGGATGTCAGAAATCGCTAGGAAATATGCCGAAAACAAGAAGACAAAGGATTCGATAGAAGAGATATATGTTGCCTCAAAACACTTATTGGACTTATTAAATGATGTTTTGGATATGTCAAAAATAGAGTCAGGGAAATTTGAGTTATTTGAAGAAAGTTTCAACCTAAAAAGTACCATTAACGATATTAGGACAATCTATAATCTAGAATTTAGTGATAAAGGAATAACCTTTCAATCAAACATTGATGATTTAAAAGATCAACAAGTCATTGGTGATTCAACAAGATTAAGTCAAATACTTTATAATCTATTAGGCAATTCCGCTAAGTTTACGCCAAAAGGCGGGAATACATCCCTAATGGTTAATGTATTAAAAGAAAATAACCATGAGATAACATATCAATTTGAAGTAAAAGATAGTGGTATTGGGATGACAGAGTCCCAAATGAAAAGATTATTTCAAGCCTTTGAACAAACTGACTCAGCTATTTCAATTAGATATGGAGGGACAGGATTAGGATTAGCGATTAGTCAATATCTTGCCGGTAAGATGGGTAGTAAAATCAATGTTGAATCAAAACTAAATGAAGGATCAAAGTTTTCTTTTAGTATTACATTCTTAAAGGGTCAGAAAGTAGAAAAGCAAAAACAACCGCTAGCTATTGATTTAACAGGGATCAACATCTTAGTAGCAGAGGATATTGAGATTAACCGAGTTATAATTGAAGAACTTCTAAAGGAAGCCAATGCCTCAATTGAATTTGCTAAAGACGGAGAAGAAGCAGTGATGAAATTTAGTCGTTCTAACTCAGGATATTATCAATTGATACTTATGGATATTCAAATGCCTAATCTAAATGGACTTGATGCTTCAAGGAAAATTAGATCCTTAAAAAGAGCAGACTCTAAAACTGTTCCGATTATCGCGATGACTGCTAATGCTTATAAGGAGGATGTTGATAATTCTCTAGCAGCAGGAATGAATGCTCATCTAGCTAAACCGATTGATCTAAACGCGATGTTAGAAACGATTGCAAAACATTTAAAATTATAATGCAATAAAAAATGCGAAACCTTTAATAATTGGTTTCGCATTTTTAAGAATAAACTTATATTTTTTTTGTTGACTCTCTTAAGACAAGTGATACTCCAACGACTTCATGGAATTGCTCAAGAGGCTCATTTTTTATTAGTTTCACTAGTGAAATAAGGCTTTGTTGACCTAAAAACTTAATAGATTGGTTGATTGTTGTAAGTGCTGGTGTATTCCACTTCGAGAAGATTGAATTATCATAACCGATCAATGATACTTCACCAGGAACATTTATTTTTAAGTCGCTTAGTGCGCTAGATGTTACAAAGGCGATAGTATCAGAAAATGCAAATATTCCATCAATTCCATTATTATTAACTATTGTTTTTTTAATCAATTTGAAATCTGGATTGACAATATCAAAATCATAAATTAAAACTTCCATATCAACTTTATCAGCAAATCTCATGAACCCCATCGTTCTTTCAATAGTAGTTAATAAGAATGAAGGGCCTCTAAATAATAATACTTTCTTACAACCAGTTTCATAAAAGTGTTTAGCTGCTAAATACCCTCCTTCAACATTATCTGAAGTAATCGAAGGAATGTTTTCGTCCCAGATATGATCGATTGTAACAATCGGAATATTAAGATTATCGAGGGCTTCAGTATTACTGAAATTAGATGCGACAATCAATCCATCAATATTATATTGCTCAAAAAAATTGATATACTCTAATTCCCTATTAGGATCATCGTTAGTGTGACAAAAGATAATTTTATAACCATAAGAAGTAGCTTGGGATTCTATTCCTTCTAATAATTCACCATAAAAACTCGGGCCGATATGTGGGAAAATAACTCCCACTATACTAGAACTTCGGCTGGTTAATGATCTAGCTAATTGATTAGGAATAAAACCTAAATCCCTAATAGCCTTGTCAACCGCTTCCTTAGTGCTTTCATGGACATATCCTTTTTGATTTATGACTCTAGATACAGTGGATACCGATACGTTCGCTTTTTTAGCAACATCCCTAATGGTTGGTTTCACTTTATCACCTATCCTTCAATCTTTAATATAGCATTTTTTTAGAGGAAAGACAAATAATTTTAAGCTATCAAAAATATTAAAAAAATGAAACCGATAACACAATATATAATATATTGTGCTATGATAAAATAATAATATAGGATATTATGAGGATAAACAATGTCAAAAATAAGAGAAAGTGGAATACTATTACATGTATCAAGTCTTCCTAGTCCATATGGTATTGGAACTTTTGGTAGTGAGGCGTATTCATTTATCGATTTTTTAAATAAATCAAAACAAGCCTTTTGGCAAATACTACCATTAGGTCATACTTCATTTGGTGATTCTCCATATCAAACATTTTCAGCTTTTGCTGGAAATCCCTATTTTATTGACTTAGATTTTTTAGTAGATATTGGGTTATTAAAAAAAGTAGAAATAAATATCAAAGTAATTAATAATAAAAGTGTTGACTATAAAGATCAATACGAAAAAAGATACTTGATCTTAATGAAAGCTTATAAGAGATTTGATATTACCTCTAATAAATATCAAAACTTTAAAAAAGATAATGCTTATTGGCTATATGATTATGCTTTTTTTATGGCTATAAAAGAGCATTTTAAGGGAGTTAGCTTTCAAGAATGGCCTGATGATATTAAAAAAAGAGAAATAAAAGCGATGGATAGATATCAAAAAATGCTTTTTGATCGAATTGAATTTTATTCTTTTTTACAATATAACTTTTATGAACAGTGGTATTCACTAAAAGAGTACGCAAATAAAAATAATATCAAAATAATCGGTGATATGCCGATTTATGTTGCTCTTGATTCTAGTGATGTTTGGGCAAGGCCATATTTATTTGATCTAAACGAAGATTTAGCTCCTAATTATGTAGCTGGCGTTCCACCCGATAAATTTAGCGAAGATGGTCAGCTTTGGGGTAATCCGCTTTATAACTGGGATCATATAGTAAGTGATGACTATAATTGGTGGATAGAAAGATTAAAAAATGCTAATAGGCTATTTGATTTAGTAAGGATTGATCATTTCATTGGTTTTGAGAACTATTTTTGCATCAAGTTTAATGAAAAAACAGCTAGAAACGGCTTTTGGAAAAAAGGACCTGGTATCGACTTCTTTAAAACAATTGAATATAAATTAGGAAAACTAAATATAATTGCTGAGGATTTAGGAAATGTGACAGATGAAGTAAGAAATCTTTTAAAAGAAACTAATTATCCGGGAATGAAATTGTTACAGTTTGCCTTTGATGCGAAAAGTGATAGTGACTATTTACCACATCATCATCCTTATAATTCCATTGTTTATACCGGAACTCATGATAACGAAACAACCAGATCTTGGTTTGATAGCTTAAGTGATACTGATTTGGACTTTTGCTTAAAATATATTAACGCAAATAACAAAAGAGACGTTGATAGTTTAGTTAAATGTGCACTAACTTCAGTTGCTAAAATAGCGATTATACCACTTCAAGATTATCTAGGGTTAGATAATAGTGCGAGGATGAATACGCCAGCGACTCTTGGAAACAACTGGAAGTGGCGCGCATTAAAAGAAGATTTTGATGAAAATCTATTAAACAAAATAAAGAATTTAACTATTTTAACTGGCAGAAGCAAATAAGACTTTTGATTGACAAAATACCTATTATGTTTTATACTAATTGCGGTAAGGAGGATATACCTATGGTTTTCGAAAAAGTTAAAAAGATTATAGCGAACGAACTTAACGTTCCAGAAGAAAAAATCACTTTAGAGGCAAGTTTAGTTGATGATTTAGGAGCCGATTCAATAGACGCGGTAGAAGTCATCATGGCGATTGAAGATGAGTTTGATATTGAAATTAGCGATGAAGCAATGAAGGATGTCAAAACTATCGGAGATATGGTAAATTTCATAGAAAAAAACGTAAAATAAGCCATCGGCTTATTTTTTTATGTAATAAAGAAAAAATATTAAAAAAATTAGTTGACATGAATTTCTTTGGTTGTTATAATAAGGTTAGTTAGTGGAGTAATTAACCACTTAAGTTAAAGGTGATCACATGAAAATAGATTTAAACAATCCAGATAAACCGCTATTTTTATTAATAGCAGAAGCAATCGAAGACAACATTTTAAAAGGAGTTTTTGAGGAGGAGACACAAATACCCTCTTCTACTGAAATATCTATTAGTTTCAAAATAAATCCTGCCACCTCCAATAAGGGTGTTAACCTATTGGTGGATGAGGGAATAATTTATAAGAAACGAGGGATTGGAATGTTTGTTACAAGCGGAGCTAAAGAAAAAATTAGAAAAAAAAGATATGGGGATTTTTATGAAAAATATATTATTCCATTATATGAAGAAGGCAAAAAACTAGAAATAACAGAACAAGAACTAGACTTTTTATTGAAGAAAGGGAAAGAAAATGAGTACAATAAAAACAATTAACCTTACAAAAAAATTTGATGAACTGATCGCTGTTGATAATGTTAACCTAACATTTGAAGAAAACAAAATATATGCATTGCTAGGCAGAAATGGAGCCGGTAAATCTACACTTATCAATATGATTACTAATCGATTATTTCCAACCTCTGGAGAGATTTATATTGATGATGATAGCGCTACTGAAAACACGGTTGCTCAAAGTAAAATATTTGGGATGACCGAAAACGCCACATATCCTTTAGAAATAAGGGTGAAAAAGTGTTTTTTGTTAGCTAAGGATATCCATCAATACTTTGATATTGATTATGCTTATCAACTCTCAAAAGATTTTGATTTAAACACTAATAAGAAAGTAAGTCAATTATCAACAGGATATAAAGGGATTTTAAAACTAATATTAACACTAGCATCTAATACTAGCATTATGATATTTGATGAACCAGTATTAGGACTGGACGCTAATTATCGAGCTTTGTTTTATAAAAGATTATTAGAAAGCTATACAAAAGAGCCTAAAACAATCATTATATCAACTCACTTAATTGATGAGGTTCAAGATGTAATAGAACATGCAATAATCATTAATGACGGAAAGATCATCGTTGATGATGAGATAGATAATGTCTTAAATTTAGCATATATTGTATCTGGTTCAAAGAATAGTGTTGAAAATTATATTAAGGATAAAAAGGTGCTAAAAATCGATAACATTGGAAACTTTTATAGCGCAACACTTTTAAAAGATGAAAGTTATAGTAAAGATGAAATATCAAAATGCAATTTAGATCTTTCTAGTGGAAAACTACAAGATTTATTCATCTGCTTAACGGAAAAAGGAGGCACAAAAAATGAATGAAAATGCAATAAAACCATATAACGTTAAAAAAAGAAAAGCGATCGCTATTTCTAAATTCATCGTTTATTGTTACTCTAGTCAAACCTTAGGATTTTTGATTTGTTTAGTTTTTAATTTGCTTGCTACCACTTTAGTTGGAATATTTGCCGATTCAAATGAAGCTAAAGCTGGGTCATATGATATAGTTGCTATATCTTGGATAGCGATTATTGGGGTTGCTTTCTTTAAAAGTACTTTTACCTTTTCTATTCAAAACGGTTTATCAAGAAAAACCTATTTTATCACATCGCTTTTAATCTCTTTATTAACCTCATTTGCATGGTCCTTATTAACTGTTTCGATAGAATATTTGGCTGATGCTATTGGATCTCCAATAATTATATTTGCCTTTATGTATAAAATGGATTTTATTAGTATGTTTATATGGACTTTTGGGGCTTTAACTTTTGCTTTTACATTTGGTTGGTTTATTAGGATGGTTCTTTATCGGACTTCAAAAAGAGGAAAACTAATTATATTAGGTTCAATTCTTCTAGCAGCTTTAATTATTCTTTTTGTAACATTGCTTACTAAAGTTAATTTAGGAGGAGCGTTAGGAACTCTCTTTAGTTACTGTTTGGGATTGAAGATGAAGATTCCTAATCCATATATTGCCTTTTCGTTCTTTATAGGGCTATCATTAATCTTTAGTATTGGTAATTACTTATTAATTAGAAAAGCACCAGCTTGCTGATGCTCAAACTGCTGACAAAAGGACTTTTCAATCATTATATATTGATTGATTCGTCTTTTTTTCTTTGTTTGGTTAAAAAAATGAACCGATTGGTCAATAAAACAAATATATCTTATTATTGGTATCAAATAATTTTTGATAATTTTCAGTCATTCTTACCTTAAAAGATGGGCTCTATCCAAATAGCGGTAATCTTTTTTAAGAAAGATAAATGGAGTAGTGCATTACTAAATGATTAATGTTAAAATAGCATCATTGGAGGGCGGATTATGCTGCAAATTAGAAATATCAAAAAAACGTATTACCCCAAAAAAGGCGAACCTGTAGTTGCCTTAAATAATGTATCAATTGATTTTAATGAAAAAGGAATGGTATTTATCTTAGGTAAATCTGGTAGTGGTAAATCAACATTACTAAACTTACTTGGAGGGCTTGATAAATACGATTCAGGTGAAATAATTATTAAAGATAAATCATCGATTAATTTTTCACAAGCAGATTTTGATAGTTATAGAAATACTTATGTTGGTTTTATTTTCCAAGAATATAATATTCTAGATGAGTTTTCAATTGGAAAAAACATAGGTCTTGCTTTAGAACTTCAAAATGAAAAAGCAGATCAACAAACTATTGAGAAAATACTTTCTGAAGTAGATTTAGTAGGATATGCAAATAGAAAACCAGCTGAACTATCTGGTGGTCAAAAACAACGTGTTGCTATCGCAAGAGCTTTAATAAAAAATCCCGAGATTATCTTAGCGGATGAACCAACTGGTGCTCTAGATTCAAATACCGGTAAACAAGTATTTGAAACACTTAAGAAACTTTCAAAAGAAAAATTAGTTATAATTGTATCTCATGACCGTGAATATGCCGAATATTATGGTGACCGTGTTATTGAGTTTAAAGACGGAGAAGTTATAAGTGATATAACAAAATACCAATCAAAAAGTACTGTTGTATCTGATGGAATCTCTATAATAGATAATAAAATAGTCCATGTCAAAAAAGGTCATAAACTGTCTTCAAAAGAAAAGGAAGATATTTTAGCCTTTATTGAAACTAATGAATCAGATATCATTTTATCTAAAGATGTTAATTCAAATCTAGATTTTAAAAAAGGGGCTAGAATTGATAATGATGGTAATAAAGAGTCATTTAGAGATACTATAGAAAGTGATTATAAAAAGGATGAAATTACATCTTCTTTTAAATTAATTAAAGGAAGATTACCAATAAGATATTCATTAAAAATGGCTTTAAGTAGTTTAAAGACAAAACCAATTAGACTCTTTTTTACTATTTTGTTATCAGCTATTTCCATTGCTTTATTTGGAATAGCAGACACTGCTGGATCATATGACAAATATAATAACTCAATTAGGTCATTAAGAGATTCTAATATTAATGCTTTAACCTTTACTAAAGAACAAAAAATTTCAGACTGGTATAGCGTTCCTGTTCCATTATTAGAAACGGATTTAAAGGATATCGAAACTAAATATAGTGATTTTAATTTTCATAAATCTTATAAGCTAAAAGGCTTTTCTCTAAGAATCTTCTCAGGACCTGAGTGGTGGGGGGATAGTAATCCATATTTCCTTGATCTAATTACTAACTATACTGTAATATCAAATGAGTTTTTAAATGACTTTGGTTACTCTCTTGAAGGATCTCTTCCTATATTAGATAATGAAATTGTACTATCAAAATATGCGGCAGAGGGTTATGTAAAATACGGTATAAAAGATAATGAAGAAAATATAGTAAAGATTAATTCCTATCAAGACTTAATTGGTAAGAATCTATATAATAACAGTGAGGTTATTTATAAAGTTGTTGGTATATTAGACACTAATTTTGATGCTTCTAGATATGCTGATGTTAAAGAAAGCGGATATTCAAGTAACTTTAATTACATGGAGTTAACTACTTTAAAGGAATACGGATTTCATTCTTCTTTATTTGTTTCCAAAGATTTTGCACCAAATACTAAAGACACTGTTTTTGAAATAGGTGATAACTATAATGTATTTATGATGAATGCAAATTATTCGGAATATTGGTTTAACCATTCAATGTTTTATAGTTCAGACTTCAACACAATATTTTTTGATGATAATAAGGATACTTTAAATACTAACGAAATTACCGTAAGTTCTAATACTTTAGATAAGATGTTTTCCTCATCAGGAGCACCTAATTACTATAATGATGTTACTAAGGAGTTTTATAATGCTTATGAAAACTATGTTAAAAATATTTATTTTTCAATTTCTGATAAATTTAAGGAATATGTTAGAGAAGAACTTGAGTCACAAGTTGTAAGTGAAGATAGAATTCTAGAAATCATAAATAGTCTCAATTATTCTTCTTACTTACGCTATTTAGAAGATGAATTTAGTGATGAAAATCCACTTGGAGCAGATATTTTGTCAGGAGAGGAAATCCTTGAATTAATTCATTCCCAACTGCATAAAGAATATGTTGAAAATGTTAATAAATACATCGATGATAACAATATTTCATTTAGTTTTAAATTCAAGGACATGTATAATGATGAAGAAAAAAGTTTACCATTAACTTTAGTTGGTATTTCATTCTTTGAATATGGATACGTTTCTTGTTCTATGACGGAAAAAACATATAATGACAATTTCCCTGTATCAAACATATATCAAGTATCAGCCGGCCTTAATAGTAATGACAGTAGAAATGTTTCTTTAGCAAAACATCTTGATATATTAGATAGCAATGATTACCATTATTCAATTAAAGACCCAGTTAATGTTTTAATTAGTCAATTAAATAATACTATTGAGCAAATAGCTAAATATTTCATTTATGTTGGTATTGGGTTTGCAGTGTTTGCGGCACTATTATTATTTAATTTTATTTCTACATCAATAACTTATAAGAAACGAGAGATTGGTATTTTGCGAGCTATTGGAGCTAAGTCAAGTGATGTGTTTAAAATTTTCTTTTTGGAAAGTTTAATAATATCATTGATTAGTTTTATCATCGGTTTGGTTATTGCTTTAACAGGAATTTACTTCTTATTATTAGCATTTAGAAACCAAATTGGACTTTTAATCACTATATTAGTATTTGGAATTAGACAAGCTATATTGATGTTATTAATATCAATTGCTGTTGCACTTATCGCAAGTTTCATTCCTGTCTACAGTACTTCTAGAAAAAAACCTGTTGATGCGATAAAAAATCTTTAGTATTGGTAATTACTTATTAATTAGAAAAGCACCAGCTTGCTGATGCTTTTTCTTTTTTTTATGGGGATGTAATAAAAATTAATAGATGATGGATAAATACTCCAAAATATGGTTAAATATATGTGATACATTAATTAATGTATAAGGAGGCAAAATGAGGTATTGTGAACAGTGCGGTAGCCAAGTATATGAAAACGACAAGTTTTGTTCTTACTGCGGTAGTAGCATCAATAATAAATCTGAAATTATAAATAATGAAACGCCAAATTCTTATGATACCACCAATAATCAGCCTGGACTAGCTTTTGGAATAGTTGGCATAATTTTAGGGCCTTTTGGTCTTATTTTTCAATTGATTGGAAGGTTCCCGTTTTTTTTGATTTCCGTAGCAGGAATTATCTTAGCAGAAGTTGGATTAAGCAAAGCTAGACAATTAAGAAAAACAACAAATAAAAAGGCGATCGGGACAATGGTTACTAGTATTATTGGAATAGCTAGTTCAATCTATTTTACGGTTTTTTCTGCGATCCTCTTTTTATCTTTTATATTCATTAGATAAGCTAATATGTTATAATTAATTAGAAAGAAATTGCAGGTGATATATATGCATTATGATTTTCAAAAAATTGAAAAGAAGTGGCAAAAACATTGGTTAGACACGAAAATGTTTAAGACTTTAAAAGATAATAATACTAAAAGGTTTTATTGTTTAGACATGTTTCCATATCCTAGTGCACACGGATTACACGTAGGACACATCGAAGGGTATACGGCAACCGATATTATTTCTAGATATAAAAGGATGCAAGGATACAATGTATTACATCCTTTTGGGTATGATGCTTTTGGGTTGCCGGCAGAACAATATGCGATTAGTACCGGTAATGATCCAAGAAATTTCACTTATAAAAACATTGATAATTTTAAAAGACAAATCATTGAAGCAGGTATGGGAATTGATTGGGATAGGGAGTTTTCTACCGCTGATCCTGACTTTTTTAAATGGACACAGTGGATTTTTAAAAAACTTTATCAACACAATCTAGCAGAGTTAAAAGATATCGAGGTTAATTGGTGCGAAGAATTAGGCACTGTTTTGGCAAACGATGAAATCCAAATTAAAGATGGTGTTATGGTATCTGAAAGAGGAGAACATCCGGTTGTCAAGAAAAAGATGAAACAATGGGTTTTAAAGATCACTCAGTATGCGGATCGCTTATTAGAAGATTTAGAATTAACAAATCTTCCTGAAAATATTAAAGAGATTCAAAGAAACTGGATCGGTAAATCAGCTGGGGCAATCATTGAGTTTGAAGTTTTAGATTTGAATGAAAAATTCAGTGTTTTTACTACAAGACCAGATACAATATATGGAGCTACTTATTGTGTTTTAGCACCGGAACACCCATTAGTGTTAAGCATTACCTCAGAGGATGAGTTAAACTCAATAATAGAATATATTGAAAAAACTAAACAAAAAAATGATCTTGACCGCCAAATGGATAAATCAAAAACAGGTGTTTTTACCGGAGCTTTCGCTATAAATCCATTCACTAATGACAAAATGCCAATTTGGATTGCTGACTATGTGTTACCACATTATGGCACTGGAGCAGTTATGGCTGTCCCAGCCCATGATGAAAGAGATTATGAGTTTGCGGTAACACACGGGCTTGATATTATTAAGGTTATTGAAGGCGAATCAGAAAAAGCTTATGTAGAAGATGGAATTCATTTTAATAGTGGAATAATAGATGGTCTTTATAATGAAGAGGCAAAAGATATAATTATAAAAGACCTAGAAAAAAGAAATATTGGCTATAAAAAAAATAATTATAAATTAAGAGATTGGGTTTTTTCAAGACAGCGTTATTGGGGAGAACCTTTTCCGGTAATATTTGATGAAAACAATAATATCCATTTAATGGATGATGAAGACTTACCGTTAGAACTTCCAATTATGAAAAATATAAGACCAAGCGGAACAGGTGAATCGCCACTTGCTAACGCGATTGATTGGCTTAATGTTACCTATAAAGGGATTAAAGGAAAAAGAGATACTAATACAATGCCTCAGCTTGCAGGAAGTTCTTGGTATTATATTGCCTATATCTTAAAAGATCAATTTGGATATATTCCTCTTGATTCACCTGATGCAAAAATAGAACTAGATAAATGGTTACCGGTCGATCTTTACATCGGTGGTGCTGAACATGCGGTAGGGCACCTACTTTATGTTCGCTTTTGGCATAAATTCTTATATGACTTAGGTATCGTCTCAACAAAAGAACCTTTTGACAAACTAATCAATCAAGGAATGATCCTTGGTGATGATCATTCTAAGATGAGCAAATCAAAAGGTAATGTAATTACCCCCGATGAGATATTTTCTTCTCACGGAGCAGATGCACTTAGATTATATGAAATGTTCATGGGACCAATTGAAACCGAAAAACCATGGTCAACAGAATCACTTGATGGAGCAAAGAGATTTTTAGATCGAGTTTTTAGAATGTTTAATTTTGAAATAACTGAACACGAAAAAAGCTTAGATTTTATTTATCATCAAACAGTAAAAAAAGTAACTGAGGATTATGATAAGTTATCTTTTAATACAGCAATTAGTCAGATGATGATTTTTACTAATGAAGTCTATAAAGTCAAAAAAATCGGTAAAAATCAAGCAAGAGGGTTTTTACAATTATTAAACCCAATATGTCCTCATATTACTGAGGAACTAAACAAGGAAGTTTTAAAGTTCAATGAAGAATTAGTTTATTCTTCTTTTCCAGAATACGATGAAAAATACTTAAAAGTGGATCTTGTCGAAGTAGTCGTTCAAGTAAATGGAAAATTAAGAGGTAAGATTGAAGTATCAATAGATTCCAAAAAAGAAGAGGTCGAAGACTTGGCTTTAAAGTTAGATAATATTATTAAGCATCTAGAAGGATTAGTAATTAGAAAGATTATTTATGTTCCAGGGAAACTAGTTAATATTGTTGCTAATTAGTTTTTAAAATAAAGTAAAAAAACGGAGGCGTGTTTTTCTTAAATTCCAAAGAAGTCTTTAAGATATCATAGTTTCTTAAATCAAGATTTTTTAAGAGGTCTAATACTGCAGAGGCCTCTTTTTTTCCTTCTTCGTGTGAATAAAAAGTGATGATAATAAAATCACCAACTTCTAATTTATTAATTATCCTTTTTAAAGCTATGATTGTACTCTTTTCTTTAGTGGTTATATCCTTATTTCCATTTGGCAAATACCCTAGATTAAAACAATATCCTTTTGCTTTATCAAGGTATTTAAATATATTCTCATGGGAATCCAAAATATATGTAATATTATCAAAGCTTTGACATAACAATTTTGCGTTTGTTAAGGCATTTTCCTGAATATCAAAAGAATACACCCATTTAGATATACTTGCCAAAAAATAAGTATCATTGCCGTTGCCACAAGTGGCATCAACTATTATATCTTTATCAGTAATATACTTATTAATTAGTGCGTGATAAGCATCAGTTATGATGTGCCTCATAGTAATCTCCTTGGAATAAATTAAGCTTTCTTAATTTTTTATCTATTTCGTTTGTAGTTACAAACTTTTTTAAAGACCATTTAGGTTCTATCAGTTCCTCTTTTATGGCATCTCCGGTTAACCGGTGGATGATTATATCTTTTCTTAGATGCAATATTTGATCTACAACAATATCAACATACTCTTCTAAGCTTAAGATATGAAAAGGATTATTTAAATAGTCATTGCCCATCTTGGTATTTTTCATAAGATGTAACATATGGATTTTTATCCCTTGAATATCCATATTACTTAAATAGTCAACAGTTTCTATCATCATTTTTTTTGTTTCAAAAGGAAGGCCATTAATAATATGAACAACAACTTCAATTCCCTTTGCCCTTATTAGTCTAATCGCTTCCTCAAAAACTTCTAACTCATAACCGCGATTAAAATAATTTGCTGTCTCTTGATGGATGGTTTGTAAACCTAATTCGATTTGAACAGGCATTCTTTTATTTAAATCAAAAAGATAATCAATGATTTCTTCATTAATACAGTCAGGGCGGGTAGCTATACTGATCATTACGATATCTTTATCTAAAGTGATTGCTTTTTCAAAAAGACTTTTTATATAAGAAAGCTTGCCATATGTATTAGTATTAGCTTGAAAATAAACGATATATTTGCCGTTCTTCCATTTTTTTTGCATCATATTTTTTTGGGATTCAAATTGATCTTTTATATCATCGTTTTTAGATCCAGCAAAATCACCACTGCCAAGGGGTGTACAAAAACTACAACCACCAATCCCACATCTGCCATCACGATTTGGGCATGTAAAATTGCCATTAAGGCTTATCTTAAAAACCTTGCAGTTAAATTTATTTTTATAGTAATTGTTTAAAGTATTATAATGTTTTTCATGATTCATTAATTTCATAGTTTCACCAATTTTATTGTAGCACACTAAGTTTTAAAAATAATAAATTAAATGCTTAATAATATAGCATTTTATGCTATAATAATTGATACAGGTGATAAGGATGATAGATTGTAAATTTAAGGCGTTTAATGAGTCGTTAGAGTTTTTTGATAATGATTTAAAGTCAGTTCATTTTGATTATGTGCTAGTAGACCCCAAACAAAATAGTTGGGTTTTTAATTTGACACTAGATAAAATAGTGTCTCCTAAAAAACTATTCCCATATCTAGAAGCTTTAAAAAAACATTTTCATGATGATAAACTAACAAAAAAAGTCGATACAAAAATTAGATACTTAGATCTTTCAAATATAAATGAACATATCTTAGACACATATCAAGCGGTATTAAACGAAGTGTGTAAAAACAAGCCAAGTTGTCAGGCTTTTTTGAATTACACAATAAAATACGATGAGAATATTAAGATTCTAGTTGATAAAGAAAGCACTTTTTTAAGGAAAGATTTAGAAGTTATTGAAACCTATCTAGCAAAATATGGACTAGCAGTGAAAGTAGAATTAGAAATAGATGAGGAGTTAACTCCGCTAACTAAAGCCTTAGAGGAAAAGATTAAAGAAACTAATAAGGTTGCTGCTAAACAAGCAGAAATACTAGAAAAAGAATTGAAAATGGAAAATAATCCAACAAAATTTACTACAAAATCAAGTCCAAAAGCTGTTAAGATTAATACAATTCCAATGGACCAATACCAAATAGACCAATACATGGCAACAGAAGGGGATGTAAATTTTATCATTGAAGGGGAAGTAATCAGCCACGACATGAAAAAATTTACCAATTCGACCTTATTAACATTAACAGTAGCAGATAAAGAAGATGCAATAATTTGTAAGAGATTTATTAACAGAGAAAAAGATATTGAGCTAGCATCCACTATTAAAGAGGGTACTTTAGTTCAAATTACTGGAAAAGCTAAATTCGATACATTTATTAGAGATGTTGTAATTGAGATTGATAAGTTCTTTATTTTAGATTCTGCTAAAGGATTAGAAAGAGAAGATAAATCAAAAGAAAAAAGAGTTGAACTACACGCTCATACCAAAATGTCAAATATGGATGCGGTTGTTGATGTAAGTGATTATATTAACCAAGCGATTAAATGGGGACATAAAGCAATAGCTTTTACAGATCATAATTCACTAAATGCTTATCCAGATATCCATAAAGCAATAAAAGGGAAAGACATCAAACCGATATTTGGAGTGGAACTCGATTTTTTAGATGATGCTTCCTTTAAACTAACTAGTGACTCAGATACAGATATTCTATTAAAAGATGCTACTTACATCGTCTTTGATATTGAAACAACTGGTTTTTCAACAACTAGAGACAAAATAATTGAAATAGGAGCCTTAAAACTAGAAGGAATGGAAGTAGTCGATAAATTTCAAACCTTCATTAATCCAATGGTTCCTCTATCAGAAACAACAACTTCATTAACGAGTATTACGAATGAAGACGTTGAAGGAGCCCCAACAATAGATAAAATAATGCCACAGTTTTTAGATTTTATTGGCGATTCTATTTTGGTTGCCCATAACGCTTCCTTTGATGTTGGACACATCAAAGAAAATGCTCGTCTTTTGGGATTGGAATACAAAAACAACAAGGTAATAGATACCCTTAATTTAGCTCGTTATTTTTATCAAGGTGAAATGAAAAATTTTAGACTAGATACAGTGGCTAAATATTTTAAAATTAAATTAGAACATCATCATAGAGCGGAAGATGATGCCCTAACAACAAGCAAAATATGGATTTCCATCCAAAGTGATTTGGCTCAAAAAGGAATAAAAAACTATTTAGATATAAATAAAGCCATAGATCCAAATGAGGCTTATAAATTTATCTATCCATATCACGTAAATGTATTAGTCAAAAATGAAACTGGATTACATAATTTATATCGCATTATTTCTGATGCATTAACTACTCATTTTTATAAAGGGGCGAGAACTCTAAAAAGCGTTTTTGAAAAACATAAAGAGGGTCTTTTAATTGGTTCTGGTTGTTATAAA
This sequence comes from Acholeplasma sp. OttesenSCG-928-E16, assembly GCA_030266845.1. GTDB lineage: Bacteria > Bacillota_I > Bacilli_A > Acholeplasmatales > Acholeplasmataceae > JAJDIT01. Next base: position 11,293 of record JAJDIT010000005.1, on the reverse strand, counting down.
GGCGATGTTTTTGAGTTGGCTTTGAATAAATCTGATGATGAATTAATTGAAGCGATAAAATATTATGATTATATTGAAGTTCAACATCCAAACTGTTATCGTCATTTATTTGAAGGACTAGGGGATAACGGAAAAGAAATAATAGAAGGTGTAATCCATAAGATAATAAGACTTGCTAAACAAGAAGGAAAAATAGTCGTTGCTACTGGGGATACCCATTACATGAATAAAGAAGATCGAATTTACCGTGAAATATTCATTAGGGCAAAACAAGTAGGTGGTGGATTGCATCCACTAGCAAGAGCGACCGAATTGCCTGATCAACACTTTTTGACAACCGAAGAAATGCTCAAAGAAATGAGTTTCTTAGGCAATGAATTAGCAAAAGAAATAGTTGTAACTAATACTAACATAATAGCTGATAAAATTGAAAAAATCCAAGTCTTCAAAAAGGATTTATATTCTATTTTAGATGATGCCTTTAAAGACACACTAGGAATCCCATCAATAAAAGAAGAAGTAAAACAATTAGTTGCTAAAAAAGTTCATTCGATATATGGAGAAAACCCTCATTTTATCGTTAAAGAAAGAATTGAAAAGGAATTAAACTCAATCATCAAAAATGAGTTTGCTCCAATCTACTATATGTCTCATTTATTAGTAAAAAGATCACTTGAGGATGGTTACTTAGTTGGGTCAAGAGGGTCTGTTGGATCAAGCTTTGTTGCTACAATGCTTGAAATAACAGAGGTAAACCCACTTCGTCCACATTATACATGTCCTAAATGTCAGTTTACGGCATTTAAGCTAACCAAAGAAGAAGAATTAACTCATGTTGTTTCAGATCATGAAAGAAGCCTTTACAGTAATTTTAATGGCATTAAATCAGGTTTTGATTTAAAAAATGAGGTTTGTCCAGTTTGCAATTTTGAGTTAAAAAAAGATGGCCATGATATTCCTTTTGAAACATTCCTAGGATTAGAGGGCAACAAAATCCCAGATATTGATTTGAACTTTTCTGGTGATTATCAAGGAAAAGCACATTCTTATGTAAGAGAATTATTAGGAGAAGATTTCACCTTTAGGGCTGGAACAATTCAAACCGTTCAAGAAAAAAATGCATTCGGTTATGTTAAAGGTTTTTTTGAAGACAATATGCAGGTTGTAAGAAATGCCCAAATTAATCGATTAGCAACCAAGATACAAGGTGTAAAACGGTCTACTGGGCAACATCCAGGTGGTATTGTTGTTGTTCCAAAGAACCACACAATCTATGATGTTACCCCTGTTCAATACCCGGCTGATGATATTGACTCAACATGGAAAACTACTCATTATGACTATCATTCATTTGAAGACAATCTATTAAAATTAGATATTTTAGGTCATGATGATCCAACGATGATTAAGTTTTTAATGGACTATGTTCATGCTAACCCTTTAGAGTTTTCTTTTAATAGGGCTCAAGATATTCCAGTTGACGATAGTAGGGTTTATCGGTTATTTTCTGGGATGGATGTTTTAGGTATCAAAAAAGAAGATTTTGAGTTAAACATTGCATCTTCCGCTGTTCCAGAATTTGGAACCCAGTTTACTAAACAGATGCTTTATGAGACAAAGCCCAACTCATTTGCTGGTCTTGTCAAGATTTCAGGGTTATCTCATGGAACCGATGTATGGTTAAAAAATTCACAAATGCTAGTTAATGGACACCCTGATTTTGGTACCATTTCGTTTGATGATATTATTGGTTGTCGAGATGACATTATGATTCAATTAGAAGCATATGGAATTGAGTCAAAGATGGCTTTTGAAATAATGGAGTTTGTTAGAAAGGGTAACCCTTCAAAAAATAAGGCAAAATGGCTAGATTATGAAACGATTATGCGGGAGCATAAAGTTCCAGAATGGTATATTTGGTCTGCCTCACAAATAAAATATATGTTTCCTAAAGCTCATGCGGTAGCCTATGTCTTAATGGCGATGCGAATTGCTTGGTTTAAGATATATAAACCATTACTTTTTTATAGCGGATTTTTCTCAAAAAGAGTCGATCAATTTGACTACGATTCAATGGTTGCTGGCACTAATGCCGTTAGAAATCAACTAAAAATAATTAATAGTAAAGCTAAAAATGATAAAAAAGTTAAAGATGAATCACTAATCGTTACATTAACTGTGGCATTAGAAATGAATAAAAGAGGTTTTAAATTCCTACCGATTGACTTACATAAATCAGAAGCACTAGAATTCAAGATGGAAGGCGATGCGTTAAGAATGCCATTTATAACCTTAGATGGACTTGGTGATGCAGTAGCTATTGATATTGTAGAAAAAAGAAACGAAAAAGAGTTTACCTCAATAAAAGACATCCAAGAAAGAACAAGAATCAATAAAACAATCTTAGAGAAAATGAAAAATTATGGTATTTTGGATGAATTTCCTGATGAAAACGATGAAATTGAACAGGGCTTGTTTGCGTTAGACTAGATTTATAGTATAATACTTTAGTAAAGTATTTGACTTACTTATAGGAGGTACAAGATGGCATTAAATAGTACCAACCCAGTCTTCAAACGAGTTGAATCTGAGGTTGATGCCCATTATGTAGAGGGGCAAGAAGTAAAAACTGCTACATTTAATGGAGTTTTAATAAAAACTGGGATTTTATTTTTAGTAGCTTTAGCTGCAGGAGCATTGTTCGTATTTTTAGCTAATCAGTTAATTATGCAAAGCGAAGTGAATGGTTCATTTTTGGCAGTCGTAGTAGCGACAGTAATTGTTTCACCGCTAATCGCTTTTGTCTCTTGTCTGATTGGAACGTTTAGTGTTAAAGCGGCTCCAACATGTGCGATTATTTACTCAATTTTTGAAGGTGTTTTCCTTGGAACTTTATGTGCATTATTAGAAATGGTTTATTCGGGAATTTTCTTGGTAGCTATGACATCACTTTTCATGATTTTTGGAATTACCCTTTTGATGTATTCTATTAAGGCTGTTAGGGTAACAAAAAAGTTTTATCGATTCATGTTGATTTCTTTATTTGGAATTCTTGGCGTTTCACTAACCACATTCTTAATTAGTTTTATACCAGGATTAGATGTTTTTGATGCTAACAGTGGTCTAATATGGGTCTTAATTATTGTTGATGCATTTATGGTGTTTTATGGAGCGATGATGCTAATTATGGACTTTGATCGGGCATCCAACATTCAAGAAATGAATGCGCCTAAAAAGTATGAGTGGCAAGTTTCATTAGGAATGATGCTAACAATAGTTTGGTTGTTAGTATACATATTAAGAATATTAGTTAGAATATTAGCTGTTGTTGGGAGAAAAAAATAAAATAAAAAAACGATAATAAGAAAAATAGTAACTAAGGTTAATTTTTTAAAGCGAGTATAGGATGGTGGAAGCTATATAAAAAACCTTAGCTGAATTCACTTCTTTAGTTTTTTAAATAAAATGAGGGCTAGAGTAATCTAGAACTAAGGTGGTACCGCGGAATTTATTAATCCGTCCTTAGATTTTTAAGGGCGGGTTTTATATTTAAAAGGAGAAAATGATGCAATCAAAATTAGAAGAAATTAAAATCAAGGCATTAGAAAACATCGGTAAGGCAAAAAGTCTAGAAGACCTTGATGAACTAAGAATTAAATATTTAAGCAAAAAAGGAGAACTTTCTTTAATAATGCAAGGATTAAGAGATGTTCCGCTTGATTTAAAACCATTAATTGGAAAAGTAGCTAATGAGGTTAAAGGAGCAATTGAAAATGCCTTCCTTTTAAAAAAGGAACAACTAAATGATGCAGTTCTTTTTGAAATGTTGGCTAGTGATAATCTAGACATAAATTTACCAGGCATTAAATTTAATCATGGGACAATACATCCTTTAAATCAAGTCGTTGAGGACATTGAGGATTTATTTCTTGGGTTAGGTTACCAAATTAAAGAAGGTCCGGAAGTAGAAAGTGATCTTTACAATTTTGAGATGATGAACATGGATAAAGATCATCCAGCAAGAGCGATGCAAGATTCTTTTTATATAACTAATGATCTTTTACTTAGGACACACACTTCACCAGTTCAAGCTAGATCAATGTTAGAAGCTAAAGGGAAACCGATTAAAATTATCTGTCCAGGAAAAACTTATAGAAGAGATTCAGATGATGCTACTCATAGTCATCAGTTCATGCAAATAGAAGGATTGGTTGTTGATAAAAACATTACTTTTGCCGTTTTTAAAAACACATTACTACAATTAATTCGTCATCTTTTTGGTGAAGAAAGAGAGATTAGGCTAAGACCTTCTTATTTCCCTTTTACAGAACCTTCGGTAGAAGTAGATGTTGTATATTATAATAAAGACGGGAAAAAAGGATACATTGAGGTATGCGGAGCAGGAATGGTTCATCCGAATGTGCTATCAATGGGTGGATATGATCCAAAGAAGTTCAGCGGCTTTGCTTTTGGGATTGGAGTTGAAAGAATAGCAATCTTAAAATATGGGATCGAAAATATTCGTAATTTCTATTTAAATGATTTAAGATTTTTAAAACAGTTTAGAGGTAAATAACATGAAAATAACTAAAAACTTATTAAAAAATTTCATTGATATTCCTGATGATATAGACAAGTTAACTAATCAATATATTACAGAAGTAGAAGATTACTTCTTACCTTTTGAGATTAATAACCTAGTAATCGGTCATGTTTTAGAATGCCAAGATCATCCAAATAGCGATCACCTCCATATTACTAAGGTTGATGTTAAAGATGAAATTTTAGATATCGTATGTGGAGCTCCTAACGTAAAAAAAGGACAATTTGTCATAGTTGCTAAAGAAGGAGCCAAACTATCTGATGATTTTATTATTAAAAAATCAACTATTAGAGGGGTAGAATCAAACGGGATGATTTGTTCCTTAAAGGAATTAGGGTTTGATTTAAAAAACATTCCATTAAAATATTTGGATGGAATTTATTATTTTGAAGAAGATATGAGCGATTTTCTTGGATTAGATGCCCTAGAAGTTTTAAATATTGATGGATTTGTCATGGAACTAGGCATCACTCCAAATAGAAGTGATTTATTATCATATTTAGGATATGCTTATGACTTAGCGGCAGTAACAAATAAAATGGTAGACTTACCAAAGCCAAAAATCACTGAAAGTAATGTCAACAATCCTCTTTCTATCGAAATAAAGACCGATGGGTGTAAGGTATATTATGGTAGACATTTTACTAATATTAAAGTTAAAGAGTCTCCTTGGTGGCTAAAATCAGTTTTAATATTAAACGATATAAGGCCGATAAATAATGTAGTGGATATTTCTAATTATGTTTTATTAGAGTATGGAACTCCTCTTCACATGTTTGATGCAAAAAAGGTGAAAACAAACAAAATAGTTGTTAAGGATGGATTTTCTAACCTAGAAGTAGTTACCCTTGATGAACAAAGAAAAGTTCTAAAAGAAGAAGATATTGTAGTAACTGATGGAGTCAATCCGATTGCAATAGGTGGCGTCATGGGCTTATTAAACACTGTTATTGATGAATCGACAACAGAGGTTATTTTAGAAGCTGCTTATTTTGATAAAAAGCGTGTTAAAGACACTTCAAAGAGACTTAACTTGAAGTCTGATTCTTCACTTAGATTTGAAAAGGGAATTGATATCAAAAGAATCAAATTAGCACTAGAAAGAGCTAGTGAACTTCTAGTAACATTAGCTGATGCTAGCGTATCAAAGGGTGTTATTAAAGCAGGATCTGATGAATTAAAAGAAACAAAAATCAAAATAAAAAATGATTACTTTACCAAAAAACTTGGTACAAAAATCGATGAGAATACGTTAGATGACATCTTTAAAAGGTTAAATTACTCGATAAAAAAAGAAAATGATTTTTACATATTAACTTTACCTTCATACCGATCTGATCTATTAATTGATGCAGACATCTTAGAAGAAGTTAGCAGGTTGTATGGTTATGATAAACTAAACAAAAAGGAACTCCTTTCAAGCAGTAAGGGCACATTAACAAAACGTCAAAAAGATATAAGAAGATTGCGTCATTTTCTAGCCAACAATGGACTAAACGAAACCATAAACTATACACTTATAAAAGAATCCGATGTGCAAAAATTCCAATCTATCGGTGAAGTACTTAAAATAATGCAGCCACTAACAGAAGATAGAAATGCCCTAAGGCAATCACTAGTAAATGGCTTAATTGAAACATTAAACTATAATCAATCAAGAAAAATAAAGGATTGTTCATTGTTTGAAATTGGGAATTGTTATGCTTATAACAAAGAAGAGTTAAAACTTGGAATCTTATTAAGCGGTTCTTATTTATCAAGAAAATTAGAAAGTGTTTCTATTGATGCTTCGTTTTATCTTTTAAAAGGTCTTTTAGATAAAATAGCATTTGAATTCAATATCGATTATAAATTAGAAAAGAGTAATAGTATTAGTGCATTACATCCAAACAAACAGGCTCATATAATATATAATGGTGAGACAATCGGTTTCATTGGATGCCTTCATCCAAATGAACTAAGCAGATATGACATCTTAGATTCTGTTGTCCTTGAAATAAACTTAGATAAAATATTAGGGGCTAACAATGAAGTGAAATACCAACCAGTTTCTAAATATCCTTCAATAGAAAGAGATATAGCATTTATCGTTTTAGAAGAATCTGATCTTTCTGCTATAGAGGCAATGATCAGACAGACGACAAAAAAATACCTCGTAGGCTTAGAGATATTTGATGTTTACCGCGATGATAAGGTTGGAGAGAATAAGAAGTCATTAGCATATTCATTAACATTTAATGACTCATCAAAGACATTAGAGTCAAGTGATATAGACAAACTAATGAAAAGCGTAGCAAACCGCTTAGAACATGAGTTCAAGGCTGTAATAAGGAAAAATTGATGTTAATATATGATTTAACACTAGAAGAACTAGAATCAAATTTTATAAAAAAAGGATTTAAAAAATATCGTGCACTTCAAGTTTTTGAATGGCTTTATAAACATAATGTTGAGTCATTTGATGAAATGACAAATATCCCTTCTGATCTTTTAGATTATTTAAAAGAATCCTTCACTTTAAAAGGATTAACCCTTATTGAAAAACAAGAATCAGAAGATCAAACAATCAAACTACTATATAAACTAAACGATGGGAACTTAATAGAAACAGTATTAATGAATCATCATTATGGTAAAAGCATTTGTGTGACGACCCAAGTAGGATGCAATATGGGCTGTCTCTTTTGCGCATCAGGACAGCTAAAAAAAATAAGAGATTTATCAAGCGGCGAGATCACGATGCAAATCATTGAAACTAAAAAAATTCTTAATACAAAAATCAATTACGTGGTCGTAATGGGTATTGGGGAACCTTTTGATAATTTTAATAATCTAAAGGGATTTCTCTTTAATATTAATAATCCAAAAGGCTTAGCGATTGGAGCCAGACATATTACTGTTTCAACATGTGGAATTATTCCAAAAATTGATGAGTTTGCGAGCATTCCCTTTCAGGTAAATCTGGCGATTAGTTTGCATGCCCCAAACGATCATATTAGGTCTAGCTTAATGCCAATAAATAAACGCTATCCAATCAACGACTTAATAACAAGCGTTAAAGACTATATCTTAAAAACCAAGAGGAGAGTTACAATCGAATATATCCTAATTAGTGATTTTAATGATAAAATAGAAGATGCAAAGCAATTAGCAGCTCTTCTAAAGGGTATGAATGTATATGTAAACTTGATTCCTTACAATGAGGTTAAAAACGTTAATCTTACTAGATCAAAAGACGAGGCAAGAAAAGCATTTTATGATACTCTTAAGAAAAATAATATTAATGTCACTTTAAGAAGAGAAACGGGATTGGATATCGCTGCTGCCTGTGGGCAATTAAGGAGTAATAATTTATAGGTGAATATGAAAAAAGCTTTAGTAACTAAATTAATAGCTGGACAGTATCAGATATTAGATCTCGATACTGCTTTAACACTCGATGCCGTTGCAAGAGGCAAATTGCGATTCATTACATTAGATGATAAAAGTTCATTCTTAAAACAAACGACAAAAAAAACAAAATTGGAGAAAAAAACAACCGTTTTATCTCCAAAACCTGGTGATTATGTATTATATCAAATTGAAGATGACAAAAATATCATCATTGATATTCTAGAAAGAAAAAATGAACTAAAAAGACCAGATGTAGCTAACATTGATCAGGTAATTCTTGTCTTTTCATGCATTAGACCAGATTTTAGTTTGTATCTATTAGATAAATTTTTAATTATCATGGAACAAAATAACCTTACCCCTTTATTAGTAATTTCTAAAATAGATTTAGTAGAAGAATCATTCTTAAATGACCTAAAACAAAAAATGGATTATTATAAAGAAAAACTAAACATCGAAATATATTATGTAAATAGTAAACAAAGAATCGGTGTTGATGTATTAGAGCATGTGTTTAAAGATAAAATATCGGTCTTAGCTGGCCAGACTGGTGTAGGTAAATCAACACTTATTAATGCTCTAATCCCAGGGATGGAATTAAAAACTCAAGAGATATCAAAAGCCTTAGGTCGTGGAAAACATACCACTAGACATTCTGAGCTATATTCCTTTAAAGGAGGCTTTATAGCAGACACCCCTGGGTTTTCTAAGATTGAGTTTCAAATATTTAATGTAGAAGATGTTAAGTCATTTTATAAAGATTTTATAGATTATAGCGAAAAATGTAAGTATTCTAATAAGTGCCTCCATCTTAAAGAACCTAATTGCGGGGTCAAAGACGCGGTGGAAAAAGGTTTAATTTTAAAGGAAAGATATGAAAATTATGTATCTTTCACCGAGGAAGTTAAAAATCAAAAAATAAAGTATTAGGTGAAATATGAAAATAGCTCCATCAATTCTAACAAGCGATTTTGCAGATTTAAAAAATGAAATTAAATCAATTAGTAATGCTGACTATATCCATTTAGATATTATGGATGGTCATTTTGTACCTAATATGTCTTTTGGGCCATATGTTTCAAAATGTATTTCTAAAATAACCGATAAACCACTAGATATTCATTTAATGGTTACTGATCCGCTTTTTTGGATTGATCAGTTTTCTTTTAATAATACAAAATATATTACTATTCATATCGAGGCAAACAATTTTTTAGAAACAGTCAAGAAAATTAAAGATTTAAACATCAAAGTAGGAGTATCAGTAAAGCCAAACACAAGCATTGAAGAATTAAAAGAATACTTAGCTGAAATTGATTTGGTTTTAGTAATGACTGTTGAACCAGGCTTTGGAGGCCAATCTTTTTTAAGTGAAGCTGCTAAGAAAATAGTCAAATTAAATAGACTAAGAAAAGAAAATAATTACCATTACTTGATTGAAGTAGATGGTGGAATCAATCAAGACACAATAAAAATAATCAAAGATTATGGAGCTGATATTGCCGTAGTAGGTAGTTTTTTATTCAATCAAAACAATAGAAATGAAATGATTGACAAACTAAAAAAATGAGGTGCTTTGTAGTTACAAATCCAGTTTCAATGGATATTAATATTATAAAAACAATAAATAAGGACGATTATGTAATCGCTGTTGATTCAGCTCTTTTGTTTTGTCATAACAACAATATCAAAGTAGATTTAGCCATCGGTGATTTTGACTCATTAAAAGACCATAGTTTATTAAATGAATATTCTTTTTTAATGTTAAACAAAATAAAAGATCAAACGGACACTTTAGAAGCAATAAAAAAAGCTTATCAAGTTTCAAATGATGTTTCATTGATTGGTGGACTTGGCGGAAACAGAATTGAACATTCAATCGCTAATTTAAATCTTTTAAAGCAATTTAGAAACTTAACTATTTACAGTTTATTTTCTAAGTGCTATTTAGTTGAAGATAAAACAACAAAAATTAGATTTAAAGGCTATGTTTCAATTTTTCCGTATCCAGAGGCAAACATCACCCTAGAAGGCTTTAAATACCCACTAGACCACCACCAACTTGATGTTTTTGATAGTTTAGGAATTAGTAATGAGATAATAGATGAAAAAGGTGTGATCACTGTCCATAAAGGATCAATATTAGTAATTGAAAGCGAGTACGATTAATGCTTAGCAAAGATGAACTATATGAAAAGCTAACTGAAACATTTAAAATACCACTAAGCGGGTGGGATTTTTCTTCTTTTAAATCTATTAAAGAAAGCGAACTTCCTTGGAGTTATTATAAGATTGTAAAGAAGTATTTAAAAAAAACATCTCGGTTACTAGATATTGGAACAGGTGGTGGCGAATTTTTATTAACTTTAAATCACCCATATGAAAAAACTTATGTAACTGAAGGATATGATATTAACTATGATCTATGTTTAAAAAAGCTAGCTCCCTTAGGAGTCAATGTTTATAATGTAGATGGAAGTAGTATCATGCCTTTTGAAACAAGTTTTTTTAATATTGTTATTAATAGGCATGAAAGTTATAATATTTTTGATATAAAAAGAATCCTAAAAAAAAGAGGAATATTTATCACTCAACAAGTTGGATATAAAAATGATCAATCACTAAGGTCGATCATTAATCAAAATGATGAAAATATAAAAGGCATTGATGAAAATTTCAATTGTGTTAGTGAAGCTAATTTTATTTGGAAAACAGGTTTTAGAATTTTAAAGGAAGAAGAATACTTCCCAAAACTAAGATTTTACGATATTTTTGAACTTGTACTTTTTTGCCGGATGATTTCTTTTGAGTTTGATGATTTCACCCTTGATAAAAAAATAGATCAAATATATCAGATCTATCAAATAATTGAAGAAAAAGGCTATTTTGAAACAGTTGAACATCGTTTTTTAATAGTTGCCAGAAAAGTATAATAAAAAAGACGTCATTACGTCTTATTTATTTAAACGCGTTCTAAATTATGTTTTTTTAGAGCTCGAGCTGAAATCTTTATTTTTTTGATTTCACCGTTTTCATCTTTTATTCTAATGGTTTGTAAATTTGATTTCCAAACGCGGCGAGTTGCGTTTAATGCATGACTACGTTTATTGCCTGATAATTGTGATTTACCAGTTACATAACATTTTGCCATCTGAATCACCCCTTTTGCACTGCAATACTTAATTTATCATATCTAATACTTAATTGCAAGCGATTAAGGGAAAAATTATTATTTTATAATAATGTAAAAATCACATAAAGTTAAGTAGATTGAAAATATAGCAAAACGTGATATAA
>JAJDIT010000004.1 GCA_030266845.1 Acholeplasma sp. OttesenSCG-928-E16 | reverse complement strand
AGGATTATGGGAGATGGACACTTGATCTTTTCAATTTAATGGAGTTTGACTGCTTTGTTATTGGAAACCATGAATTTGATTGGGGGATTGAAGAAATCTTAAAGTATCATGATGGAATAAAAGAAAATGGAGAAGCAAACTTTCCGCTTTTAGCAGCTAATGTTTTTTATAAAGGAACCGATACAATGCTTGAAAACACAGTTCCTTATGTGGTGCTAGATAAGGGAGACAAGAAAGTTGGGGTTATTGGAACAATCGGCTATCGGTTGGAAAGCACGATAATTACTTATAATATTGAAGATTATGAATTTGGAAAACCACAGGATTCTATCAAAAAATACGCTCCAAAACTAAGAAATCTTGGTTGTGATGTCATTATCTCAGTTAGCCATGATTCCGGGAATACGGCAAACAGCTATATAAGCAGTTTAAAGAATGAAGAAAAAGTGGATTTAATATTAAATGCTCATGATCATGTTATTAAGATTGATTCTAGTAATGGAATTCCAGTCTTAGAAGCTGGTTCAGATGGTAGAGCTATTGGATCTGTCCTCTTTAAATTTGATATAAATGGAAAGATTATTGATAAAAAACTAGATAATATTTCAAGCGATCCATTATTAAATGTCAAAAATGAAGAAATAGATTTAATGATTAATCAGTATAAAAACTTATTGGATGAGGAGTTTGGGAAATCGATAATTAGTCCATCATATTACATTAACAAAAATGAACTATCAACCTGGATTGGAAAATTAATGGCTATAGCAACCTCATCTTCTCTAGGGTTTCAAAATTCTGGGGGAACAAGAGAGGGATTATATGCCTATCAACCAATTGATGGTTATAAAATATTTGATATTTTGCCTTTTGATAATGTTGTAGTTACATTAGAACTATCGGGAGCGAATCTTGTAAGCTTCTTAAGCTCCTATGGAACAGACACATATTATGCAGGAATAGACGTTGGGCAAATATCATCCCAAGCAATATATAAGATAGCTACTAATGATTATATTTACTATAAATATAGTACTCTACAAAAATATGGACAAAATGTAAAAATACATGATGATTTAGTTCTTAGAGACCTAATGAAAGAAGAACTTGAGTTACAAAGCCAATATGAAGAATATTTTAGCCTTAACAATCAGATAAGGACAACTAACGTTAATGCTTTATTAAGCTTCTTAAATGTAAATGTGGCAAATGGTTTTGTTTATTATTCCTAGAGAAAACTAAATTTTAAAAAGAGACAATTTAGTCTCTTTTTTTTGACCAAATAAAGAAAAAATGCGTCTTTATATATAGAATAAAATAAAGGAGTATCACAATGATCATTAATCTAGCTTATATAAAGACTCAATTAAACATGAGAATAAATGCAAATCGAGGAAAAGCAATCGGTTCATTAATAAAATTCAAAAGAATGGAATCACACATGACATTAGAAGAAACGGCGGATGGCATTTGTAGTGTTTCATATTTGTCGAAAATTGAAAATAACCGTATTGATCCAACAGATAAATATCTTGAACCACTTATCAAAAAATTAGATATAACCTATTGCCCTAAAACCAATATCAATTATGAGGAAGACATAGCCTATATAATCAAAAAAATATTATTGCTTCAAGGAATCGAAGAATCGTTTATTAGGGATTATCTACTACAAGATGATTATCAAGCTAAACTGATATTGATTGGATATAATATCGCCAATAAGGAATATGATTTAGCATTTAACGCTTATTATGATATGCGGATATATATGAAAAATCTTAATGACTTTGAATGCGAATATTTATTAAATATGCTCTCAATAATTACTTATCAAATTGCCGATTATAATGATTCATATGCCCTTTTAAAATTAATAGATACTATTCATCATTACGAAAGTGGATTAATAAGTAAGTATTGATTAATTAAAAATGCCATTAAGATGAATAAGTTTGTCGTCATTAATACCCATTATAATAGTTTATTAGAAGAATTAATTGAACTACAATATTATGATATTGCGGATGACCTAATAGCCGAAACACTTTCTTATTATGCAAAATACCAGGATTTAAAGGAGACGATAAAAGTAGTAGGGAAACTAAACAAAATAAAAAAAGAAACAAAAGACTTTGTCACTGCGAAGGGTTATTATTATCAAAATAGATCAGATAAGGCAATTAAGATAATGAAAAATATTTTTCATCTTAAAAGAGAATATAGTGTATTTTATTTAAGGATGCTTGATCAATACCAAGAAGGAAATGAAATCCTAAAAATAATAGCCAATTTTGACCATCAACTTGACTTTGGGACTTCTTTATTTATTGAGTTTTTAAAGATAAAACATCAAAACAGTAATCAGCTGATTTCATTTATTAAAACCAATTTCTATGATAACTGTATCTTGATATCAGAATATGAATTATTGATCTATTTTTTAGAAGAAGGGAAGAAAATCTTTAAAAATATTTACTATTACAAAGATGCACTAAACCTAGAAACCAAAATAATTGCCAGAATAAAGTTACTTTTATTTGCATAAGCGCATTATTTCCTTTACCTTTTTAATATTTTAATATAAAATATAAAAAGTTGGAGATGATGAGATGAGGTACTTAAAATTTTTTAAACTAATAGGCAGAAGTTGGCCAGTAATAATAATATCTTTTATTATAACGATTCTTTTACAGTGGACATATTCATATGTTCCGCTCTTTATATCATATGTAATTGAACACTTAAGCTCTGGCTTTGTGGCAAAAAGCAATTTGCCGCAATTCTTTATTGACTTCTTTTTAAATGCAAATGGAGGGTTAAGCACTGTATTATACGTGTGTATTGGAATGGTTGGCTTACAGCTTGTAAGATATACAATGCTTTTTTTAGAGTCACTAACTAGGGGATATGTAAAGGAGAGCACTTCAAAAAAACTAAGAGTTAGGCTATATGACCATATTCAAAATCTTAGTTATAAATACCACAACAACGTTGATACTGGTGATTTAATTCAAAGAGTCACAACTGATGTTGAAGCAAGTACGCATTTTGTAGCATATGGTATTGGACAAGTGATTTATTTATTCTCAACCATAACTTTTGGAGCGTTTAGAGTATTTGAGGTAAATTCATTAATGATGATAATTACTTTATCTGCGATTCCGATTGCCGCCTTATCTTCCATTTTTTACTTTAAAAAGATTGATAAGATGAATAAATCTATGGAAGAAGCTGAATCAGAAATGACAGTCGTTATTCAGGAAAATCTTTCAGGCACTAAGGTAGTGAAAGCATTTGCTAATGAATGTTATGAGATGCTAAAACTTGATGAAAAATCGAAGAAGTTCCGTGATGAAGTTGTTGAAGTGAACAAAGTAGCGGCTTATTATTGGGGATTTATGGATGTTTTTGCATACTTAGAATATCTAGCGATAATAGTAATTGGTATAATATCTATTCAAAATGGTACGATGAATGGAGCAAGCATGGTTACAGCACTTGGAGTCGCTGGAATGTTAATTTGGCCAATTAGAGGTTTAGGAAGAATTATCAACGAATTTTCAAGAGCAATGGTTGCAACCGATCGATTATATGAAATCTTAGAACAACCTTCAGAATATGAGAATGATGGATCATTAACACCAACAATAAATGGAAAAATTGAATTTAAGAATGTTTCATTTAAATTTGATGATACTGATGAACATCTATTAAATGGAATGACTTTTACCATTAATAGAGGAGAAACTGTTGCGATTGTTGGAAAAACAGGCAGCGGGAAATCAACCGTTATTAACTTATTACTAAGGATGTATGATTATGATTCAGGTTCGATATTAATTGATGGCACCGAATTATCAAGGATAAAAAAACAATATATCAGATCAAAAATAGGAGCCGTTTTACAAGAACCTTTCCTCTATTCAAAAACAGTCTATGAAAATATTTCAATAACCAACAAGGAAGCTAAAGAAGATTCCGTTTTTTCAGCTTCTAGGATCGCCGCTATCGAAAAAGATATCAATACTTTCCAACAAGGATATCAAACCCTAGTTGGTGAAAAGGGAGCGACCCTATCAGGTGGTCAAAAACAAAGAGTTGCGATAGCTAGAGTGTTAATTGCTAATAAACCAATATTAATCTTTGATGATGCACTCTCAGCAGTTGATACTAAAACCGATATCGCCATTAGAAATGCCCTTGCTAAACGTTCTGAAAAGAGTACTAATATAATTATTACACACCGAATTACTACAGCTAAAGAAGCTGACAAAATAGTAGTCTTAAATGGTGGTAAAGTTGAGGCGATTGGAACTCATGATGAATTAAAAGAAAAAGAGGGTTTATATAAAGTTTTATGGCAAATTCAAGGTAAGCTTGAAGCCGAATTTTTAGCAATGATTGAAGGTGATGTAAATGCATGATGAAGATTTTAAACAAGAGAAAATTAATATATTAACTTGGAAAAAGATTTTTTCTGTTATCAAGCAGTCAAAGTGGCATCTAATTTGGATGATTATTTTCGCAATACTACTAGCCATTTTAGATGTTATTTTACCATTGTTAAATGAATTTGCACTAAGTACATTCTTTGGTGAAGATCCAAACTTTAAAGCGGTTCCTTGGTTTATCGCGGCTTATGTTTTGGTTATTGCGATCTTTGGGATTGCCGTTTGGGGGTTTATCAAAAAAGCAGGTATTATTGAGGCTGAATCTAGTTATATTTTAAGAAAAGATGCTTTTGCAAATCTCCAAAAACTCCCGTTTTCTTATTATGATAAAACGGCACATGGATGGCTCATGGCAAGAATGACTTCCGATGCTAGAAAATTATCAGATATTATTTCCTGGGGGCTAGTTGATATAATTTGGGCATTGTTTTTAATGGTGACCATCCTAATAACAATGTTTGTAAGAAATTGGATTTTAGCTTTAATTGTTCTAGCTAGTATTCCTATTATGGTTATAGTATCTGTTATATTCAGCAAGCTTATCTTAAAAAATTATCGGAAGGCCAGAAAATATAACTCAGAGGTTACCGCTAAATATAATGAAAGCTTTCACGGGGCAAAAACAACTAAGAGTCTTAACATTGAAAAACCCAATCTATTAGAGTTCGAGCACAACGCATCAATGCTCAAATCTAGTAGTATTAGAGCGGTTATCTCATCAAGCTTATTTACCTCTGTTTTATTAGCTGTTTCATTTATTTCGGTAGCTGTTGTTACATACTTTGGAGCTGATCAATTTTACTCAGGTATTATCACCGATGTAGCACTAATATATTTATTTACAGATCTGACATTTAGGTTTTTTGATCCGTTAATGGTTATTTCAAGGACTTTTTCTAATCTTCAGCAAGCCCAAGCATCAGCAGAAAGAATTATTGGCTTGATTGAGGAGAAACCAGATCTAGATGATGAAGTTGCCGTAAAAGAGAAGTATGGCGATTTATTTAATGATAATAAAGAAAACTGGGAAGACTTAAGAGGAGATATTGAATTTAAGAATGTTACATTTTATTATAAAGAGGGTGAAACAATATTAGATAATTTCAATATAAAAATTAAGGCAGGTCAAAATGTGGCTTTAGTAGGTCACACTGGCTCAGGAAAAACGACGATAGTTAATCTAATTGCTAGATTTTACGAACCGAAAAATGGACAGATACTATTAGATGGAAAAGATTATAAAGAAAGAAGTATCCATTGGCTTCATTCAAAATTAGGATATGTCTTGCAAAGTCCATTCTTATTTAGCACTACTATAAAAGAAAATATCCGTTATGGAAGATTAGAGGCAACCGATCAAGAAATATATGATGCAGCAAAAGCAATCGGAGCAGACGACTTTATTGTTAAATTAGAAAAAGGATATGACACTAATGTTGGTGAAGGTGGAAATCTTTTATCGATTGGTCAAAAACAATTAATCTCATTTGCCAGAGCGATTCTAGCTAATCCTCAGATTTTGATCCTCGATGAAGCGACTTCATCAATCGACTCAGAAGCCGAACAAATTATTCAAGATGCCACTTCCACTTTACTTAAAGGAAGAACTAGTTTAGTAGTAGCTCATCGTCTTTCTACGATTGTTGATGCAGATCTTATCATTATGCTAGATATGGGAAAGATCCAAGAGATGGGAACCCACAAAGAACTTATTGAAAAACGCGGAGCATATTTTGAATTATATAAGAATCAGTTTTTCCAAGAAAAAGAAGCAGAAATGATCAAAAGTTTAAATTAGAATAAGATTTATAATCCCCTTTAATATTACTTGAAATTTAAAAGTAAAGTATGTAAAGGGGATTTTTTTTAGTAATAATTAAAGAAAAACACCTTTTAAATTGCTATTTATAAAATAGAGGTGATTTTATGCAAGGATTATTATTGGCCTTATCTTTACTATCTACATATAATAAGGTCGTTTGGGAAAATACCAAAATCGACATCCCTTTAGGGTCATCCATCTATGATTACGTAGACATTCCAGACGCTATTTTATTTATAGATGGCATAGAAAAAAAAGACCAAGGAAAGTATTTTGAAAAGGAAGTTGATAGAACTAGTTTTTCTGTTGTTAATACCAACCACGTAAAGGAATACCATGTAAACTACCAGGTAGTTTTTCCAAACTATGGAATAAAACATACAATGGTTATCACCTTTAACATCGTTGATACTATCAAACCAACGGTAATCTCGATCCCTAATCTAAAATATCCTTTACAGACTAAAACCATCGATTATCTTTTGGGATTAGAATATTATGATAACTATTATAAAGTTGAAGATATTAAAGTTAATGTAATTGGAAAAGAGCAAGTGAAAACAAGCGTTGTTGGATTTTATCCGATAATCTATCAAATAATTGATGGTTCTAATAATATGCTTGAGGTCCAAGGTGTTGTTGAAATATATGATGATATTGCCCCCACAATGACATTAAAAAAAGAGATAATTCTAAATCCAAATGAATCGTTTCTATATAGCAAATTTATAGAAATAAAGGATAACTATGATGTCATCTTAGATGTAGTTATAATGGATGACTTAGTATCATATCATAAGATAGGGGTATATTCCCTATTAATAAGCGCAACCGATAAACAAGGCAACACTACAAGAGAAACATTTACCATAAAAATAATCGATTCAATTCCACCCGAAATTGTTTTAGTTAGCACAATTCCTGAGATTGAAGTGCATGATCAATCTGCCCTAATGAATATTAAACAATATTGCTTAAGTGTAAGAGATAATTATGCTGATGAGGAACAAATAAAAATTGAAATACTTCATGACATTAATATAAATACAGTAGGAACTTATGAGATAATCTTTAAGGCATCTGATCCTTTACTTAATGAGAGCATAAGTAAAATGAAAATCAAGGTGGTTGATACAACCAAACCAACAATTAATGTAATTAAAGATTTGGTGGTTGAAGTGCATCAAGAGAAACCAAACTTCCTTTTTTTCTTTCAATTTAGTGATAATTACTCGAGTGAAGATGATCTAAAAATTGTTATCAATGAGAAAATAAACATGAATAAAATAGGGCGGTATGAATTATTGATTTCGGTAACTGATGAAAATAAAAACAAGAAAGAATCGTTATTTTTTGTCGAAGTTATTGATAACATTCCTCCGGTAGTTTCTCTTGATAAAGATATCATCATTACTGACTTTAATAAAAAAGAATACAAAAACTATCTAACAATTACCGACAACCTTGATAAGACATTTATTATCGAGGTTGATGATTCTTTAATTGACTACCAGAAAGTTGGTATATATGAATTAATACTAACAGTAAAAGATCAATCATTAAATGAGACTATTCTTTTAGCAGAGGTTATTGTTTGTGATATTGAACCACCATCTATTTCGCTTAGTCAACAAATAATATATCTTGATGTTTTCAGTAAAAAAATAGATTACTCTTCATATATTCTAAAAATAGAGGATAACTATGATGAATTAAGTTTAGATGATGTAATATATGATGGAAATATCAACTATGATATCGTCGGGAAATATCAGATTACATTTTTAGTGTTTGATTCTTCTGGAAACTATCAAGAAGAAACCCTTATTATTTATATTGATGATTATACACCGCCTGTTATTAATGTATTTTTACCAAAGGAAACTAATACACCACTTAGTTTATACGATTATGTCACAGTTTTTGATAACTACGATGGCAATATTACAGACTCTATTATGATCGACCAAACAAATATTGACTATAGTAAAAAAGCAATATACCATATTAAGTACTTTTGTTTAGATAGTCGAGGTAATTATCAAGAAGAAATTGTAGAATTAAGCATTATACTTAATAAATATGATGGAATGGTCGAAGCTTTAGTTCCATATTTAGTTGTTTTTTCTTGTTTAACGGCTGTAATAGTCATCATTTATCTGAAAAAAACCAAAAAGAGGATGTAGAGTTTTGACAAAAATAAATATAGTGTTATAATATATGAGGCATATGAATTAATATGTTTAAGGAGGAAATTATGTCAAAAATTCTAGTAGTTTATTGGAGCGGTACAGGAAATACCGAAGCAATGGCCGAAAAAATTAAAGAAGGAATTGAAGCAGCAGGCGCAGAAGTTGATTTAAAAACTGTTAGTGAAGTTGATCCAAGTGATTGCGACGCATACGACAAAGTTGCATTTGGTTGCCCATCAATGGGTGTTGAAGTATTAGAAGAAGATGAATTCGAACCTTTCTTTGCTGATGTAGAGGGAAGTTTAGCAGGTAAAAAAATTGCTTTATTCGGCTCTTACGGATGGGGTGATGGTCAATGGATGGTTGATTGGGAAGATAGAGTTAGAGAATGCGGAGCTATTCTTTTCCTAGATAAAGGATTAATCGTTAATTCAACTCCAGAAGGCGATGACGAAGAATTGTGCGTTGACTTTGGTAAAACATTTGCTGCATTTTAATTAATTAAACTTCAAAAAAGTAGGGAACCCCTACTTTTTTAATATCATAATTCGCTTATTGATTGAAAAAAATTTTTTCTTAGTGTAAAATTAAGTGAAAACAAAGAAGAGGACAAGATTTTTATCGTCTTTAGCGACGTAGGATGGTGAAAGCTACGAATAGATAAAAATTACTACCTTGGAGTTGGTTAATTAAAAGTTAACTCGGGTCGCTCCGTTATCAGTATTTGAGTGCTAGATGAATCTAGAACTAAGGTGGTACCGCGAAATTATTCGTCCTTAGATTTTTTAAGGGCGATTTTTATTTTTAAGAAGGAGAATATAAACATGGATATTAGAAAAAATGAAAAGCTAAGTATTTTAAATCACTCATGTGCCCATTTAATGGCTCATGCAGTAAAAAGATTATATCCAGAAGCGAGATTTTGGGTAGGACCTACGATTGAGTCGGGTTTTTATTATGATATCGATTTAAATGATAAGGTAATCAAAGACAGCGATTTGCCGGAAATCGAAAAGATGATGAAAAAGATTGCTAAAGAGGCAAAACTGATAAAAAGAATTGAATTAACAAAAAAAGAAGCACTAGAAATGTTCAAGGATGATCCATATAAGATTGATTTAATTAATAATATGAGTGATGATGAGGTTATCTCTGCTTATCAACAAGCTGAATTTATTGATCTTTGTCGCGGGCCACATGTTGAAAACACTAAAATGATCAAGCATTTTAGACTTTTAAAAGTATCTGGTGCCTATTTTAAAGGTGATTCTAATAATAAGATGCTTCAAAGGATCTATGGTATATGTTTTGAAAACGAAGAGGATTTAACTAATTATCTTCATTGGTTAGAAGAAGCTAAGCTAAGAGACCACAAAAAACTTGGAAAAGAGTTAGGTTTATTTATGATTTCCGAATACGGACCAGGGATGCCTTTTTGGCTTCCAAACGGGATGATTCTAAGAAATGCTTTGGAAAACTATTGGTATAAAATCCATGCTTTAAAAGGTTATCATTTCACAAAAACTCCAATCATGCTTTCAAAAGAATTGTGGGAATTATCAGGTCATTGGGATAATTATCAGGAAAATATGTATACATCAAAAGTAGATGACAAAGATTTCGCAATTAAGCCGATGAATTGTCCAGGCGGCATGTTGGTTTTTAAAAATGGCTTTTTCTCATATCGAGATCTTCCTTATCGCTTAGGAGAATTAGGATTGGTTCATCGCCATGAGGCCAGTGGAGCTTTAAATGGCTTATTTAGAGTTAGATCATTCACTCAAGATGATGCCCATATTTTCATGAGACACGACCAAATAGTCGATGAAATAATTGATTTGATTAGTTTAGTTGATGAAATATATTCTTTATTTAATTTATCCTATTCAATTGAACTTTCAACTAGACCAGAGCATTTTATTGGAGAAATCTCTGATTGGGATAAATCAGAAGACGCTTTAAAAGAAGCGATGAATAGAATCAATAAACCTTTTAGAATAAATGAAGGTGATGGAGCTTTTTATGGGCCTAAGCTTGATTTCCATATTAGAGATTCCTTAAACAGAGTATGGCAATGCGGTACAATTCAACTAGATATGAATTTACCAGAAAGATTTGATCTAACTTACGTTGATTTTGAAGGTAATAAAGTAAGACCTGTAATGCTTCATAGAGCGATATTCGGTTCTGTTGAGCGATTTATTGGTATCTTAATTGAACATTATGCTGGAGCGTTTCCTCTTTGGCTTTCACCAAAGCAAATTATGATCATTCCGGTTCACCCTGAGTTACATAATGACTATGCAAGTAAAGTATTGGACCGACTTTCTCATTTAGGATATCGAGTTTTCTTGGATTCAAGAAATGAAAAACTTGGTTACCGACTAAGAGAAGCTCAAGTTAATAAAATTCCTATTCAATTAGTAATTGGAGATAGTGAAGTAGAAAACGGAACCGTCAATGTAAGAGAACACGGTAGTAAGGACTCAGTTTCGCTTAGCCTAGATGATTTTATTAATAATTTAGAAGAAAATTATATTAATCCTTTAAAATAAGTATTAGCTCCCATTTGATTGGGAGCTTTATTTAAAAAATAAAGGAATAAGTAAAATAATGATATATAATAATTATGGTGATACAATGTTTGGCATTCTTTATCTTCAAAGTGAATACAGTATGCTTAAAAATATCATTCCGCTTGAAACATTAGCCTTAGAGGTAAAAAAAAGTGGGTATGATTTTTTGGCTTTATCTGATGATAATAACCTTCACGCGCTAGTATCTTTTCATAAACTATGCAAAAAGCATAACTTAAAACCTGTTACCGGAATGAAAGTAGATTGCTTTTTAGGTATTGATAAGACTTCGTTTTTAGTGTTTTCAAAAACAAAAGAGGGGTATGAAAATTTACTGCAATTATCAACTCTTTTAAAAACAAGAAAAGAAATGGTGACTTTTGAAGAAATATTAAAGTACCAAGAAGGCTTAATATTTGTAAGTGCAGGTATCGATTCAGTCATCGATCAAGCTCTTATTATGGGGGATGTCGATAAAGCCATCTCAGTAACAAAGAAAATCAAAGAATCACTTTCTTTATTTTATATTGGACTTTCACTTCAAAGTTTTGACTTTGAAATGAAACATGCTACTACGCTTGTTCAAATTGCTAATGACTTGAACGTTTTATTATTACCAATTAATAAAACCTCCTATTTGATAGAATCAGATCGAGAAATACTTGATCTTCTAATTAAAATTGAAAATGACCAAAATAGATTAAACGAGGATTATGATTTTTCATTTTTAACAAAAGATCAACTAATAAGAAGATTTCAAGACTATTCGTTTGTTTTTGATAACTTAAAAAAGGTAATTGAAGGAATCTCTTTTGATTATCCACAATATGATTTTAAGATGCCAGTTTACCCCTCTCCTAATGGGGCTAGTTCAAAAGAGTATTTAGAAGCCTTAGCAGCAGTAGGACTTAAAAAAAGAGTCGCAAAAACTAAAAGAAATTTTCAAGAATATGATAAAAGACTTCGCTATGAACTAAAAGTTATAAATGATATGGGATTTGATGACTACTTTTTAATCGTTTATGATTTTGTAAACTACGCTAAAAGAAATGGGATCATAGTAGGTCCGGGAAGAGGATCAGCTGCGGGTTCATTAGTGTCATATGCCCTTGGAATAACAGAAATCGACCCCATCTCATATAATCTTTTATTTGAACGTTTTTTAAATCCTGAAAGAAGAAGTATGCCTGATATTGATTTGGATTTTCCAGATGATAAAAGAGATCAAGTTATCACATATGTCAAGGATAAATATCAAAGTGATCATATTTGCTCAATTTCAACTTTTTCGACATTTGGTTATAAACAAGCTTTAAGAGATATCGCAAGAGTTCTAAAAGTTGATGGACAAAGATTAAAAGGCATCTTAAGCAGAGTAGAAAAACAATCAGTAGACAAGACCGATGATTTAGCTATCAAATTAATAAATTCTGCCAAGAGGATTGAAGGACTACCAAGGCACATAGGAACCCATGCTGCAGGGATTATCTTATCTGATGCTAACCTAACAAAATCTATTCCTCTTCAAAATGGTGCCTATAATTTTTATCAGAGTCAACTTGAAGCTAAGGATCTAGAAGAAATCGGTCTACTAAAAATTGACTTCTTAGGGATAAGAAATCTTGCTATTATTGATGAAGTTTTAAAACATACCGATATCAAAAATCTAAGAGATTTACCATTAAATGATAAAAAAGTATTTAAGATGCTTAAAGAAGGAGATACTACCGGTATTTTCCAACTAGAATCAAGTGGTATGAGAAATGTATTGAGAAAAATGAATCCTTCTGATTTTGAAGATATCGTTGCCGTTATCGCTTTATATCGACCAGGACCAATGGATAATATAGATGAGTATATTAAAAGAAAAAATGGAAAACCATTCACATATTTACATCCAGGACTAGAGCCAATCTTAAAAAACACCTTTGGAATTTTAGTTTACCAAGAACAAATAATGCAAATAGCAGTTTCTTTTGCGGATTATAGCTATGCTGATGCTGATCTATTAAGACGAGCTGTTTCAAAAAAAGATAAAAGTATCTTAGATAAAGAAAGAGATAATTTTGTGAGTAAGTGCCTTAAAAAAGGCCATGATATTAAAATAGCGGATGAAATATATGATTATATTTTAAAGTTTGCTAACTATGGGTTTAATCGAAGTCATAGTGTTGCTTATGCTCTTGTTGCTTATCAAATGGCATATTTAAAGATCAATTACTATCCGATTTTTATGGCTACCTTAATGTCTTCTGTTATTGGGAATGAAGGACTAACGATTGATTATATCAATGAGATTAGAAGAAAGCAAATTAGGATTATTGCTCCTAATATCAATATCAGCACTGATCGTTATTTAGTAGAGGGAAATCAAATGTATTATCCGCTACTAGGAATTAAAGGGATCGGTCAAGAAATAGTTAAAAAAATTCTTTTAGAAAGAGAAAAAGGGCTATTTAAGTCTTATCAAGATTTTAAAAAGAGGACCGCGAGTATTGTTAACAAAAAAGCGCTTGAACAATTGATTTACAGTGGTGCACTAGATTCTTTTAACTATAATCAAAAAACGTTAATCATGCATAGCGAAATAACAGATGTTGAGTATTCTAAATATATTGATGATGCTATCTTTATGGAATATGAAGATTTTTCTTTGGTGGAAAAATTAGAACATGAGCAAAAAGCATTTGGATTTAATATAAAGTATAATCCAATAAATATCTTTCAAAAAGAAATAAATGATTTCCACCTAACAACAATAGACAAGATTAAAAATTCAAATGAGAGAGTTATAGGGATAATCAAAAAGGTTAAGGAAATTAAAACAAAATCTCAAGAGAAGATGGCTTTCATCACTTTTACCGATTCAATAAATGAAATAGAAGTAGTTGCTTTCCCAAACATATATAAAGAACTAAATAAGGATATTTTGAGCGGGATCGTAGTAATTACACTAAAAATAGAACAAAAAAATGAGAACAGATCATATATCGCTTTGAAAATGGCTAGAATTGAGGACATAACATGATTCATTTACGACAAGCAGAGGAAAAAGACATAAAATTAATAATATGGTTTATTAATGAACTTGCCATTTACGAGAAAATGAAAGATGAAGTAATTGTTACTGAAGAATTGATAAGAAAATGGGTTTTTAATAAAAAAATAGCGCATGTTATTATCGCCGAATATGATAGTAAACCTGTTGGATTCGCCCTCTATTTTTTTAATTATTCAACTTTTTTAGGGAAAGCAGGACTATATCTTGAAGACTTATATGTTATTAAAGAGTATAGGAAGAAAAAAATAGGAATAACTTTATTTAAAGAATTAGCAAGCATTGCTGTAAAAGAAGACTGTGGAAGAATGGAGTGGTCATGCTTGAAATGGAACGAACCAAGTATTAGGTTTTACGAAAAACTAGGGGCGATTCGTATGGAAGAATGGGATACTTATCGATTAACTAGAGATAAAATTGAAAGCTTAAAAAAATAATAGAACCTAATTCGGTTCTATTATTTTTCATCTCCAGTAGGTGATGTGATTGAATAAGCAATATTTGTCAAATGGTCTCCAATTCTTTCTAAACCAGAGATAATCTCAAAGAAAAAGGGAGAAGTCTCAACGATAGAAGGTTCATTTTTGATTCGATCTACATAAGAGTTTTTCATGTTTATTTCAAACATGTCAACAGTTTCCTCTAAACTAGATATTTGAGGTAATCTAGACTCTCTGTTTTCTTTTAAGACTATTATTGCAATATCATACATTCTAATAATCATTTGATACAATTCATCAATTTCCAAAAGTGCTCTTTTAGAAAATGAAAGATTATCCTTATTTAAAACCTCATGAATTTCTAAGAAGTTTTCGGCATGGTCACCAATTCGTTCAATGTCATTAATTACATGATAGAAACTACCGATAATTCGCTCATCGTTTCTGGACTTAGTAATACCAGAAAGAGTGATAAGATGGGTTGCGATCGCTTTATTCAAATAATTAAGGTAATTTTCTGTATAAATTAGATCGTCCCTTTTAACCTCAGTGTTTTTTAGTATTGAGCTCATAATTAAGTCTAAATTTTCCCTTGCCATATTTGCCATCCGAATAATTTCTTTTTTTATTTGATTAACTGCAACGGCAGGAGTGTTAATAATCTTATCATCAATGTTTAATAACCTAAATTCTGTAGAGCTCTCTTTTTCAACAATTAACTTATTGACTAGTCCTATGAAGAATTTTAAGAATGGTAATACAAGCAAGGAAGTAGATAGATTAAATAATAAATGATAAAAAGCGATTTGAAAAGTAATGTTTCCTGGTAACATTCTTTCGAAAAAATCAATGAATTGGTCTTTAAAAATCCAAGTTAATGGTAAAAATAGCAAAACACCAAAAGTATTGAAAATAATTTGGAATAATGCAACCTTCTTAGCATTTGTTGTTGATCCGATAGAAGCGATAATGCCAGTTATACATGTTCCAATATTTGCACCCAAGATTATGAAAAAGGCATATTCTAGTTCGATTGCTCCTGCCGATGCCATAGCGATAACTATACCAGTGACGGCACTGCTACTTTGAATTAGTGCAGTAATCAAAATACCTATTGTTAATAGTAATAATGGAAATGATATGTTTGAAAAAATGTTTTTTATCGTTTGATTCATTACATCGGTTTTAAATGCACCACTCATCAAATCCAGCCCGATGAAAATTAAACCCAAACCTAATAAAATGTCACCAAGGGATAATGTTCGATCTTTTTTGGAAAACATTTTCAAAAATATCCCGATTGCTGCAAAAATGTATAAGAATGCCAATATGTCGATATCTAAACCAGCAATGGCTGTTAAAAATCCTGTTACAGTTGTCCCAATGTTTGCCCCAACAATAATTGCTGCTGATTGAGCGAAAGTCATAACTCCAGCATTTACTAACCCGATTGACATAACGGTAGTAGCTGAAGAACTTTGGACGATGGCGGTAACTAAAGTACCAATTACTAAACCCATAAATCGGTTATTACTAATCTTTGATAGAACCTTTTCTAATCCTCGACTGGCAATGCTTTCTAAACCGGTACTCATAAATTTCATACCGACCATAAAAACGCCAATTCCCCCGAGTAAAGCAGCGATACTAATTGCTATGCTCATATATATCCCCCTGTTTTTATATCCAAAAAAAGAATATCATTATTTCTAAATAAATGCAACATAACACTAAAGCAACGCTTGAAAAGGGAACTCAAGTAATAATTGATAGTCATTTGAGTCAAAAAATAATAAACTTGAAGCATAAGGAGTATGTCTATGAAAAAAAATAAATTGATTAACACAAGATTTAACTATTTACTAAGTGAATTGCGGAAAAAGAAAATAGGGTATAATGAGTGTATCCATGAGACTGTAGATAAAATAGAAAGGATGGAAGTCATCTATGTTTGATATGAAAAAAATAGGAAAAAAGATAGCTACTTTAAGAAAAGAAGGCAATATGACTCAGTTAGAATTAGCCGATAAATTAGGGATTAGCTATCAGGCGGTTTCTAATTGGGAAAGAGGAGATTCAATGCCTGATATATCAAAACTAGAAGAATTGTCTGAAATTTTTGGTATCTCAATTGATGAATTACTTGATAACAAAAGAATAGCTAAAATTGCCAAAGAAATTAATGAAAACAAAAATGTTGACGATAGCGATATGACAAAAGAAGAACTCGTTGATGCCGCCACATTGCAAAAGCCAAGCGTGATCAAAGAGTTTGTTCATAACTATCAAAAACAAGATGAGGAAGACAGAAGTTTATCGGATGAGTCTTTAATTAAGTCTATTGCTCCGTTCCTTGATGAAGATATCTTGGAAGAAATGATTGATTCTAAAATCGAAAAAAAGAACATCACAATGGAATTTTTATTTTCAATGTCACCTTTTTTAAGCGAAGACTATTTAGGGGATCTCATTGAAGGAGCCAAAATACCTTTTGAATCTTTATCTGCTCTTGCCCCTTTTTTAAGTGAAAAAAAGCTTGGAGAAAAAGCAATTGCCATCATAAATGAAGGAGAGAGTCCTAGTAAAATAAGCGGGATTGCCCCATTTCTATCAGATAAGCACTTAAAAGAAGTGGTTGAAGGGATTTTGAATAATGGAGGAAGTATTTCTGAAATTGTTTCTCTTGCTCCATTTTTGGATGAAGAAACCCTAGGTCTAATTGTTGATGCAAATCAATATGAAATTGATGATGTTTTGGCTATTATCCCTTTTCTTAATGATAAGAAAGTAGCTGAACTAGCAAAAAAAGCCATTGAAAATAATGACTTTACTGGTCTTCAAAAAATAATGCCTTTTATCGATAATGACGAATTGCGAAAGTTAATGAAAAAGTAAAATAAAAACTCCTTATCATTCTGATAAGGTTTTTTTTAAGCTTTAATGTTGACATAAAAAAAATAATGATATAAAATATTAAATGATAAAATATATCAATAAGGGGAAGAATATGCAAAAAAGAAATACAATTCAAAAACAAGTTATTCTAGATTATATCAATCATTCAAAAAATCATCCAACGGCAGAAGAAGTCTATTTTGAGATTGTAAAAAAAATCCCAAATATTAGTAAGGCTACAGTATTTAGGAACTTATTAACAATGGCAAATGAAAATCAAATTAAAAAGATTGACTTAGCCAACAAGGCGGTTCGTTATGACAAGTATGATAATCACTATCACGCTACTTGTATTTCGTGTAAAGAGTTATTCGATTTAGATCTTGAATATCGTTCTGATCTAGATAAGGTGGAAATTGGACATGAAATATTAGGGCATGATGTTATTTATAAAGTAATATGTAAAAATTGTAAAGGAGAATCAAAAAAATGAATGAAGAATTCAAAATGCCATTAATTGGCGACAAAGCACCAGAGTTTCAAGCTAAAACAACGCAAGGGAATATTGATTTCCCAAAAGACTATAAAGGCAAATGGGTAATCTTATTTTCACACCCTGCTGATTTTACACCAGTGTGTACAACAGAATTTATGACTTTTGCGACAATGGCTGATGAACTAAAAGCCATTAATACAGAATTAGTTGGGTTATCGATCGATTCAATTTATGCTCATATAGCATGGCTTCGTAAGATTCAAGAAATTGAATATAAGGGGATGAAGAATGTTGAAGTCAAATTTCCAGTTATCGAAGACATTAAAATGGATGTTGCAAAGAAGTATGGGATGGTTCAGCCAAATCAATCAACCACTCAAGCAGTAAGGGCGGTATTTATCATCGATCCAGAAGGAGTAGTTAGAACTATTCTATATTATCCACAGTCAACAGGTAGAAACATGCAGGAAATTAAGAGAATAATTATCGCTTTACAAAAGGCTGATAGTGATTCTGTGGCAACTCCAGCAAACTGGATGCCAGGTGAAGATGTTATCGTTCCAACAGCCGGTTCATGTGGGGTTGCAAAAGAGAGAATGGAATCAACAGACAAAGATCAATATTGCCTAGATTGGTTCTTGTGCTTTAAAAAAGATAAGAAGTAAAAAATTAAAAGGAGAATCACTTTGATTCTCCTTTTTCATCTATTTTTTAGGAACTCTAATTTTATTTAATTGAGCAAATCTAGGTAAACCATCCACTAAAGCTGCTTTATCATCGCCTTGAATAAGCGGTAATGCATAGTTGATATAATCAATTGTTAATCCTTTTCCGTTTGGCAAGATCCATTCAAGTGGAACTTTTTTCTCGGTATTAGCTACCTTACTTAATGGAATCTTAACATACTTAATTTTATATGGATTAGATGATATTCTTTGAAAACCAATCATTTTATCGGTAGTACCACTAACTGCCGCTTTTACAGCTCTCCTACCTGCTTCAAAAGCTTCCTTAACATCAACTTTACTAGCTAGATGAGCCGCTGATCTTTGAATAAGAGAAAACTCGATAGCTCTTGTTTTTACTCCTGGTAAAGCATGGTCTACAATATCCACTAAGACTTGAGCGGTTCCTCCTAATTGAGCATGACCAAATGAATCAGTAGAAAGTTCTTTAAATACTTCTGGAATGTATTTGCCTTCATCATTTTTGATTCCTTCTGATACTGCAACGATACATTTTCCTTTTTTCTTTACAATCTCTTTAACATCTCTTCTAAATTGCTCTGTATTAAAGGCGACCTCAGGTAAGTAAATTAGGTCTGGTCCTTGGTTTTTATGTTTAGCGAGCATCGCAGCTGCCGTTAACCAACCGGCATTTCTTCCCATTACTTCAACAATGGTGACCATCGGTGTGTCATAAACAGTAGCATCGTGAAATAATTCCATAAATGTTGTTGCCACATATTTGGCAGCACTACCGTAACCAGGACAATGATCGGTTACTGATAAGTCATTGTCGATTGTTTTTGGAACACCCATAACGTTACATTCATACCCTGATTTTTTAAAGAATTTTGATAGCTTATTACAAGTATCCATTGAATCGTTACCGCCATTATAAAAAAAGTAACGAATATTGTATTTTTTGAACACCTCTAAGATTCTTTGATAATCGGAAGGATCTTGTTTAGGGTTTTTAAGTTTATATCTAACTGATCCGATTGCAGAAGAAGGTGTATTTTTTAACCTTTTTAGCTCTTCAATATCTTCTTTTTTAATATCGTAGAATTCTTCGTTAAGAATTCCTTTGACACCGTGTACTGCGCCATATACTCCAGTTATATTTTCTTGATTAAGTGCTTCTAGAAAAACACCAGCTGCTGAAGCATTGATTACACTTGTTGGTCCGCCTGATTGACCTAATAAAGCGACTCCTTTTAAATTTTTCATAATTCCTCCTTTGAATCCTTTACTATTTTAGCACTTATTTATCTTTATTTAAAGTGATAAAACACCAAATCACCGATAAAACGCTAATGCATTTAAGGGAAAATGCATTTTTTGGTCTTTCATAGTAGATAAAAATAAGATTTTATCTTATAATATATAGCGGTAATGATTTTTTATTTTTATATATCAAGTTATGAGGTAAAATATGAAAATTGGCGTTTTAACATCTGGTGGCGATGCACCTGGAATGAATGTAGCAATAAGAGCTGTCGTTCGGGCAGGTGCGAATAATGGACATAAGGTCTATGGTATTTATGATGGATACCGTGGTCTTTTAGAAAGTAATTTCAAATTATTAAACCATCATTCTGTTTCTGGAATTTTAACACTTGGTGGAACCGTCTTAGGAACATCAAGGGTTCCAGAGTTTCTTGATCATGAGGTTAGAGTGCAAGCGGCTGAAAACTTAAAGAAAAAAGGCATTGAAGCTTTGGTTGTCATTGGTGGAGATGGAACATATCGCGGGGCGATGGAATTAACCAAACTAGGCATTAAATGTGTTGGGTTACCTGGAACTATTGATAACGATATAGCAGGAACGGATTTTACGATTGGCTTTCATACAGCAGTTGAGACGATCGTTGATGCAGTGGATAAATTAAGGGATACATCAACATCGCATCAAAGATGTAGTGTTTTAGAAGTTATGGGAAGAAAATGTGGGGATTTAGCTCTTTATGCTGGTATTTGTGGGGGAGCAGAATTTATATGGACTCCAGAAAATCCTATCGATAAAGATAAAATGCTAAAACAATTGACAAAATACAAAAAAGAAGGCAGAAGGCACGCAATTGTTGTTTTAACAGAAAAACAAGTAGATCCTCATGCCTTAGCTGAAGAGATTTCGGCTAAATCTGGATTTTCTTCAAGAGCTACCGTATTAGGATATATTCAAAGAGGTGGTTCACCATGTCCTGACGATCGAATTTTAGCTTCTAGAATGGGTAACTATGCTATCGAACTATTAAACCAAGGAATATATGGAGTTGCTGTTGGAGTTCGTGACAACAGAATGATTAGTATGCCTTTTAATAATGTGGTTGGTCAAGAAAGACCTAAAAATCAATTATATTCATTAGTTAAAAAAGTCTCATAAGAGATTAAAAATAGAAAAAGGAAGGAAAAAAGTATGTCAAAAAAATATGTTTACTTATTTAAAGAAGGAAACGGAAAAATGCGTGAATTACTTGGCGGTAAAGGAGCGAACTTAGCGGAGATGACATCTCTTGGTTTACCAGTCCCTCAAGGATTTACAGTTACGACTGAGGCTTGTAACAAATACTATGCTGACAAAAAAAGCATATCTAGTGATATTTTAAAGGAAATCTTTGAAGCATTAGAAAAAGTAGAAAAAGAATCAGGAAAGAAGTTTGGAGATCCTAAAAATCCATTTTTAGTATCAGTTCGTTCTGGTTCAAGAGCTTCAATGCCAGGGATGATGGATACAATCCTTAACTTAGGTTTAAATAATGAGACAGTAGTTGGGCTAGCTAAACTTACTGATAATCCAAGATTTGCATATGACTCATATCGTCGTTTTATCCAAATGTTTGCTGATGTTGTTATGGATGTTAATAAAGAAAACTTTGAACATCTATTAGAAGCTATGAAAAAAGCTAAGGGAGTAACAGGCGATACTGATTTAGATGGAAATGATATGAAAGTTCTTGTTGAACAATTCTTAGTTAGATACAAAGAATTAAAAGGTGCTGATTTTCCACAAGATCCAAAAGTTCAATTAGTTGAAGCGATTTCTGCCGTTTTTAGATCATGGGATAACCCAAGAGCTAATACATATAGAAGATTAAATCATATTCCTTACGAATGGGGAACAGCAGTTAACGTTCAAGGAATGGTTTTTGGTAATATGGGTGAAGATTCAGGTACTGGTGTTGCTTTTACAAGAAATCCAGCTACTGGTGAAAAAGTTTTATATGGTGAATATCTATTTAATGCTCAAGGTGAAGACGTTGTTGCGGGTATTAGAACTCCAAAACCAATTGCTGAACTTAAAGCTGATAATAAAGAAGTATATGCAGAATTTGAAAAAGTTTGCGATATCTTAGAAAAACATTACAAAGATATGCAAGATATGGAATTTACTATCGAAAGAGGTAAACTTTATATGCTTCAAACTAGAAATGGTAAGAGAACTGCTCAAGCAGCAGTTAAGATTGCTATTGATTTAGTTAATGAAGGAATGCTAACAGAAAAAGAAGCATTATTAAAAGTTGAACCAGGTCAATTAGATTCTTTATTGCATCCACAATTTGATCCAAAAGCTCTAAAAGAAGCAAAACCAATTACTGTTGGTTTAAATGCATCTCCAGGAGCAGCTACTGGTCGAGTTACCTTCACAGCTGAAAGAGCGAGAGATCTAAAAGAAAAAGAT
This sequence comes from Acholeplasma sp. OttesenSCG-928-E16, assembly GCA_030266845.1. Taxonomy (GTDB): domain Bacteria; phylum Bacillota_I; class Bacilli_A; order Acholeplasmatales; family Acholeplasmataceae; genus JAJDIT01. The sequence continues at coordinate 66,219 of JAJDIT010000004.1, read as the reverse complement.
GGATTACCTGTTATCCTAGTGCGTCAAGAAACTTCTCCAGAAGATATTGAAGGAATGGTTGTTGCTGCTGGTATTTTAACAGCAAGAGGCGGGATGACAAGCCATGCAGCGGTTGTTGCTAGAGGAATGGGAACATGCTGCGTTGCCGGAGCAGGTGAAGTTATCGTTGATGAACACGCAAAACATTTTACAGTTAATGGTAAAAAATATCATGAAGGCGACTGGATTTCATTAGATGGATCTACAGGAGCTGTATACGGCGAGAAAATCAATACTGTTGAAGCAACAGTTGAAGGCGATTTCGATACACTAATGTTATGGGCAGATAAATATGCCGCATTATCAGTTAGAACAAACGCAGACAATCCAAGAGATGCCAAAGTAGCTAGACAATTTGGAGCCAAAGGTATTGGATTATGCCGTACAGAACACATGTTCTTTGAAGCAGATAGAATTATGGCAGTAAGAGAAATGATCGTTTCTAAAACTGTAGAAGAAAGAGAAAAAGCTCTTGCTAAGATTTTACCAATGCAAAGAGATGACTTTTATCAAATTTATAAAGAAATGAAAGGCTATCCAGTAACCGTTCGTTACTTAGATCCACCATTACATGAGTTCGTTCCAACAGAAGAAAAAGATATTAAGGCATTAGCTAAGGAAATGGGATTATCATTCGAAGAATTACACGCAACTATCATTGGTTTACATGAAACTAACCCAATGCTTGGTCATAGAGGATGCCGTTTATCAGTGACTTTCCCTGAAATCGCAGTAATGCAAACAAGAGCTGTTATTGAAGCTGCTATTATGGTTAAAAAAGAAGGTATTGATATAACACCAGAAATCATGATTCCATTAGTAGGAGAACCAAGAGAACTACAATACGTAAAAGATATCGTAGTTGCAACAGCAGATCAAATTATCGCTGAATCTGGGATCAAACTTGATTACTTAGTCGGTACAATGATTGAAATTCCAAGAGCAGCTATTTTAGCTGATGAAATCGCTAAAGATGCTGAATTCTTCTCATTTGGAACAAACGATTTAACACAAATGACATTTGGTTTTAGCCGTGATGATGCTGGTAAATTCTTAGGTGATTATTATGATAAGAAGATTTTCGCACAAGATCCATTTGCACACATCGATATTAAAGGTGTTGGAGCATTAGTTGAAATGGCTGTTGAAAGAGGAAAACAAACTAGAAAAGATATTAAACTTGGTATCTGTGGAGAACACGGTGGCGATCCTTATTCAATCGATTTTTGTCACAATGTTGGGTTAACTTATGTTTCATGTTCACCATTTAGAGTACCAATCGCAAGATTGGCTGCTGCACATGCAAATATAAACAATCCAAGAAAGTAAAAAAAGTATAAGATAAGAAAAGGAACAATCCAAACGATTGTTCCTTTTTTAATAACATATTTACTACTTATATTTACTTATTTTCATCTCGTTCTAGTAAATTTTTATATTTTGTCTCATCATCTTGAGCTTCAGCCAAAAGCTCATTTTTCCGTCTATTAAATGTTACCATATGAATTAATGATAGGATAAATAAAGGAACATCGACAATCAATAGAAGCAAACAGAAGAAAGTGTAGTGAGCTTCAGTATCATTGTATGATGATAAAGGCAATACAGTTAGTCCCATCATTAAACCAACGCTACTCATTGATAGTAAGGTAATAACCCATCCAATACGGTGCCCATAAACAGAGGCAACAATACTCATTGATCCTAATCCTGTTACAAAGAGTACAAGAAGTATCTCTGAAGCAATTGGAAAGAATAAGTGTTGAAAATCATTTTCTGGCATAAGCGAAATAGCATCTACGCAATTAAAAATCATCAAAACAAGAATAATTGCGGTAGCAACTGATGATAAAATAATAAGCGGTAGTTTAAATCGGTTTAATCTGTTTTTATCCATATAGAAATCTCCTCTCATATATTTAATTATACCATAATTCAAAGCATTTAAAAGACTAATAAAGTTAAGAAAAAAGGAGTCTTTTTTTAGCTTAAATAGCAAAAAAAACGTTTTCATGCATTGAGTATCATTTTGTTTTCTTTATTATGATATAATAAAGTGGATACTTTCTAAAAAATGAAAAATAAGGTGAATAGAGATGACTAATTCAAAAATTATTGCAACAATTGGACCCGTAAGCGAAAATGAGGAAATGCTTATAAATCTTCTTAAAGAAGGAGTTGATGTTGTCAGATATAATTTTTCTCATGAAAAACCAGAAAAACATATAGAAAGACTAAACCGAGTAAGAAAAGTTAGTCAATCGCTAGGTTTATATGTAGGAGCAATGCTCGATACTAAAGGCCCAGAAATTAGAACCCATACTTTTAAGGACGGGAAAAAAGTTGAAATAAAACAAGGATCAACTATCACAATTGTAACAACTCATGAAATCATTGGTGATGAAACCACATTTTCTGTAACATATTCAGGTTTATTTGATGATATTGATATTGGAGGAACAATATTAGTAGATGATGGTTATTTACAATTAACTGTTATTAAGAAAAACGAAGAGAACAAGGAAATCATGGCGGTTGCTAATAACACTCATTCCATTAGAGATCGCAGAGGGATAAATGTTCCTAATACAGTATTAAAGATGCCTTTTATATCTCCTAAAGACTATGCAGATATTTGTGTTGCTTGTGACAATGATTTTGATTATATAGCGGCTTCATTTACTAGAAGAGCATCAGATGTGAGAGCTATTAGGGAAATACTAAAAGACAAACAAAAAGAGAACATAAAAATAATTGCTAAAGTAGAAAATCAAGAAGCCCTCGACAATCTAGATGAAATAATTGAAGAAGCGGATGGAGTTATGGTAGCAAGAGGTGATCTAGGCGTTGAAGTATTGGCAGAAGAATTACCACATGTTCAAAAAGATATGACCCAAAAATGCCAAAGAAGTGGCAAAATAGTTATTGTTGCAACTCAGATGCTAGAGTCAATGCAAGAAAATCCAAGACCTACTAGAGCCGAAGTATCCGATATAGCAAATGCCATATATGAAGGAGCAGACGCTACTATGTTGAGTGGAGAAAGTGCGGTTGGTAAATACCCAGTTGAAGCGGTCAGTTATATGAACAGAGTTCAAAGAAGAACTGAAATGGATATAGACTACTCAATATTTGCTGATGAGGCATTCAAATATTCATCAAATGAAATCAATGAAATATTAGCATATAGTGCTGCAAGATCAGCCAAAAAAGAAGAAGTAAAAGCGATAGTAGCTTATGGTAAAGATATCGCTGAGGTTATTTCCAAATATCGTCCCAATGTACCGATTTTCGCTTATTTAAACGATTTATGCGAAGCTAGAAGACTATCGATTTACTTTGGTGTTTTCCCGGTTTTATCAGGTAGTGAACTAGATAAAAAAATCAAAAACCTTAATCTTGAAAAAGGGGATACAATTATTACGGTTAGGAATTCTAAATTAGAAGCTCATAAGCAAGAAAAATAATAGTTATATTATTACTTAGTGGTCTGTAAGGGAGTCAGGGTTTGAGAAAACATAAAAACTTTTGGAATGGAAAATTATCGAGATTCATTGAGTTATTTATAGATATTGCTATATTGTTTTTCATGTTTTTATTATCCTCAAAAATCGATCATTATATAACTTATGGAGCATATCCATCTTTTGATACATTATTCTCAATCTATCGTGATGTCTTTTATATCCTAATAATCTATTTAGGCATCATGGTAGTTTTCTTTTTGACTTATCAAGTTTCAGTCATAAGTAGACAGTATATCAATGTGATGACTTCACAGTTTTTAGCATTGTTTTTAGGTAATGCTTTATTTTTTCTAGTTTTATTGATTGGGAAAGGATTTCATAAAGATCTCTACTTTTCGCAATTATTTGCGCCATTAATATTGCTTGCCCTTCAAGTTTTTGCAATGTCATTATTTAAATTATTTTTATCAAAGATAATGAATAAACTAAACCAGAGAATTGTTTTAATTTATGGTCCAAAAGCTAATGTTCTTCAACTTTTTAAAGAATTTCTAATAGATAAACATCACTATAAGATTATTCGCTATGTTGTTTTTTATAACGAAGAGGATCCACTACCTAATAGCCTTAAAGAGTGTATATCAAATGTTGATGACATATACATAACCGATGGACTATCTAGTGAAGCTAAAAACATGTTAGTCACTTATATCTTACAAAAAACATATAAGGGGCTTTATTTAGTACCTAAAACTTATGAGATAGAGATGCAAAGGTCAGAATTTGACGTAGTAAATGATACGCTAGTTTTCAAACAAAAAACAATGCATTTATCACCAGAATCAAGATTTTTTAAACGGATTTTCGATTTATTTTTTACAACTATTATTTTATTAATTGCTTGCATACCGATGCTTATAGTGGCAATAATTATCAAGCTTCAAGATGGCGGACCAATTATTTATAAACAAGTTCGGTTAGGGATCCATAATAAGCCTTTCATGATGTATAAATTCAGATCAATGAAAGTTGATTCAGATGAAAAAACACTAGCCACTAAAGATGATGATCGAATAACAAAGTTTGGAAAAATTATCAGAGCTTCAAGAATTGATGAATTGCCACAATTTTTAAATGTTCTAAAAGGGAATATGTCGATCGTTGGTCCAAGACCGCTACTACCAAATATTATAGAAGAAGCCACAAAAAAAGATCCTGAATTTTCTTTTAGGGCAAATGTCAAACCAGGAATTACTGGATTATCACATATTTATGGCAGTTATGATACGCCTGATTTAGAGCGATTAAGATATGACTTAATGTATGTTAGGAATTATTCATTGCTATTAGACATCTCTATTATCTTATTAACAATTAGGGTAATGTTATCTAAGACTGCCGGCTTAGGAAAATATGAAAATAGGTCTTTAGAGGAAATTTTAGAAATAAAAAATATCAAAGTGCTAAATAGTGAATATATCCTAAATGTGACCTACAATAAAGAACCAAAAAAAAGAAATAAAAAGGATGAAATAAATAGCTTTAATTAAAAGGATAAGTATTTATAATACTTTCCTTTTTTATGCTATAATAATTGTGGTGATATAAATGTTTAAATTAGTTTCGCCCTATGAACCAAAAGGGGATCAAATTAAAGCTATTGATACCCTAGAAAAAAACATAGAGTCAGGGATTAAACAACAAGTCTTACTTGGGGCAACAGGTACCGGTAAGACTTTTACTATTGCCAAACTAATTGAAAAAACTAAGAAAAAAACACTAGTACTGGCACATAATAAGACATTAGCTGGGCAGTTATATGGAGAATTAAAGTCTTTTTTTCCAGAAAACAGAGTGGAATTTTTTATTTCTTATTATGATTATTATCAGCCAGAAGCATATGTTGTTTCTAAGGATACTTATATTGAAAAAGATGCATCAATTAATGATGAAATAGATGAGATGCGTCATAGCGCAACTGCCTCTTTGCTTGATAGTGAAGATGTAATAGTCGTGGCATCTGTATCTTGTATATATGGAATAGGAGACCCAGATGATTATAAGAATTCACTAGTGGTACTAAGAAATGGTGAATCATTTGGAAGAAATAAACTTATTAATAAACTGATTGACTTAGCATATGAAAGAAATGATATAGACTTTAAAAGAGGTACATTTAGAGTTAGAGGCGAAAGTATCGAAATAATACCTTCTAATAAGCATTCCCAAGGCATTAGAATAACTTTTTTTGGTGATGATATTGAAACTATTAAAAGATTTGATGTGGTAACTGGAAAAGCAATTGAATCTCTACAATATGTTACGATTTTTCCCAATACTTTGTTCGTTACAAATAAGGACAAATTACAAGAATCATTAAGACGAATCAAAGAAGAATTAGCAGAAAGAATCAAATATTTTAAAGAAAACAATCAACTGTTAGAAGCTCAAAGAATAGAAATGCGGACAAACTATGATATTGAAATGCTAGAGGAGATGGGAATGACTTCAGGAGTAGAAAACTATTCAAGACATCTAGCACTTAGAGAAGAGGGGGAAACCCCAGCCACATTAATCGATTTTTTTGGCGATGACTTTTTAATGATTATCGATGAATCACATGTTACAGTCTCTCAGGTAAGAGGAATGTATAGAGGGGATAGATCAAGAAAACAAACTTTAGTAGATTATGGTTTTAGATTACCTAGTGCTCTCGATAATAGACCATTAAATTTTGAGGAGTTTGAAAGTAAGCTAGATAAGGTTGTTTATTTATCTGCAACTCCTGGTGACTATGAATTAAGCAAGAATATCCCAGTTGTTGAACAGATCATTAGGCCAACATATTTACTAGATCCAATCATTGAGGTAAGGAAAAGCGAAGGTCAGATGGATGACTTATTTTTTGAGATAAAAAAGAGAATTGAAAAAGATGAAAGAATACTTGTTACCACACTAACCATTAGGATGAGCGAAGAGTTAACAGCCTACTTTAAAAAATTAGGATTAAAGGTAGCCTATTTACATAGTGAAATAAAATCACTAGAACGACTTACCATCTTAAGAGATCTAAGAGTTGGAAAGTATGATGTTTTGGTTGGAATCAATTTACTAAGAGAAGGATTAGATTTGCCAGAGGTTTCCTTAGTAGCGATTTTAGATGCTGATAAACAAGGCTTCTTACGTTCGGAAAGAAGCCTAATTCAAACAATCGGCCGAGCCGCTAGAAACGAAAATGGCTATGTTATAATGTATGCAGATACAATCAGTGAAAGCATGAGAGTTGCTATTGATGAAACCAATAGAAGGAGAGCTTTACAAGAAAGCTTTAATAAGGGAAATAATGTATCACCAGTAACTATCAAAAAAGATATACTAGATAAAATTTCAATGAAAGAAGATATATTAGAAGACCTTTTAAAAGACAATTCAAAAAAGGTCACCCAAAAAGAAATGAATCGTCTCGAAAAAGCGATGAAGGAAGCAGCTAAGAATCTAGATTTTGAAAAAGCAGCTGAGTTAAGGGACTTGTTGTTCGAATTAAAAAGTAATGGTTAAAAAGGAGAAAAATATGTTAGTTGCCTTAATAATGGCAGGTGGTCTTGGTGAAAGGTTTTGGCCACTATCAACCAAGGAACATCCAAAACAAGTTTTAGATTTATTTACTGGAAAACCTATGATCAAAGAAACCCTTGATAGGATTTTGCCAATTATTCCACTTTCTAATATTTTCATTGCTACTAATTCGACTCAGCAAAATATTATTAAGGAAGTTTTACCGGATTTTCCAATCAGTAATTTTATAATTGAACCTATGTTTAAAGATACTGCCGCTGCCATAGGCTTTGGGGTATTAAATATTAAAAAACATTTTGATAATCCAACAATTGTTGTTTTAGCTTCTGACCATATAATTAAAAATGAAGAACAGTTTAGACATAATATTTTAAAAGCAGAGAAAGTAGCAAAAGAAGGATTCATCGTGACTTTTGGTATTAAACCAACTAAACCAGAAACAAATTATGGATATATCGAATTAGATAAAGAATTTAAAATTAATGATGTATTTGATGCGATTAGTTTTAGGGAAAAGCCAGACCTTAAGACGGCCACCAAATATCTATTAGAGAAAAAATATTTATGGAATTCAGGAATGTTTATATTTACCGAAAATACGATCTATAAGGCATTTATGGAACACGCCAACTCACATTATCAAACTTTAATGAAAATAGCTAATGAAGATGGTAGTTTAAAGGATTTATTTAATGAATTTGAACGAAAATCAATAGATTACGCCATTATGGAAAAAGCTAACAACATTAAGGTGATTCCAGTAGATATAGGCTGGAATGACGTTGGAAGTTATAATTCACTAATAGATATTTTAAATGAAAATAAAAACGGAAGTATCAACATTTCAGATAAACTTATCGAATGCGACTCCAAAAACAACATAGTAATCGCTAGAAAAAAGTCAGTATCCTTAATCGGTGTAGAAGATCTAATTATTGTTGAAACAGATAACAAGATTTTAGTTGCCAAAAAAAGCGAGATTAATAAAATTAAAGAAATCGCTAAAAACGATTTCTAGAAGGAAGATAAAATGAAAGTAGCTATCGTGCATGACTGGTTAACAAATATGGGAGGTGCCGAGCAGGTTGTTATCGAATTAAAAAAAGTTTTTCCTGATGCCCCAATATATACGACAGTCTATAATCCAAATAATTTAGCAAGTGAATTAAGGAACATTGATGTTCGGACTTCATTTTTGCAGAAAAAGAAAAAGGCAATTAATAACCATCAAAAGTATTTCCCATTTATGCCGATGGCATTTGAATCGTTTAACCTAAATGAATATGATGTGGTTATTTCTAGTAGTTCTTCTTGCGCACATGGTATTGTTACTAATCCAGATACGCTTCATATTTGTTATTGTCATACACCGATGCGATATGCATGGGAATTTTATTATGAATACACCAAGTCCATGAAAAACATAAAAAAGAAGTTTATTAAATATTTCATGAATTACATGCGTATTTGGGATAATGTATCATCTAATAGAGTCGATTATTTTATCGCCAATGCCCACAATGTAAAAAAAAGAATTAATAAGCATTACCGAAGAGAAGCTGATGTTATTTATCCACCAATTAGAACTGATATGTTCAATATTTCTAATAATGATCAGGATTATTATTTAGTTTTATCAAGACTCGTTCCTTACAAAAAAATTGAAATAGCAGTTGAAGCATGTACTAAATTAAATAAGAAGTTGTATGTGATAGGATCTGGACCACAGATGTCTAGTTTAAAGAAAATAGCCGGTAAGCAAGTCGAATTTTTAGGAAGAGTTTCTGATGATGAAATTCCAAAATATTATGCCGAATGTAAAGCTTTCTTGTTTCCAGGTGAAGAGGATTTTGGAATTACTCCCCTAGAAGCTCAAAGTGCCGGTAGACCGGTAATAGCTTATAAAAAGGGCGGTGCCCTTGAAACGATAGTAGAAAATGAAACTGGCATATTCTTTAATGAACAGACAGCTGAATCTTTAATGGATGCAATAAAAAGATTTGAAACTATGTCCTTTGATAAAGAAAAAATTAGAAAACACGCCCTAAAATTTAGTGATAAAAGATTTAAAGAAGAGATTAAAACTTATGTTTTAAAAAAATACCAGGAGCATAAAAATTGAAGATTGGAATTGACTGCCGATATTTAGGAAAGTCAGGAATAGGTGTTTACTTAAGAGGAATCTTAGATAACCTCGACTATACCAAACACGACTATCTATTATTAGGCAAGAATAAGTTAATAAAAGAAACGATAGGTGAGTATTTAGTTTTAGAAGATGATACTGATCCGTTTTCTCTTTCTGGCTTACTTTTTTATAATAAAAAGATAAACGATTGCGATGTTATATTTATCCCGCACTTTATTGTCCCCTACGGCATCAAACCAAAAGTCTTCACTACTATCCATGATCTAATCGCACTTGATATAAAGGAATATAACAATAACAAGTTTGACTATTTAAAGAAAAAATATTTAATTAAAAGAGGAATTAAAAAAGCCACCCATATTTTTAGTGTTTCTAATTTCACTAAAAACCGAATCGATTATTTTTTCAAAAAACATCCACCGGTTTCCATCACATATAATGGTTTATCAAAAAATCTTTTAGATTACATAAAAAATAATGACCTAGGTGATATAAAAAAGGAAAACTATCTTGTTTATGTAGGTAATATAAAAAAACATAAAGGAATAGATACGTTAATAGATGCCGCTAATTATCTAGAAGATTCAGATACTAAAATTCTAATAATTGGTAGCAAAGATAATTTTAGAGAAAAAAATGACATATTATTAGAAAAAATAAAAAAAAGCAATGTCTTATTTACTGGCAAAATAACCTCTAATGAATTATATAGCATTATCGCAAGAGCTAAGTTTCTTATTCAGCCTTCAAGATATGAAGGGTTTGGAATCCCACCACTAGAGGCATATTTTCTGCACACAGAAGCAATTATTTCTGATATTAGTGTGTTTAAAGAAATCTATGGCGGAATCATTGATAATGTATTTAAGGTAAATAACGCAAAAGATCTGGCAAATCGAATTAATCAAGGTCTCCAAAACGTCGATTTTTCTTTAAAAAAGATTGAAAAATACGATTATAAAAATGTGACTAATATAATAATAGAAGAAATTACAAAAAGGTAAATGATATGGCAATTCCAAAGATAATACACTATTGCTGGTTTGGTGGTAATAAAAAATCTCTGCAAACATTAAGATTTATCGAAAGTTTTAAAACTAAGTTACCAGACTATCAAATAATTGAATGGAATGAATCTAATTTTGATGTTAACCAGCATCCTTGGATGAAAGAATCCTATGATTTAAAAAAATATGGTTTTTCATCAGATTATTTTAGATATAAAACACTCTATGAATATGGAGGAATCTATTTAGATACTGATGTGTTGGTTAAAAAAAGCTTTAATGATTTATTAGACAATGATCTATTTATGGGATTCATGAATGATGCCGCTTTAGCGACAGCTGTTATTGGAGCATCAAAAAATAATCCTAATATAAAAAAAATCCTTAGCCTCTTTGATAACGGGAAAGCTATTATTGGTGTTCCAAGCAATGATTGGATTACAGAGTTTTTCTTGGAAAATTACGACGATTTCATTTTAAATGGCAAGGAACAAATTCTAAAATCTAATATCCATATATTCCCAAAGATCTATTTTGACCGTCCAACACATAGTAAAAAGAAAGGATATGCTGTTCATTATTATGATGGCTCTTGGTATAATCGAAAAAATCGCAAGTACCGAGTATTTTTAAAGAAAATATTAGGAGAAGTAATATCTTCAAAAATTTCTCATTATTCTTCTTTAAGAAATGCGAAATTTTATGAAAAGTATAAAGAGGATAAGAAAAAATGAAATTAATATCGATTGTTATTCCTTTTTATTATGGAAATAAATATATAGAAAAAACGATTAGTTCGATAAATGAAGCTATCAAAAATTCAAAAATTCAAAAAAATTTTTTTGAGATAATAATTATTAATGACTCTAAAGAAGAAGTAGTATTAAATGAGCAGGGAGTAGATATTTACATTAATGAACAAAACCTTGGGATTCATGAATCTAGAATAAGAGGAATAAAAAAAGCATCCGGAAAATACATCTTACTTTTGGATCAAGACGACTCAATAACAAAAGAAGCATTTTGTAACATTAATTTTGATGATGACTTTGATTGTCTTGTTTCTAATGGAATCTATGAGTATAAGGACTCTTTTAAATTAATCTATAAAAATAAAAGAGCTTTAAGGCTTTCGACAAATTATAATGCCTATCTATATTTTAGAAACCAAATTATTTCACCAGGTCAATGCCTTATCAAGAAATCTAGTATTCCTAACGAATGGTTTGATAATATTTTAAAAATAAATGGAACAGATGACTTCTTTTTATGGCTTTTAATGTTTAAATACAAAAAGACCTTTAAGACAAATAATCAAGTTACCTATGTTCATCATTTTACTGATTCAAATGTTTCTTCAAATGCTTTTAAAATGTATGAATCAGAAGCGAAAATGATTGATATTCTAGATAGTCTACCTATTATGAGTAAAAAAGAAATTAAAATAATAAGAAAGTCTAGTATTTATAATTATAGAAAGAGAAAATCTTTAAATGACTTCTTAGTTTATTCAATAAAACATTTTGGAATTTTTATTAGAAACATCTATTACCTAATAAAAAAAGCATAGGAAGGGTATATATGAAAGGAATAATTTTAGCTGGTGGATCCGGGACAAGACTTTATCCACTTACTACCGTTACATCAAAACAATTACTACCGATTTATGATAAACCGATGATTTATTATCCATTATCAATTTTAATGCTCGCCAAAATTAAGGATATCCTAATAATCTCGACGAAAGAAGACATTAATCGATTTAAAGACTTACTTAAAGATGGTTCTCTTTTTGGGATCAATTTATCATATAAAGTGCAGCCTAGTCCAGACGGCTTGGCGCAAGCTTTTATTTTAGGTGATGACTTTATTGGTAATGATTCTGTATGTATGATATTAGGAGACAATATCTTTTATGGTAATGGTTTAGTAAATGAATTAAAAAAAGCAGTAGACTCAATCAACAATGGATTTTCTACGATCTTTTCATATATGGTAAAAGAACCAAATAGATTTGGAGTAGTAGAATTTGATAAGGATGGCAAAGCCATCTCATTAGAAGAAAAACCAATGATTCCTAAGTCAAACTATGCTGTAACTGGGCTATACTTTTATGATAATAGTGTCGTAGAAAGAGCTAAAAGCTTAAAACCTTCTAAGAGGAATGAATTGGAGATTACAGATTTAAACAACTTATATCTAGCAGAGGGAAAGCTAAAAGTGATTACCTTAGGCAGAGGCTATACATGGCTTGATACAGGCACTTTTGAATCATTATATAATGCATCGGAGTTTGTTAAGGTTGTACAAGAAAACCAAGGGATTAAGATAAGCTGTATTGAAGAAATTGCTTATAATAATGGTTGGATGAGTAAAAGCCAACTAATAGAAAGAATGAAAACTTATGAAAAAAATTCATATGGAGATTATTTAAAAAAAGTAGTAGAAGGCGGTATTAAATATTGAAAGTAGAAAAAACATTTATTGAAGATCTATTAGTAATAACACCAAACATCTACCATGATGAGCGGGGTTGGTTTTTTGAATCATACAATAAAAAAACCTTTGAAGAGCATGGTATATTCTATGATTTTGTTCAGGATAATCACTCATTTAGTCTTAATAAAGGAACCATTAGAGGTATTCATTTTCAAAATGAACCATATTCGCAAGCGAAATTAGTTAGGTGTACAAAAGGAAGAGTTTTGGATGTAGCGGTTGACTTAAGAACAGGGTCAAAGACGTATCTTAAATGGTTTTCAATTGAACTAACAGAAAAAAATGGGAAACAACTATTAATACCAAGAGGCTTTGGCCATGCTTATCTTACATTAGAAGATGATACTGAATTTTTATATAAAGTGGATAACTTTTATCATAAGGAAAGCGATAGATCTATAAGATATGATGATCCAAATATCAAGATTAGCTGGAATTATGATAATCCGATTTTATCAGATAAAGATAAAAATGCTCCATTTTTAAAAGACTCGGATGTGAATTATAAATGAAAGTATTAGTAACCGGGGCGAAAGGAATGCTTGGAAGTGATATTGTAAGTGACCTAAAAGAACTTAGGATTGATCATCTAGGCATCGATAAAGAAGATGGAGACATTACAGATTGTAAGAAAGTATTAAAAATCGTCAATAAATATCTTCCAGATGTTATAATTCACTGCGCTGCCTATACAGCTGTTGATCAAGCTGAAGATGATATAAAACTATGTAGGAATGTCAATGTTAACGCTACTAAGAATTTATTAGAAGCCGCAAAGAAGATAAATGCTAAGTTCCTTTTTATCTCAACTGACTATGTTTTCGATGGAAAAAAAGATGCTCCATACGAAATATTTGATAATAGAAATCCGCTATCAATATATGGAAAATCTAAAATGGATGCTGAAAATTTAGTAATGGAGTATCAAAAATCATTTATCATTAGAACATCATGGGTTTTTGGTAAAAACGGTAAAAATTTTATAAAAACGATGATTGCTCTTCAAAAAGAAAATAAGAATATTAGTGTTGTAGATGATCAAGTTGGTTCACCAACCTTTACGAAAGATTTATCTAAAGCAATAATAAAAATGATAGATTCTAATAAATTTGGAATATATCATGTTACCAACGAAGGATATATATCATGGTTTGATTTTGCGAAAATGATATTTAGTGAACTTGGTGTAGAGGCTTTAATAAAGCCAATATCTAGTGATGAATTTCCAGCGAAGGCAAGTCGTCCAATGAATTCTAAGCTTTCAAAAAAATCACTCTATGAAAATGGTTTTCATAAATTGCCAGATATAAGAGATGCACTAAAAAGATATCTAAAGGAGCTTTAAACAATGAAAATATTAGTGACAGGTGGTGCTGGTTTCATAGGGGTCAATTTCATCTATTATTTATTAAAAAAATATCCAAACGATCAAGTCTTTTGTTTAGATTTATTAACATATGCTGGTAATTTAAGATCCCTAGAAGAAGCAATGAAAAATGATAAGTTTAAGTTTGTATTAGGGGATATTACTGATAGAGAATATATCTACGAGCTTTTTAGTCAAGAAGAATTTGATTTAGTAGTTAATTTTGCTGCTGAAAGTCATGTCGATAGATCAATAGAAAATCCAGAGGTCTTTTTAAAGACGAACATTTTAGGAACACAAGTTCTAATGGATGCCTGCTTAAAATATGGTAACGTTAGATTCCATCAAGTTTCTACCGATGAAGTATATGGAGATTTACCGCTTGATCGTAAAGACTTGTTTTTTAAAGAGGACACAAATCTCTGTCCATCTAGTCCCTATTCAGCATCAAAAGCATCTGCCGATTTATTAGTTTTATCTTATATTAGAACATTCAATTTGCGAGCTACCATTTCTAGATGCAGTAATAATTATGGGCCATATCAGTTTCCTGAAAAATTAATTCCCGTTATGATTTATAAAGCTTTAAATAATGAACCATTACCAGTTTATGGGAATGGATTAAATGTTAGGGACTGGCTCTATGTGGAAGATCATTGTATTGCGATCGATGAGATTATTAGACACGGGAAAATAAATGAAATTTATAACATCGGTGGCAATAACGAAAAAGAAAACATTGAAATAGTAAGGACTATTCTAAACGAACTAGGTAAAAGTGAAGAGCTCATCACATATGTTAAGGATCGGCTTGGGCACGACTTAAGATATGCTATTGATTCTACAAAAATAAAAAAAGAGCTAAATTGGATTCCAAAAACAAGTTTCGAATCTGGAATTAAAAAAACGATTAAATGGAATTTAGATAATAAAAAATGGCTAGATGAAATACTAAGCAATGAATATCTAAATTACAACAAAAAAAGATAAGGAATAATAAATGATACCTCTGCCCTCAAGAACGAAAGCGGTAAAAAATAATACTTTTTTTGCAGCATTAGCATTCATAATTAAAACAATTCTGATGTTTATAAACAGAACTTTTTTTATTCGTTACTTAGGGGTTGAATATCTGGGACTTAATAATTTATTCACTAATATTTTAACAATCTTATCATTAGCTGAGCTAGGCTTAGGAAATGCAATAGTCTATAGCATGTATAAACCAGTTTCTGAGGGTAATATAAGTAAAATCAAGAGTCTTTTATCCTTATATAAGAAGTTTTATTATATTATAGGCACAATTATTTTAGCTGTTGGATTATCTTTACTGCCAGCTCTCCCATTTTTAATGGAGGGAGAAGTGACAGTTCAGGCTAATATTTATGTGATATATGTAATTTTTATATTGAGTAATGTTGTCGGTTATTATTTTGCCCATAGAAGAGCACTAATATTTGCTTATCAAAGAAATGATATAGAATCAAAAGTGTCAATGATAACGCAAATAATTTTGTCGGCTCTGCAAATATTGTTATTAGTAACTACGAAAAATTATTATTTATACACAGGAGCAGTAGTTCTTACTACCATCATCGACTCAGTCTTAATTTATATTATTTCTTATAAACTATTTAATGATATTAGGGGAAGCTCAATCCCCCTTGAAGAAGAAGATTTAAAAGAAATCAAAAAGAACACTAAAGCAATGTTTATTCATAAAGTTGGAGGGGCATTAGTATTTAGTACAGATCATATTATTATTTCTTCTTTTTTAGGACTAGCTGTTTTAGGAATTTACTCTAACTATAACTTAGTGATTAATACATTAGTTTCTATTTTCGGGTTATTAGCAACCGCGATTTCTAGTACAGTTGGAAACTTAATCGTAGAAGGAGATAAAAAAAAGATACATCAAATATTTAATGTATTTAATTTTTGTCAGTTTTGGTTGGCAGGTTTTGCATTAATTTCCCTTGTTGTATTATTTCAAGATTTTATTGAGCTTTGGTTAGATAGCTCTTATTTACTTGATTTTAATACGATGTTAGTGATTGCCATCGCATTTTTCATTAGGCAGATGAGAGGGATCGTAAATGTCTTTAAGGATTCAGCCGGTTTATTTGTAAAAGATCGTATTAAGCCGGTTTTTGAGGTTTTAATCAATATTGCATTAGATATCATTTTAGTTCAAGTGTGGGGAGTTTTTGGGGTTTTAATAGCCACTATTATTAGTAGTATTGTTACCTCCTTATGGATTGAACCGTTTGTATTGTTTAAATACCTATTCAATCAAAAAGTCACGTCTTATTTTTTAAGAATTTTAATTTATGTCATAATCATTTTTACAAGTCTTGTTGGAACATATTTTTTGGCCAAATTATTACCGTTTAGTGGTGTTACTAATTTTGTTTTAAAAATATTAATTTGTATAGTTGTTCCAAATATAATCTTTTTTCTTGCAAGCTTTAAAACTAAGGAATTTAAATCTTTGAGCAATAAAGTGTTTAGGAGAACATAATGGATAAATTACTATGGATCTCAGAATTCGTCCCATATGACAATGTTGATCATGCTGGTGGGCAAAACCATAATTACCATTTAAAATATATTAATAATAGTGGCGAGTTTGAAATAAATCTTGTATCTTTTTCGACTACAAAGGAAAAAGACAAGTTAGATTTAGATAAGTATAAAATAAAAAATCATATATTCATAAAAAAAGATATTGAAAAAAACATCTTTAAGAAAATTCAAATAAAAATAAATAAACTATCTAATAATGCTGGATTTTTGGATAAAGGAAAAGAGAGAGAAGTTATTAAATATCTAAACGATCTTAAGAATAAAGGATATTATCCTAAATACATTATTCTTCAATGGACTGGAATAATTTTTATGATCGATAAAATAAAAAGAATATTTAATGATTCAAAGATTATTGGTATTGAAGAAGATGTTTCTTTCTTAGCACTTTTAAGAAAAAAAGAGTATGAAAAACATTTTATTAGAAAAAAACTTAGAGATATTCAATACAACAAATTAAAAAAAACCGAAATAAAGGCATTAGACAAGCTTGACTTGGTTGTTGTAAATAATAAAAAAGATGAAAAACTTTTATTAGATAATAATTTAAAAAAGGAAATTTTTTGTTTACCACCCTTTTTTCATAGTTATTTAGAAGAAAAATATGAAAGAAAAAATAACAATATTATTTTCTTTGGAGCGATGAATAGACCGGAAAATTATTTGAGTGTTATTTATTTTATTAAGAATATTTTCATTAAAATTAAAAAAGAAAATATGAAATTCATTGTAATAGGATCTAAACCACCATTAGAACTTCTAAATTATCAAAATGAATTTATCGATATATTAGGATATGTTCCTGATGTTTCCCCTTTTTTTAGAGAATCAATGTGTTTGGTTGCTCCACTTGTCTTAGGAGCTGGCGTGAAAGTTAAAATATTAGAAGCAATGTCAGCTGGGCTGCCAATTATAACTAACGATATTGGAATTGAAGGAATTGATGCAAAAAATGAATGTGAATATTTTCATGCCAATAATGATGATGATTACATAAATTCGATCAATGATTTGCTTGATAATTACAAATTATCAAAAGAGATTTCGCTAAACGCTAAAAAATTCATCAAGGATAATTACGATATCAAGAGCAATATGGATAATTTTATTCTTAAAATTAAGGGGTTATGATACAATCTATATTGTGAGAAAGGAAATTTAAGTTCAATGCTTTTAAAAATAGAGAAGTTTTTAAACACCAAATGGTATGTAATCGGAATAATAGTATTAACCTTTATTTTTTGGATATTACAAGATAAATCATCTACGAGTATCGCTATTTCTAAGGAACCAATGTTCTTTGTTAGCTTGCTTTTTATTACAGTAGCGTTTACCCTTGTTGCAGTCTTCTTTAAAAACACCTATTATTTAGTTCCTATTATCTTATCAGCTATGTGTATTATTGGAGTAAGTCAAAGAGCATTTAGTGTGGACTTTTTTAAGGAGGCAGCTTATTTATATGTACTAGCCTTTATTCTTTTTTCAGCATTAATATTTCATATAATTAGATATAAAGTGAAACTAAAAGTTGGGGCTTTGACTATCGGATTAATGTTAATCGCTATTGGCTATATTTTACCATTTAGGATTAATGAAGAAACAGAACCTAATATGGTAATAAATATTGTGTATACAATTGCGGGTCCCCTTTATTTATTGTTATATACTTTTTTGATTAGTACATCAAAAGAAAAAAACCCGGAAAAGTATATTTTTGTATTTTTTATGCTTAGCATTTTGATTTCTGCTCAATTTATCGTTCAGTATATAAATTGTATTAAAGAAATTATAGATTTAAAACAAGCCGATAATATATTTGATGCAATTAACTATGGGATCAGTAAAAAATGGAGTAATTATGGCATTGGATTTGAATTAGGATACGATAATATCAATGCTGGTTCCATGTATTTAGCTTTTTTCTTACCAACAATTGTTTATTATATTTGTAAGAAAAAGATTTCTTGGCCTTATGTGATTTATTTTTGGTTAGTGATAGCTCTTGTAATGATTTCGGCATCAAGAGGTGGCTATATTGGAATTACTGTATCTGCTATATTATGTATTGTTTTGATTTTTATGTTTGGAAACAACCAATCAAAAATATTATTAGTAATCTGTGCGGTTTTACTTATTACAGTGACTTTAATACCATTTAATGAAAACAAAGAATCGATATTTGGTGCAATTGTTGAGAGGGTATTAAATTCAGCAGATGATCTTGAAGGATTTTCTAATGGCAGATTTGAATTATATAGAGAAGCGATATCTGAGTTCATTAAAAGCCCAATCGTTGGTGGGGGACACATTCACTTTACTGATATCACCCAAGAAAACCGACCAGTTTTCTATCATTCAACTTTTTTCCATTCAATTGGAACCATGGGGCTATTTGGCTTAGGATCATTGGTATTTCATATAGTTCAATTAGTTAAGTTAATAAAAAGAAAGTGGAGCTTTGAAATAATGATTTTTGGAGTAGGAATGCTAGCTACTCATATCCATGGGTTGATTGATAACACTTTCTATGCATTTTATTATATGATAATGACAATTATTATGTATAGTGCAATCGAGAATACAGATCTATCCTTGACGACCCCGTTTAAGAAAAAAGTAAAAAATGTAAGCGAGGAAAAAGTGGTAGAAAATCTTGAATAAAAATAGTATAATCATTGTGATAAATCTATTAAAAAATAGGAGGACAGTATGAAAAACAAATTTGAGATAATAATTGACACAACGGCTGATTTACCAGTAGATTTAGTAGAAAAGTATGATTTTAAGGTAATACCACTTACTTTTTCTTTTGATGGTAAGAAAACATATCAACATAATTTTGATTTTAGTGCAATGTCAGTGGCCGAATTTTATGAAAAAGTTAGAGCTGGAG
Source organism: Acholeplasma sp. OttesenSCG-928-E16 (assembly GCA_030266845.1). Lineage (GTDB taxonomy): Bacteria > Bacillota_I > Bacilli_A > Acholeplasmatales > Acholeplasmataceae > JAJDIT01. Next base: position 46,637 of record JAJDIT010000004.1, on the reverse strand, counting down.
GTCACGCAACAACTGCGCAGTTAAATTCAGAAGATTATAAAGTTGTATTAGAACCACTACTAAAAGAAGGTAAAGATTGTTTAGTTTTAGCCTTTTCTTCTGGATTAAGTGGAACTTATAACAGCGGAAGAATGGCAGTTGAGGAGTTAAGGGAGAAATATCCTGATCGTCAATTAGAGATAGTAGATACACTAGCTGCTTCAGCAGGTGAGGGAATGCTTGATTATTTATGTGCTCTTGAGCGCGAAAAGGGTAAATCGTTAAGCGAGGTTAAAGAGTTTGCCGAAAACACTAAGAATCACTTGACTCATTATTTTACAGTTACTGATATTAATCATCTTAGAAGAGGTGGTAGAATCTCAAAAACAGCGGCTGTTTTAGCGAAGATATTAAGTATTAAACCGGTACTACACGTAAATGATGCTGGAAAACTGATAAATATTGGAAAGGTTCCAGGAAGAAAAAAATCTTTGGAAAAATTATTTTCGATGATGGAAGAAACAATCATCGATAATAAGGTTTTCTTTATTAGTCATGCTGATGATTTAGAAGCTGCAAATTTTTTAGCGATGTTGATTAAAGATAAATATCCAAGTGCCCAAATAACAATCGGATATATAGGACCAATTATTGGTGCCCATGCTGGCCCAGGAACAATTGCATTATTTTTCTTAGGAAAACATAAATAAAAGACTGTAACCAGTCTTTTTTGGAGGACACATGAAGGATATAATCTTAAAAACTAATAATCTTTCTAAAAGATATGGTAATGTTTACGCTGTTAAAGGTGCTAACATGACTATTCATAAGAAAGATGTCTATGGCTTTATCGGTGAAAACGGAAGCGGAAAGACAACTTTAATTAGAATGATTACTGGATTAATTAAATCGGATGAAGGTTCTTATGAACTTTTTGGCGTGAATGCCAACGAACAAGATATTTACTCCGCAAGAAGTAAAGTTGGTGCCATAGTAGAAGTTCCATCTATTCATCTTAACTTATCAGCAACCGATAATTTATCTGTTCAATTAAGATTAATTGGTAAAAGTGATGATTCGATAATTGGAGATACTTTACAAAGTGTCGGATTAGGTTACTTAATAGGTAATAATAAAAAGGCAAAGTCTTTTTCCCTTGGCATGAAACAAAGGCTAGGAATCGCGATGGCCTTATTATCAGAGCCGGAGTTTTTGATCTTAGATGAACCAATGAATGGCTTAGATCCAGAAGGCATTGCTGGTATTAGAGTATTGATCCAAAGGTTAAATAAAGAAAACGGGATTACATTTTTAATTTCTAGCCATATATTATCAGAATTAGCTAAAGTAGCAACAAGATATGGATTTATCCATAGAGGAGAACTCATAAAAGAGATCAATGCTGATGATATTCAAGATAAAGAAATAAAAACTGACTTTTTCGTATCTTCAAACGCTAAGGCGGATGAAGTTTTATTTGGACAAGCTAGATACGATTTAATTGGAAACAACATTATTAGATTTTATGAAGAGATTGATGTAAGTGAAATTGTTATCCTCCTTAATAAGGTTGATATCAAAGTAACAAATGTTAAGAAAATAGAAGATGATATAGAAAGTTACTATTTTAAAGTTATGGGAGGTGGCCATAATGACTAGATTACTAAAATCAGATTTTTACGCATTATTTAAAGACCGCTCAACCATAACAACTATTATCGTTATTGCTGGTTATTCAGTGTTAATGATTCTACTTAGTATGGGGGCAACAAGTGGACTTGGGGGAGAAGGATTACCAACAGGAGAGCAATTTGTTCAAACTGCCGCATCCCTAATGAGTGATATCGCTATATTCATTCCGATATTAGTAGGTGTTGTAGCAACTAGAGATTTTAAAAACGGAACAATCAGAAATAAGGTTTTAATAGGTAAGAGGAGAAGTTTGATATTTTTAAGCCGCTTAATAGTATCACTTGTCTATGGATTCATTTGTTATTTTGTTTACTTTTTTGTATCCAGTATGGTAGGAACCATGATTGGTGGATATTCAGAAAACGGCTTAACAAGCGAACTGTTCGCTAAAGCAGTGGTACTCTTTTTTATTGGATTATTGCACTATACAACTATTATTACTGTTATTGTTTTTATTGCTTTTTCATTAAAGAAGAGCATATGGACCACTTTATTTTCAGTAGCAATGTTCATGTCTTCGATGTTTATTTTAATGGTTATTCTCTTTTCAGCTACGGACTTATCAAATGTTAACGAGGTATTTGTTTTTCTTCTAACCTTGACGCCAGCTTACCAAAATATGTTGATAACGGAAATGCTACCACTAGCTGGAACACCATTAATACCTAGTTATACAACGGTAGTATTATTTGTTTCCAACATAGTTTACATTCTTGGTTTTTCAGGTTTGGGAATATTGATTTTTAGTAAATCAGATTTAAAATAAATAAAAATTCATGATATGCGTATTCAACCACATATATTTTATTAAATGTATAATAGAAGTGGAGGGATAGAAATGAAATATATAGAAAAGGACAATAAGTTTATCGCGGTAAATGAAAAAAATGAGGAAGTTGGATTCATCCAGTTTAATAAATATGATGATTTCAATTATACAGCGATGCAAGTGTTCGTCGATATTAAGGCAAGAGGGCAAAAAGTAGCTAAAGGTTTAGTAGATCAACTAGCAATAAGAGCTAGAAAAGATAATATGAAAATAATTCCACTATGTTCATATGTGAAAAAGCTGTTTGAAAACGATCCGGATTATCAAGATATCAAAGAAGAAATGCCGGCTGGATGTTAGTTTTGATACAAGTACAATTTTAATAATAAATGTGTCTCTATTGGGATGCATTTTATTTTATTATAGGATATAATTAAATAAAGGAAAAAGACATATGCATCCACTTACAAGCCCACAAAAAAGAATAATCATTAATCAAGAAATATATCCTAATAGTAAGTTTTCTTATATGTATGGCTTTGTCGAAATTAATGATAAATCACCATTTGAAATAAAAAATGCATTAAATGAAGCAATTTCTTTTTTTGATTGTCTTAGAATTAGATTTATAAAGAGTGAAAATAAAATATATCAGAAGATATGTAAATATAAGGAAAAGGATTTTTTGATTAAGGATAGCGATTATCAATTTCATGATGAAATCTTTGATTTATTTGATGATGATTTATATCGCTTTTTTTTAATAGATGGAAAAAAAAGAGGATACTATTTTATTTTTCACCATTCAATTATTGATGCTTATGGAATAGCACTCATTACAAATTATATTGAAAAAAAATTAACAAGCAGTGAAGTAACGATAAAAAAGCATTCATATTTGGAATTTATTAATAAAGAAGAAGCATACCTTAAAAGTAAAGAAAAAGAAGAAGATGATCTTTTTTTTGATTCTATATTAAAAGAATCTAAGGAAAGACAATATTTATTGAGAGACGATATTTCTTCTAGTAGAATTAGTATGGAGTTTTTAAAATCAGAGACAGATGATTTATTAGCATATAGTAAGAGTCTCAAAATCTCAGTTTTTAAAGTTATCTATGCGGCAACATTTTTATCCCTTTTTGAGTTTTTTGGGAAAGAAAATATCACCATTTCTACAACCCATCATAATAGAGGAGATCATGAAAAGGGACTAGCCGGGATGTGTGCATCCACTATTCCTCTTGTAATGTCTTTAAAAAAGGAAACATACTCTAGTTTTTTAGATCGTTTTACGATTCTTTTAGATGAGGCTTTTTCAAGACACCAATTTGTGGCAGACGATTTGATTCATAAATATTCTAAAAATGATCCTTTTGTCTTGATGCCTTCCAAATTCATTATAAATTCTCTTCCTTTTTCTGGTTTGACATACCCAATAACACGCTTTTCACCAAATGAAGATGTAACTGAACTTAATTTCAAGCTTAATCCTAATCTCAAACCAAAAGGAAGTAATCTTGAAATTGCAGTTGATTATTCGGTAAGTACCTACAAAGAAAAAGAGATTGATGGTATTTTAAACAATATTAAAAAATATGCCATCAAATTTATCACAAAACAAGATGATCTAATAAATATCCCTAAAAAAGAAACATTAATGAAAGCAATCGATGATTCAATTAAGAACAACCTTGAATCTTTATCATTAGTTGATGACTATCACAAACTAACCTATAAAGAATTAGATCAATATTCTAGTAATGTAGCCCTAGCAATCAAGGATGAAGGCTCCTTAATAGGCCTTTTAAATGAAAGGTCAGTTTATTTTTATGTTGGACTTCTTGGTATTTTAAAGGCAGGTAAAGCATTTGTTGTATTATCAAATTTACATAATAAGAATATCAGGGATGACATTATTGGTGAAACGAAAATTAAAACCCTCTTAAAATATAACGAAGAACAATCTTTATATGAGCTAGATAATGAGATAAACATTACCAAATTGCCAAATATGAGTTCTTGCAAATCAATAAATGGAGACATAGCATATGTAATGTATACTTCTGGTTCAACTGGTAAACCAAAAGGTGTAATCATTACCACTCCAAACTTATTAGCTTTTTATAATAGTATAAATGAAGCATATGATGGTTTATCAAGATCAAGTGTCCTTTCTACCTGTTCCTTAGATTTTGATGGTTCTTTAATCGAAACTATCCTCGCTTTAAAGACGGGATCAACTTTATTTATAGCTAGTGATAAAATAAGGAAGGACATCAAACTAATTCATAATTACGTATGTGAAAATAACATTAAAAATCTTATTTTTACAACCGCTCTAGGACAGCTTTATAATCAATTATATCCAGATGATAATATTGATTCCCTAATGATTGCAGGGGCTAAAATGACATACTATAATGAACATACTAAGTATAAAGTAATAAACGGATATGGACCTGCTGAATGTACTGTTCTATCGCATTATCAAATCATCACCAAAAAAATGGATGAATATCCATTTGGCAAGCCATTTTCATCCTATTATGAAAGACTCTCATATACTGACGAAAATGAGGCAGAATTATTTATTATCGGTCCTAATGTTGGATTAGGATATCTAAATAATTATAAGCTGACAAAGGAACGTTTTTTCATTGATGAAAAAACTAAATATAAAGGATATAAAAGTGCAGATATCATAAAGCAAAATGAATATAATGAAAATATATTTTTAACTAGAAAAGACAGGCAAATAAAACTAAATGGATTTCGAATTGAACTAGACGCAATTGATACCATTTCAAAAAAATATCAGGGTATAAAAGATTCCTATACAATATATATAAAAAACAGTATTATTCAGTATGTTGTCGGCAAAATCAACTTAAATAAGTATAAAAAGTATTTGACTAATAATTTACCTTATTATGTGAGCATTAAAAAAATCATTTTAGCTAAGGAAATACCACGCGGTAATAGCGACAAGCCTAATATTAAAATAAACAATAATGATATAACAAAAAAGACCAGAGAAAAGAAAAAGTTATTAGAAATAATTAGACAAGTTGCCTTAGAAGATATCAATTATCATGATGACTTTATGAATTATGGGATCAACTCGATTGAACTAATCGAAATGATCACAAAAATAGAAAGAGAATTTAAGACTAGTCTTTTGATTACTGATCTATACTCAAATCCAACAGTAAACAAATTGTATGATTTCATAAAAGAAGGTAAAAGAACTAAAAACATAACACTAATTAAAGATGGAAATAAGACCCCCTTTATAATCTTTTTTGACTTAACTGGTGATGTAGCTTCTTACAAAAATCTAATTGACTCAATAAGTGATGACACTCCAATTTTAGCTATTAATTCCAATAATTTACATCGGTATGAATCAGTAGAGTCATTTTGTAAAGATATATCTTTAGAATTGTTAAATGACTATAAATATGATCACTATACTTTAATAGGTTATTCAGGAGGAGGCACATTTGCCTTTGAACTATCAAGACAATTAGGAGGTGATAACTCATCAGTCTATATGATTGATACCCCTAATTATGCTTTATATCCAATTAGGTTAAGATCGGCAATTATAATAGCGCTTAGAAATTGTCTTTTAGTTTTTCGTTTAAGAGGATATAAAAAAATGTTTAAATACGCAATAAAGCATATTAAAGATTTTTTTTCTTTCAAGTTTCTAAGTGAACAAAAGAAAATTATGAAATTACTAAATAAATATCTGCTATATGAAGGAAAGAATAAATACACACTATTTGTATCCAGTCAGTCGGCAAAAAAATACAACGATCAAAAGCTTGGGCATCAACAAGCAGACTGCAAGTATTTCACATGTAACCATGCAGAAATAATGCTCAAAGAAAACACAGATATAATAATAAATTTAATAAAAGGAGCTAAAAAATGAAATTAACAAGATTAAGTGAAAATGATAAATCAATCTATACCAACAAAAACTTTACTATGAGAGAGTTGAATTTTGATGACTTTATTAATATCAACGTAAGTGAAAAAGTAAAAGAAGAAGCTATTGAAGGATCTAAATATTTTAAAAAAAGGATCGAAGAAGGAAAGTTATTTCCAAAGATGGAAGTAAAAATCGAAAAAATAGACTTAAATAGCGAGTTATTGATTCATAACTACACTGGATCTTGTCCTATTCAAACCTATGAAATAAATCCAGTTTTAAGCTGCAATGTTGGTTGTGCGTATTGCTTAGTTGATGATGGTATCCATCAGGAATTAATCGTTTATGAAAACTACCATGAATTAGTAAGAAAAAAGCTAGAACAATACTATCATGAAGATCATTATTTTTACTTCTCACCAAAAACAGAAGCTTTCTGTGAAGCAACCCTCCAAACTGGAATTGCCCATAAAATTCTTTTAGAGTTCATTAATCACTATAAAAAAAGAAGTGATTCTAAGATCCGACTTTTTATCGCTTCAAAAGCGGGAGTAGAAGCTCTAAACTATCAATATGATGGGGTTAGTATTCTAGATCTTTTTAAAAAATTAAAAGGAAAAATGCAGTTTAACACTTCATTGTCGATATTCCCAAATGGCGTTAGAGAATACTTAGAGCCATATGCAGCTTCTTATGAATCAAGACTAGAAGCGGTTAAATTGTGTCAAGAAAATGGAATTATGGCTAATTCAGCTTTAGTTCAGCCCATTTTAATTAGTGTCTTAAATGATGAACTACTTGATGATTTCTTTAAACAACTTAATAAGTATCATATAATCAACATTAAACCTGAATTTTTGACCGCTAATATTTGGAATATGACCCTATTAGCATCAGTGATAAAAGAATATGATCCTGATATCTTCAAAAAAGTCTTTGAAACATATTTTAATAATGACAACCTAAACCATGTTAAACAAAGGTCAAGAACAGCTCCAAGTAGAGAAAAATCAATATATTGGATCGAAAAGATTAAGAAAATTGCCGCCAAATACGGTATTTCAATTAGTATTTGTTTTTGGGTACGAAAAGAATTAAAAATTAATGAAAATGAGATACCGATAGTTAATGAAAATGGCTTTAAGTGTCTTGGATATCAAACTAAATTGTTTAAGGAGTAAATAAATGTTAAAAGGAATAAAAGTCATAGAATTTGGTAGAATTTTTTCAGCTCCTCTAGCGGGAAATATCTTAAAAGATCTAAACGCAGAGGTCATAAAAATAGAAAGAAAAGGTTATAAAGATGAATCAAGACACTATGGAATGAAATTAAGTGATGATCTATCTGATTATTACTATGCCTTAAATTCAGAAAAAGAAGTAATTTATATCGACTTTAAAAATGAAGAAGATTTGAAGTTAGTTTTTAAATTAATCAAGGAATCAGATGTATTAATTCATAATTCTATTCAATCTTCTTACGATAAAATCGGAATATCATATCAAAACATAAAAAAACTTAATCCTAGATTGATATATGCATCAATTAATGGCTATGGAAATACAGATAACAAAAACACAAGAAGCCAAGATATCGTTATCCAAGGGTTAAGCGGATTTATGAGTTTAAACGGTAATGAATATGATGTCCCCCAAAAAACTGGAGTTCCTGTTATTGATTATGTAACCGGTCAAAATCTTGTAATTGGTATTTTAGCCGCTCTTTTAGAAAGAGAAAAAACCAATAGAGGTAAGGAAATTAACTGTTCATTATTAGAATCAGCACTTAGCTTGATTCAAGTAGAAGCCACCAGATACTTAAATTTAGATTACTGCGAAAAAAGAAAGGGAAATCGTCATTACTCAATAGCTCCATATAATTCATATAAAGTTAAAGATGGTTTTATAATTATCGCGATAGCTAACGATGAAATGTTTTTTAGACTAGCGGATTTGATTGGACTAGATAAAGAAAAATTTCAAACTAATGAAAAAAGAATTTCAAAAATAGATGAATTAGAAGGAAAAATTAATGAAAAATTAATAAAGTATCCAAAAAAAGAAATACTTAAGCTATTAAAAGAAAACAATATTTCTGCTGGACCGATTAATGATATCAAAGAGGCGTTTGATAGTACCGAAGTTAAAGATTTAAAAAACATAAAAAAAGGGCAATTTAAGAGTATCAAATTGCCAATAAATTTTTATGATTAATTATTATTTGTTAGAAGTTTAACTATAGAAAGTAAAACCTTAACTGCCGCATTCATTTCGTTAATAGATAATAGCTCAAAAGGACCATGAAAATTGTAACCTCCGGTTCCTAAATTAGGACAAGGCAAACCTTCAAAAGATAATCTAGCTCCATCGGTACCCCCTCTGATTGCTTCAAACTTTGGGGTTAATCCAACATCAATTAAGGCATTTTCAGCAAGGTCGATGACGTTTTTATGATTTTTTAATACTTCATACATATTATAATAGCTATCTTTAATATCGACACTAAAAGCCAAATAACCATGCTTATCATTTAAATAGTCTTTTATTTTGATAAATGAATTTTTTTGTTTTTCAAATTCATTTTTATCATGATTTCTAATTATATAATTAGCATTTGCTCTTTCCACTTCGCCTTTCATCTCACTTAAGTGATTAAATCCTTCATACCCCTCAGTATATTCAGGTCTTTTATTGTGGTCTAATAAATTATTGAACTCCATCAACAACAATGAGGCATTTACTAATTTATTTTTTGCGCTACCAGGATGGATTGATTTACCAGTTACTGTTACTAAAGCAGAAGCGGCATTAAATGTTTCATATGATATTATATCAACGGCTCCACCATCAACCGTATAAGCGAAATCAGCTTTAAATAAATCAAAGTTAAACTTATCGGTTCCTCTACCTATTTCCTCATCTGGGGTAAAGCATATATAAATATCACCGTGCTTGATGCTAGAATCAGTTACTAATGTTTCAACTAGACTCATTATTTCGGCAACACCCGCTTTATCATCAGCTCCTAATAAGGTATTTCCATCAGTGACTACTAAGTCACTTCCTTTTAAGCTACTAAGAAAAGAAAACTCAGATGTTTTTATGGAAAGTTTATCGTTTAAGATTATATCCATGCCATCATAATTTTCAATTATTCTTGGATTAACGTTCTTGCCGCTTGCATCTGGTGAGGTGTCTAGATGGGCGATAAAACCAACCTTTAAGATATCTTTATTGATATTTTTAGGTATTTTTGTATATAGATAACAATAATCATCAAGAACAACTTCTAATCCCATTTCTTTTAGTTCTTTCGCTAATAAATTTGCTAAGTCAAATTGCTTTTTTGTAGAAGGATAAGTGTCTGACTGATGATCAGATTTTGTATCGATTTTGACGTAGTTTAAAAATCTATTGATTGTTTTCATAGAGCCATCCTTTCGTTATAAAAAAATTTTAACACTATCCTAGATGGTAGTCAATTAAAATTCTTTTAAAAAGAGCCAATATTTAAAAATTAGGTGTATAATCTAATGTATGGGACTAATACAAAAGTATTAGGAGGGAATTATGGTTTTTGGTAAGCACTTTACAAAATATTACATCAAGTATCTTTGGGCTTTTTTAATTGGAATAGCCATTTTGATTGCTATCGACTGGATCCAGTTAGAAGTTCCGATGATTATCGGAAGAATAACCGATACCATCAATCCTTCTACCACGACCCTAGCTTCTAAAAAAGATGATAATGCCGTATTTACTTTTTTAGATGTTGGTGAGGCATCATTTAAAAAAGATGAAAAGACAGAAACATTTATATACACATATAAAGATGATGAAATAACTTTTTCTGGTAATGATATTCTACCAACAGTAGCTAAAAGCGGTAATGAAACGACTATTTCTTATTCTTTTGAAGGGGAAATTCATAGCTTTTTATTTAGTAACGATGAAATCAAAAATTTAGAAAAAGCGAAAATATATGATCCAAACTGGAATGTTATTAATGAAGATAAATTTGATTATATTTGGGAACTTTGTATCCAAATTATTCTTCATGCATTAGTTATTGCACTTGGAAGATTCTTATGGCGTTTTGCGATTTTTGGAACTGCTAGGCAAATAGAATATGAATTAAGAAGAGTTATGTTTAATCATGCAACCCACCTTTCTCAGGATTTTTATTCACACAAAAAAGTCGGTGGATTAATGACTTACTTTATTAATGACTTAAATGCAGTCAGAGAAGCATTTGGCCCAGGGATTTTGCATTTAGTTGATGGTTTATTCTTAGGAGGGTTTTCATTATACCGAATGTTTACTTTAAATGAAGATTCGGCGATTTTGACCTTAATATTACTAATTCCGATTATATTGTTGATGATAATAGTCTATATTGTTAATAAGAGCATGCGCCTTAAATTTAGAGTCAGACAAGACTCATTTGAAAATATGAGTGATTTTGTTCAGGAAAGTTTTTCAGGTATCTCAGTTATTAAGGCTTTTGTTAGAGAATATAAAGAATTACTCTTATTTAAAAAGAAAAGTTCTGATTTTTATGAAAAAAATATCCGCTATGTTAAGCAAATGACTCAAATGCAAATTGTTGTCAGTATCTTATCAAACATCATAATTTTGATTATTATTTCGGCTGGTGGGTATTTCATTATTACTGACACTTCTAGTTTTACTGCTGGATCTTTAGTTACATATATGTCTTTTTACTCACAACTGTTATGGCCGATTTCAGCTATTACAAGGTTCTTTTATATAACCGGACAAGCTAGGGCATCAAGCAGAAGAATCGCTGAGTTTTTAGATTCAAAACCAGGAGTAGAAGAAAAGGAAGATGCAACCGTTGTTGACAATCTATTTGGTAATATTAAGGTTAACAATCTTACATTCAAGTATCCTGATGGCGAATCACCAGTATTAAAGAATGTATCCTTTGAAATAAAAAAGGGTGAAAACATCGGAATATTAGGAAAAACTGGCTCAGGAAAAACGACTCTTGTAGATTTATTTATGAGAATTTATGATGTTTCCAGCCAAACAATTTTTATTGACGGACACGATATAATGGATTTATCTTTAAAAAGCCTAAGAGGTTCAATTGGATATGTTCCACAAGATAACTTTCTTTTTTCTGAAACGATTGCCGATAATATTGCCTTTTCTGATGAAACTATCAATATGGAAAAAGTAGTCGACTCTGCAATATTAGCCGACATTAATTCTAATGTTATGGAATTTAGTCAGCAGTATGAGACTATTTTAGGAGAAAGAGGAGTGACCGTATCAGGTGGCCAGAAACAAAGAATATCGATAGCAAGAGCTTTATATAAAGATGCTAATTTTTTGATCCTAGATGACTCAGTATCAGCGGTAGATACCAAAACCGAAGAAGCAATCATTCATAATTTACATGAGATAAGAAAAGGAAAAACGACAATTTTTATTGCTCACCGAATATCTACTGTAAAGCATATGGATAAAATTATTCTTTTGGATGATGGAAAAATAGTTGGGATAGGTTCCCATGATGAATTGTTGCATAGTTCGGATTTATATAAAGACATGGTAAGAAGACAAACATTAGAAAGTATCGTTGAGGGGAGTGTTTAAATGAAAGATTTTAAAGAAAACACCAGAACCCTTGGTGATAAGGTAGTAATTAAAAAACTATTCAAGTACATAAAACCACACAAAAAAACGTTAATCGTCGCCTTGTTGTTGACATTTTTAGTTTTGACTATCGATTTATTGCCTCCAGCGTTACTTGGAATGATGATTGATACATTAACAAGCACTGATCATTCTAATACTTATAAAATAACTTTCATTGTTGTAGTGGCAATAGGATATGTAGTTTTGCTTGTTATTGGAAATATTGTTTCTTATAAGCAGACGATTATGCTCCAAGTTATGGGGCAGAAAATAGTTTTTAGTTTAAGAGATGAGGTTTTTCAACATATTGAAAGTCTTTCGATTGGCCAGTTAAATGAGGTTCCAGTTGGCAAACTTGTAACGAGAGTATGTAATGATACCAATTCGATTGGAGAGTTGTTTACATCGGTGTTTGTTAATTTGATTAAAAACTTTGTTTATTTAATTGCCATAATGGTAATTTTATTGGTAATAAGTGCTAAAGTGGCAATAATAGTTTTTATTGCGATTCCAGTTGCTTTGGTTGCCACCATTGTTTTTAGAGGGATGACAAGAAAATCATATCGAAGAATAAGAAATAATATTTCTGAGTTGAATGCCTTTTTATCAGAAAATCTATCAGGAATGAAGATTACCCAAATATTTTCCCAAGAGGAAAAGAAAACTAATGAGTTTAAAGATAAAAATAGACTTATTAGAAAAAACTGGTTTAAACAAATATCTATTTTTGCCGTTTACCGCCCATTTATTTATTTGATATCTATAGCTGGATCAATAATGGTGTTCATTTTTGGGACAAAAGAGGTGATGATAGGCGCGATATCAGCTGGTGCAGTCATTATGCTATATCAATATGTTGGCAATTTTTTCCGCCCGATTGAGGAAATATCGGATTTATTCAATACAATTCAAGATGCTTTTTCTAGTGCAGAAAAAATCTTTGATGTTTTAGATACTGCTCCAACTATCATTGATGATGTTGATGCGATTGAATTAGAATCATTTACAGGGAAAATAGAATTTAAAAATGTTTGGTTTTCTTATATTGATGATGAATGGGTTTTAAAGGATGTAAGTTTCACGGTTAATCATGGGGAGACAGTAGCGTTTGTTGGTGCAACCGGATCTGGAAAAACAACGATTCTAAGTTTGATTGTTAGAAACTATGAAATTCAAAAAGGAACTATATTAATTGATGGGATAGACATTAAAAAGATTACCCGTTCTAGTTTGCGAAGACACATCGGACAAATGCTTCAAGATGTTTTCTTGTTTAGTGGAACAATCTATCAAAACATTGCTCTAAATGATGACTCCGTAACCTTAGAGGATGTAATGACATCTGCACGTTATGTTGGGGCAGACTCGTTTATCGAAAAGCTCCCAGGCAAGTATAGTCACTTGGTTTTGGAAAGAGGAAATAACTTTTCTACTGGTCAAAGACAATTGATATCATTTGCAAGAGCAATCACTTATAAGCCAAGTCTAATGATTTTAGATGAGGCAACCGCGAACATCGACTCAGAAACAGAGGAGATAATCCAAGAATCATTAAAGAAGATGATGAATATTTCGACAATGCTCATTGTCGCTCACCGTTTATCAACAATTCAGCATAGCGATAAAATTATCGTAATGCAAAAAGGGGAGATAAAGGAAATGGGAAGTCATCAAGAATTATTGAAAAAAGAAGGAATTTATTACAGTTTGTATGAACTACAATATGATGAGAAAAATGAATAATTCTTAAAAAACATAGTATTTTTAGAACAAAAGTTATATAATGTAAAAAACATAAATGAAAGGAAAGTGAGTATATGATTGGAAAAGAAAAACTACAAGAGCTTCTTGCTTTGGGTGTTTCAACTGGAGCTGACTTCGCTGAAATATTTTTAGAAGACTCAGCAAACAGGTCGATGAATTCGATTGGTGGTCAAATTATCGCTTCTAAAACATCAAACGTTTTTGGTGCTGGTATCAGGCTTTTACAAGGTGGCGATGAGGTATATGGATATACTAATGATGTAAGTTTTGATAACTTAAAAAAATTAATTTTAGACCTCGCATCTTCATACAGTGGTCCAAAAGGAGTATTAGAACCATTAAAAGATGCTAAGCCATACAAGGTGATCGCAAAGAAATTTGGAGCTAAAGCGAAAGCTAAGGTTAAAGCAGATAAGTTAATGAAACTTTCATCTTTAATTAAAGATTATGATCCAAAGATCGTACAAGCGGTTGCTAATCTTATTGAATATGAACAAAAAGTTTTAATAGTTAACTCACTTGGTGTTTACCAAGATGACTTAAGAGTTAGAACAAGAGTTATATTGGCAGCATATGCTCAAGATGAAAAGGGTATGGTTGAGGTTTTTGAAGGACCAGGTCAATCAATGGGTATTGAACTTTTCGACAAAATTGATTTAGAAGCATTAGCGCTAGACGTTGCAAAAAGAGCAATTGATGCTTTATCAGCCGCTGATATTGTTAGCCAAAAGATGCCGGTAGTATTACATAATGCTTTTGGAGGAGTTATTTTTCATGAAGCTTGTGGACATCCACTTGAAGCTACCTCTGTGGCTAAAGGATTATCACCATTTGCTAATAGAATCGGTGATAAGGTTGGGTCTGATATTTTATCCGCTAGAGATAATGGAACATTAAAAGGCGAATGGGGATGGCAAAATTTTGATGATGAAGGATCTCCAACAAAGGATAATTTATTAATTGAAAACGGAGTTTTAAAGGGGTACTTAATTGATTATCGCAACTCCAGAAAAATGAATATGGAACCAACCGGTTCTAGTAGAAGACAATCATATAAATACAGTCCAACATCAAGAATGTCATCAACATATATCACAAATGGAACAGATACTCTTGAGGCAATTATTAAGGATACAAAATATGGATTATTTGCTAAAAAGCTAGGTGGTGGACAAGTTAATCCAGCCACTGGTGAATTCAATTTTGCAGTATCTGAAGGCTATATGATTGAAGATGGTAAACTAACTAAACAAGTTCGAGGAGCTATGCTAATCGGACAAGGTAAAGATATCTTATATAAAATAGATAGAATCGCCTCAAATCTTGAGTTAGGACAAGGAATGTGTGGATCTTTATCAGGATCAATTCCAGTGGATGTGGGACAACCATCAATTAGAGTTACAGAGTTAACAGTCGGCGGCGGAGGTAAAGAATAATGTATCAAAAATGGATAGAATTAGGTTTATCAAAAGGCTTAAAGGCTTTAGAAATATATGCCGTAAAAAGTATCAGTCTAAATGTTACAGTTTATCAAGGAAAAGTAGACAAGTGTGTTAAAAGCGAAGTAGAACAAGCGACTATTAGAGGCATTTACCGTGGTAAAATGGGGTCAGTTTCCATTGAAAACTTCAACGATCAAGATGTTAGTAATTATTTAGACGAATTAATTGCGAATGCTAAGGTGGTTACAGTATCTGAACCAGCAATTATCTATAAAGGTGCCAAGAAATATCCAACTGTAGCTGATGAAAAATCAGATTTAAGCGAAGTTCCTTTGAGTGCTAAAATCGATTTTGCTAAAAAACTAGAAGCAGAGGTATTGAAAAATAAATATTGTGCTCAAGTTCAAAGCACTATATATATTGAAAGCCAAACAGTTACAAGAATAGTTAACTCAAAAGGGTTAAATCTAACAAGAAATGCCAATTATTGTGGTGCTTATGCGGTTGGTGTGTTTGCTAAGGGCGAAGATATTCAAACTGCATATGATATTAAAATCGTTAAGAATTTCCATGAGCTCGATCCAGTTGCGATGGGAAAAGCGACGGTCAAAAAGGGTGTTGCTAAACTAGGTGGTTCATCACTTCCAAGTGGTGAGTATCCAGTTGTTTTTGATAACACAACTTTTGCAGATATCTTATCTGTTTACTCATCAATTTTCAGTGCTGAGGCTTGCTATCGTAATCTAACCCCTCTAAAAGGGAAAGTGGGAGAAAAAATTGCTTTAGAAAGCATTACTTTAGTAGATGATCCACTAAATAAGAAGGCATTATTTAAGATTCCATTTGATGATGAAGGAGTACCTTGTAAAAAGAAAAAGCTGATTGATAAAGGTGTTTTCACAGGGTTTATCAATAACCTAAAGAGTGCTAAATTATTAGGCGATAAGCCATCAGGAAATGGATTCCACGGATCAGTTTCTCCAACTAATTTAATTTTAGAACCTGGCAAACTGTCTTTAAAAGACTTATTAGCTCCAATCAAAGATGGCATCTATATTACTGAATTATCAGGATTACATGCTGGTGTTAATACATCAAGCGGTGACTTCTCACTACAAGCAGCAGGATTTAAGATTAAGGATGGAAAGCTTGATCATCCTGTTAAAATGATTGTTGTTTCTGGAAACTTCTTTACACTATTAAATAATGTTGCAGGAATTGGAAAAGATCTTAAATTGAATGAAGATGGCCTTGGATCACCAAGTGTTCATATCTCATCATTGATGATCGGTGGACAATAACAAATAAATCAATTCGAGGGTCAAATTTGAACCCTCGAATTTTCTTTTTAGTGGTATAATTTATATATAAGAAGGAGTATATTAATGAAAAAAAGAAAACTAGGAATTATTGACTTTGAAATATCTCCATTAGGATTTGGTTTGATGAGATTACCGAGAACAAATCCAAATACTCAAGAAATTGATTATCCACTAGCAGAGAAAATGATCGACTATGCAATCAAAAACGGAGTCAATTATTTTGATACTGCTTGGCCATATCATGATGGAATGTCCGAGACTTTTGTTGGAGATGTATTAAGAAAATATGATAGAAGTAAAATTCATATTGCAAGTAAGTGCCCGATGTGGGAAGTAAAAAGTTTGGATGATGTGACAAGAATTTTTAACCAACAATTAAAAAAATGCAAAGTTGATTACTTTGATTTTTACTTATTACATGCTCTAAATGAAAGAAGCTTTCAAAAGGTTATTAGTTTAGGAGTATTTGATGTTCTTTCTGATTTAAAAAAAGCAGGAAAGATTAAATATTTAGGTTTTTCTTTTCATGATCGACCATCGATTTTAAAGAAAATAGTAGATACATATCAGTTTGATTTTGCCCAAATCCAGTTTAATTATGTCGACTACGAGGAATATCAATCTAATAAACAATACCAAATTCTAAGAGATAGGAATATCCCTATTATTATAATGGAGCCAGTTAGAGGAGGAGCTCTAGCTACCCTAAATGAAAATGCAAGAAAAGTTTTTTTAGATTATAATCCTCAAAGATCAGTTGCATCTTGGGCACTTAGATATTGCCTTAGTTTTGATGGGATTTTAACAGTATTAAGCGGAATGTCAAACTTGATCCAAGTTGAAGATAATATAAAGACAGCTATAGAACTTAACAAACTATCAAAAGAAGAATTAAATTTGATTGAAACTGCAAAAAAGATTTATCGAAGTTCCGATACAATTTTATGTACTAATTGCCGGTATTGCATGCCATGTCCACACGGGGTTAATATTCCTAAGAATTTTTTAATTTATAATGAATACCGCATTCATCAAGATCCTGAAAAATTTTTAAGTGATTATCATCATCAGTTAAGCGATACAGAAAAATCCAACAAATGTGTTAGATGTAATGAATGTGTATCAAAATGCCCGCAGTCATTAGAAATTCCAAAACTACTTTATAAAGTATCAGAAACTATTGAAAGAATCACGGAGTGATGAACCGACTATTAATTAATAAGGACAGCATTTTAAAGATAACAGAACTGACTAAACTTACGCTAACTGCTATTTTTATAATATTAGGAATATTAATTCCATATATTACAGGTCATCTTTTTATGATCCCAGGGACGATTTTTTTACCTATGCATATTCCAGTATTTTTATGTGGAATAATAACGGGACCGAAATACGGATTTCTTTGTGGAATCCTAACACCAGCGCTTTCGTCTTTAATGACTGGGATGCCAGTTTCATTTCCGATGCTTCCGATTATGGCAGTAGAATTATCAGTATATGGTCTAGCAAGCGGCTTTTTAACAAATAAGATAAGGCTGAATATATTTTTGACACTAGTTATTTCAATGGTTTTAGGCAGATTAGGATATGCACTAATTTTTACTGTTTTAACCAATTTAATGGAAACCGAACTTGCTGCTCTTTCGGCATTTAGTGCATTTCTCACTGGATTACCAGGAATAGCTATTCAATTAGTTATAATACCAAGTATTTATCTAATCTTAAAAAAAGGAGTGTTATCCAAATATATGCATATTAACAAGACTTTTAAAGAAGCAATAGATTTAATAGAATCAAATCAAGCATCATTGGTGCTTGTTAAGAATAAGAAAATAGTCTTTTTAGATAAGGGAAAGGGGATTTCCCCACTCCTTAAGTTATATGAAAACAATAAAGAATTTCTTAGAGGATCATATGTTTTTGATAAGGTTATTGGTAAAGGAGCCGCAATTATTATAGTTTTAGGAAAAGCCAAAGGAATATACGGACTTTTAGGAAGTCAAAAAGCGATTGATTTTTTAAATGATAAAAACATAAAATCTACCTTTAGGGAAAGAACCGATTATATAATAAATAACAATAAAAATGGTATGTGTCCAATAGAGGAAGCCGTATTGGATGAAAATGATCTAGAAATCGGCTATAATAAGATTAAGAAAAGACTAAAGGAGCTGAGTGAAAATAATGTTTAAGGCAAACGAAGACAGATATCAAAAGATGATTTATCGGAATCTTGGCAGTAGCGGATTAAAACTACCAGTTTTATCTTTTGGACTTTGGTATAACTTTGGAGAAAATAATGATTATGAGAGTTGTAAGGAAATAATATTTGAAGCATTCAATAACGGTATTACACATTTTGACTTAGCGAATAATTATGGTCCGCCTCCTGGTCATGCTGAAATAGTTTTTGGTAAAATTCTAAAAGATGGCTTAATGAAATATCGTGATGAAATTATTATATCGACAAAAGCAGGTTATTGGATGTGGAATGGTCCATATGGTGATGGAGGTTCTAGAAAGTATTTAATGGCAAGCATAGATCAGTCCCTAAATAGATTAGGTATTCCATATGTTGATATTTTTTATCATCACAGGTTCGATTCAAAAACTAATCTAAAAGAAACAATGCTCGCTTTAAGGGATATAGTTTTACAAGGTAAGGCATTATATATTGGTCTATCAAACTATAATTCAAAGGAATTAAAGGAAGCGGCTAAAATATTAAATGAACTAAATGTCCCATACGTTATTACTCAACCAAGCTACAGCATGCTTAATAGATGGATTGAAGATGATAAATTACTAGAAACTCAAAATTCGTTAGGAGCAGGGACAATCGCATATAGTGTTTTGCAGCAGGGATTACTTACTAATAAATATATTAAAAGTATTCCAAGAGATTCAAGGGTTGCCAACAAAGAGGCTATTTGGATCGATTCGACTGATGTTACTGATGAATTAAGAGAACTGCTCAAGGCTTTGAATGCTGTTGCTAAAAAAAGAAAACAGACAATCGCTCAACTGGCGATCGCATGGGCACTAAAAAATGAACTAATGACATCGGTGTTGATTTCAACCTCAAAGATAGCTCAGCTTAAAGAAAACTTACAGGTTATTGATAAAATGAATTTCACAGCTGAGGAAATAAAACAAATTGAAGATATCTTAAAAGGACATGTTGTCGTTGTTACATAGTAAATTGTTTTTTAGGAGGCTATATGGAGTGGTTTAGTGGATTAGACTCATGGCTGCAAGCTTTATTAGCAGCACTATTTACTTGGGGAATGACAGCCCTAGGGGCAGCAATGGTCTTTTTCTTTAAAAAAATTAATAAAGGATTTTTAAATTTGATGTTGGGTTTTGCCTCAGGTGTTATGATTGCTGCTTCATTTTGGTCATTACTACAACCGGCTATCAACATGGTAGATGATAATAATTCTAAAGTCCCTTCTTGGCTAATCGTATCGATTGGGTTTGCCTTAGGTGGATTAGTACTTTTTATCGCTGATAAAGTAGTACCTCATATTCATAGAGGAGCAAAGGAAGCCGAAGGAAGACCGAGTAAGCTTAAAAGAAATATCTTATTAGTTTTTTCGATAACTTTACATAATATTCCAGAAGGATTAGCTGTTGGTGTCGCATTTGGTGCAATAGCTCATGGCACCGGAAGTGATTCAGCCGCACTTTATGGGGCACTATCACTAGCAATTGGGATGGGGATTCAAAACTTTCCGGAAGGAGCCGCGGTTTCAATCCCGTTAAGACAAGAGGGAATGAGTAGATCTAAGTCTTTCTTTTATGGTCAACTATCTGGTATTGTTGAACCAATAGCAGCTGTGTTAGGTGTTTTATTAGTAACTTATGTAAAAGATTTATTGCCATATGCTTTGGCTTTTGCGGCAGGAGCAATGATTTATGTGGTGGCTGATGAATTGATTCCAGAAGCCAAACAAACCGAAAATAGTAAACAAGAACATTTATCAATTTTAGGATTAATGATCGGATTTATTATTATGATGATCCTAGATGTTTCACTAGGGTAGAAAGGATTCTTATGGATAATAAGGAAAAAAATGTTAACGTCAATTTTAGGAGTGTCAAATTCAACTTAAAAAATGTCAAATTTGACTTTTTGGGACATACTTCTGAGCATTTAGAAATCAAGGTGGTTGATAATGTTATTCCAACAAACATTTCAATGACTGGTTTTGATTTGATATTTGAAAGAAGACTTGATTTTTCTCCAAACAAATTATTTAGTATTAAAATAGAATACTTAGTTAACTGTCTTTTTGATGACAATGCAGTATCATTTTTTAATGGAGATCAAGCGAAAATAGAAGACTTCATTGAAAGGTCAAGAATCGGGATTATAAATGCGTTACCAATTGTTTCCCAATCATCACTATTGGTAGCGGAATTATCAAATATTTCCAACCAAAAACCACTTATCTTACCACCTGTTTTAAAAGATCCATATAAGAAATGATAATTAATACTTAGCCATAAAAGTAACCAGCCAGATAATAATCTTGTGGTTGCTTTTTATTTACTATTTCCTTTTTTAAAAGGATAAAAAATGGTAAACTTATAATGGTGATTTAAGTGAGTTTAAAAGATATTTTAAAAGAAAAAGATAACTTAATCTTGACTCAAAATTTAGATTCTCTCCATTCTTATGATATTGCTGAGCATTTTTTAGATTTGGACAAAGAAGAAAAGGAGACTTTAATTAACAATATCAGTAAAGAAAAGTTTGCAGAAATTTTGACATACCTTGATGATCTAGATGCCGCAGAAGTACTAATTGACTTAGATGATTCATCAATTAAAGAAATTATTGATAACTTAGATTTAGACGATGCTGTCGATATCATTTTAGAAATGGATTCAAAGGAACAAGAAGAAATCATCAGTTTATTTGATGAAGAAGAAAAAGAAAAAGTTGAATCATTGCTTAAGTATGAGGAGTTTGAAACGGGTGCTCACATGAGCTCGTCTTTTGTTTCGGTTAATATTAATGATGAAATCAAAATTGCAACCAAAAAACTGATAAAAGAAGCTCCAGAAGCGGAATCGATAAAGACTATTTTCGTTATTGATGAAAAACACAAATATCAAGGAACAATTGCCTTAAAAAAATTGTTAACTACCAAGTCTCCTGCCTATGTTAAGGATATTTTGGAGCATACCAAAGCAGCAAATGATAAACAAGATATTGAAGATACAGTTAATGAAATAAGGAATTTTGGTTATTTTGAAATGCCAGTTATTAATAATGATGGAACATTGTTAGGGATGATTACTGTCGATGATGCTCTTGATATATACCATGAAGAACAAGTCGAAAATTATGAAAAATTAGCATTGCTTCCAGATCAATCGATAGAAGAGACTTTTACAAAAACAGCTTTCCACCGTTTGCCATGGCTTTTAATATTGCTAGTTTTAACTGTTCCAATTGCCTTAGTTACCTCAGGTTTTGAAGAACTACTCACACATATGGTGATCTTGATGGTTTTTCAGCCATTAATTTTGGACTCCGCCGGAAATGTGGCAACACAGACACTAGCAGTCATGTTAAAGCTAATCGCCGATAATAAAAAAACGATTAAGAAAAATACAAAAAGAGAAATTCTATCAGGGATGATAAATGGTTTTTTCATCGGATTAATTGCCGCCATCTTAGCTTTTTTCATGGCAAAGATAAATACATCATTAGTTGATAATGCGGCAAGTGAACTTGAAATGGCAATGATAATAGGTTTATCTTTATGGCTTGTTATTATTCTTGCGCCAGTTATTGCTATTATTATTCCACTCTTGTTAAAGAAAATCAAAATCGACCCAGCTGTAGCTTCTGGCCCGCTCATTACAACGATAGTAGATGTTCTTGCTCTTTTGATATATCTTGGTCTTGCATCCTTGATGTTAGGAGGTAAACTATGAAAAAGAAACTGAATATTAATTCAAATGACCAAGCGATAAAAAGACAATTAAATCATCATCAGCCGTTTGAAATAGCTAACAATTTAGTTAATTTTAGTTTAAGCGACCAAATTAAAATATTTAGTTTGTTAGAACCATATAAGAGGGCAAATGTATTTTCATATCTACCAAAAAACAATCAATTAGAGTTACTAAGAATCGCGGATGATAACTTAATTGCTAGTATTATAAATCAATTGGATACCGATGACTTAAGGGAATTTTTAGCTAGCTTGGAAAACTTAGATTTAAACTGGATAATGCCTTTATTAAGCAATGATAAAAGGAATCAGATGAAAGAGTTATTAGGCTATGAAGAAGAAGTAGCTGCTTCAATTATGTCCCTTGATTTTATTAAGATAAAAAAAGATCTTCAAGTCAAGGAGGCAACTAACTACGTTATCAAAGAGATGAGGGATCAGGACTTCATTGATTATATTTTTCAGGTGGATGAGAATGACACTTTACTCGGAATAGTCTCCATAAGGGAACTAATTATCGCAAGACCTAATGATAGTATAAATGATATTTTAGTTGATGATTTCATCTATTGTGATACTGATGAAAGAATAGAAAGTGTTATTAAAAAGGTTAGGGATTATGACTTAAAGGCGATTCCAGTTTTAGATAGTGAACAACATCTTTTAGGAATTATCACGGCAGATGATGTATTATTGGAGTTAGCATATCATCATGAAGAAGACTATACAAAATTTGCTGGGGTCAATGAATTTTTAGAAGATGATTCAACAATAAAAAGAACTTTTAAGAGGCTTCCTTGGTTATTAATATCAGTTGTCTTAAATATTGTAATTGCGATGTTTTTATCAAGGTTTGAGGATATCATGGCTGCTGTAATTGCTCTAACGTTTTTCCAGCCAATGATCCTTGGAATGGCAGGGAATATTGGTACGCAATCACTTGCCGCAACTATCCTAGGATTAAATTCCAATAAGTTAATAGATAAAGAAAAGACAAAAAAACATATTATAAAGGAATTGTTAGTATCTGCCATTAATAGTCTTATTTTAGCAGCCGCCGCCTTTTTAGTTGTCTTTGGATTCTTAAGCATCATGCCTACTTTGGATAATGTGCCAGCATATTTAATTGGAATAACAGTATCTGTTTCTATTTTTGTTGCTTTATTCTTTTCAGCAGTCATTAGTATTTTCATTCCATTATTCTTTCAAAAGGTAAAAATAGATCCAGCAGCAGCATCTGGGCCGATAATAACGACTATTAATGATGTGTTCTCGCTCTTTGTTTACTTTGGAATTGCCTCAATTATTCTTTTTAATTATTTATAAGTAATTAAGAAATGTTATAATAAATCAAAAGGAGGTCAAAGAAAATGATTGATAAAATCAATAAATTTAAAGATTTACAAAAAAAACTCAACGCCTATCGATATTTTTTCTGGTTAATGAATTGG
The DNA here is from genome assembly GCA_030266845.1 of Acholeplasma sp. OttesenSCG-928-E16. Taxonomy (GTDB): domain Bacteria; phylum Bacillota_I; class Bacilli_A; order Acholeplasmatales; family Acholeplasmataceae; genus JAJDIT01. The sequence goes on along the minus strand of JAJDIT010000004.1, from coordinate 22,633 downwards.
GATCAAGAAACTGAAATGCCTAAAATGGGATTGGATTTTCAGCTTTCTAATTATCAGATCTTAATGGAGGAAGCATATAAACTAGAGACTGATAAAGAATATACTGACCTACTTGAAGAACTATATCTAAATAAAGATACCTTGGATGATGATTTAAAGGTTGAGATAAAACACCTATACAAGAGCTACCAAATAATAAAAGTAGTTCCTAAAAATGAGTACTTAGAGTATGACATGTTAATTCAAGGTGCCTCTCCAATCTGGGCAAATGCCAAAAAGAATAACGATTTTGCCTTATGGAGTGAAACTTTAGAAAAAATCGTTCAATTTCAAAGAAAATTAACTAAGTATCTAGAAACAGATGATAAGAAAGGTTATGATATTTTACTTGATTTTTATGAAGATGACATGACAGTAGAAGAATACGATGAGTTTTTTGATCAATTAAGAACGCAGTTAGTTCCTTTTGTGTTAGAAAAAACCGCCAAAAAAAGAAAAATTAACCGAAAGTTTTCCAACAAAATTTTTGATATTAATAAGCAAAAAGAATTATCCGATTATCTACTTGATGTCCTTCATTTTGATAAGAACCGAGGCTTGCTAAAAACTAGTGTTCATCCTTTTACTTCAGGGTTAGCAAGTGTTGATACAAGAATTACAACAGCTTATCATGAAAATGATTTATTATCTAATATCTTTTCTGTTGTTCATGAGACTGGGCACGCTATTTATGAACAACAAAACGACAAAAGATTTGACGGAACAAACCTCCACGGAGGGGCTAGTATGGGAATTCATGAATCGCAATCAAGACTCTATGAGAACATGATTGCTAGATCATATGAGTTTATTAGTACTCATTTTCAAAAAATAGCTGAGTTGTTTCCAAAACAGTTTAAAAATGTTTCAGTTGATGAATTTTATAGATTTGTTAATAAGACCGAAAGAAGCCTAATTAGGATCGAAGCCGATGAGCTTACATATCCGCTTCATATAATGGTTCGTTATGAGCTTGAAAAGGGATTAATTTCTGGAAAAATCAAGGTGAAGGATTTACCTAAAAAATGGAATCAATTAATGTATCGCTACTTAAAAATAAAACCAAAAACCGATTCAGAAGGAGTCTTGCAAGATATTCATTGGGCGGGAGGATCTTTTGGATATTTTCCAACATATGCTCTTGGAACCGCTTATGCAGCTCAAATATATCATAAAATGGATCAAGACATTAATATCAAAAAACAAATCAAAGAAAATAGGATTGATAATATTAATGAATGGTTAAAAGAACATATTCATAAATATGGTGCCTCTAAAACACCAAAAGAGATTATGCTTATAGCAACCAATGAACCTTTTTTTGCAAGTTATTATGTTAATTATCTAAAGGATAAATATAAAGATTTATAATGAAATCAATTAAAAGCCTCTATAATATTGGACGGGGTCCATCGAGTAGTCATACCATGGGACCAAGTAAAGCAGCTAAAATAACAAAGGCTCGCTACAGCGATGCAAATAAATATGTTGTCACTTTATATAATTCACTAGCATTGACTGGTTATGGTCACTTGACTTTTAAAGCTATCGAAGAAGAACTAAAACCACATGAAGTGATTTTTGAAACTAAAATAGATCAAAAAGAACATCCAAATACCGCATTATTTCAAATGTATAAGGATGATGTTTTTCTAGGTGAAGAGAAGATAAAAAGCGTTGGAGGAGGAAAAATCATCTTTGAGAGTATCGAAGATAAGGAAGAAGATGTTTATACTCACTCATCATTTAAGTCTATTAAAAACTATTGTGCAAGGAGAAAAATATCCTTATTTCAATATGTCTTAATGGCCGAAGGTGAGTGCATTATTGAGTTTTTATATGATGTCTGGAAGACCATGAAAAAGACAGTTGAAACAGGACTTAAGAAAAGTGGTTTCTTACCTGGAAGCTTAAAAGTTAGAAGAAAAGCTAGAAAACTATATCAAACAACCGAAGATTTTGAGATGGAAGATACACAAGCTCGTTTAGTATCTTCATTTGCATTTGCCTGTGCTGAGGAAAACGCGGCAGGAGGAATAGTAGCTACTGCTCCAACCTGTGGGTCATGTGGGGTTTTACCAGGAGTTTTATATTACACTTATGTAAGATTAGGCTTTAGTGAACAAAGAATCATAGAAGCAATTGGAGTTGCTTCTATATTTGGCAATCTTATTAAACATAACGCTTCTATAAGTGGAGCAGAGGCTGGATGCCAAGCAGAGATAGGAAGTGCTTGTGCAATGGCAGCCGCTGCCGCAGCTTATTTAAAAGGATATTCTATTTCCAAAATAGAGTATTCAGCAGAAGTAGCATTAGAACATAGCTTAGGATTAACATGTGATCCGGTAAGAGGTTATGTTCAAATACCATGTATTGAAAGAAATGCTTTATATGCGATGAAGGCAATCGATGCGTCTAGATTGGCAGGAATTATTACTTCATTGTCAAAAGTTTCTTTTGATACTGTTGTTGAAACGATGTTAGAAACTGGTAAAGACCTTGCAAGGGAATACCGTGAAACAGCTGAGGGTGGATTAGCAAAATATTATAAAGAAAAGAAGGCCAAATAATAATGATAAAAGAAAATGATGTGTTAACACTAGAAGCTATTGATATAGATTACCAAGGGAATGGAGTATGTAAATACGATGATATGGTAATTTTTGTAAAAAAGATGATAACTAACGAGGTAGCCCTCGTTAAAATAACTAGTATAAAAAAGAATTTTGCAGCAGCAGATATCGTCAAGCTGATTAAAAAATCCAAGGATAGAAGGGATAATGATACTCATTCTCTTGGAAGTCTTAATCTAATACACTTAACTGATCAAGCTCAAATAAAGTGGCAAGAAAAAACAACTAAAGATACCTTTTTAAAGATTGCTGGTCTGGATGTTGAAATTAATAAATCCATTTTTTCATCAAAGTCGGTTTATTATCGTAATAAGGCTGTTTTCCACGTTATGAACTCTAGATATATTACACTTGGTTTATATCAAGATAACGAATTGAAATTAAAGAAAACAAATGAATTCATTTTAGTGGATAATGTGATAAATAAGTTCTTAAGAATCATCAATGAGTCTCAAATAATAGTTGGAAGTGAATTATATCATGTTGTATTTAGGGTGAATTCAAACAATCAAATATTAATCACCTTTGTTTCAACTAAAGAGGATTTTGATGGCTTAGATGATCTTATATTTTTGCTTAGAAAACATGAAGAAGTTATCGGAATAACAGTCAATCTTAAGAAGGATATCAAAAGAATTTTGGGAGATAAATCAAAAACGGTATTTAAAGATAATTTGATTGATATGAGTCTAGATAAATATAAAATAAGTGTGAATGACCGATCATTTTATCAAATTAATTCAAGCATTATCAAGCCTCTTTATGATGAAATAAAAGAAGAGATTAATGAAAAAGACATCGTGATTGATGCCTTTTCTGGTGTAGGATCAATTGGCTTTTATTTATCAGAAAAAGCATCTAAAATAATACTGATAGATAATAACTTAGAAAACATTGAGATGGCTCATAAAACAAAAAGTGATAATAATATTAATAATGTTGAGATAATAAAGGCAAATGTAGAAGATAAATTGCAGGATATTAATGCTGATGTTTTAATCGTTGATCCGCCAAGAAATGGATTGTTTCCAATGGCCAAAGAAGCTATTCTTGATAATGGTTACAAGAAACTAATATATTTATCATGCGACCCTAAGACTCTTGCAAGAGATATCAAAGAATTAGTTGATAAATATGATATAAAAAAGGTTGTTCCAATTAGAATGTTTCCACAGACAACTTCAATCGAGACTCTAGTAGTGCTAGAGTTGAAATAATAACTTTCAAGTATTGTTCAGATTTGGTTGAAGTGCGGTTGACGAACAAGATTATACTGCTAGATAATAGGATAAATTGTATTGGTTTGGTTAAACATAGATAATAACAATAACAATAGATTTTACAGTCTGTGGAAACATATGTCTAAAATCATAAATATAAGAAATGTTGAGACTGTAAACATATATAAAGATTATGAATGAAGTACTGTTTTCGCCACGAAAAATATATATTAAGCATGGCAAGTCTTTAGAATGAATCAACATATACTGGCTGATAATCTATGTGCACGCCTGTGTTGAAGTAGGTTTTAATGCAGTTGAATATATGTTAATATGTAGTTGAAGTATGGTTGAAAGATTAATTGAATATTTAGTCATTGAGAGAATAATAATTTTTAGAAATTGTATGAATGAATAAAAATGTTTTATTTACAATAAAACTGAAGGAGAAAAAGAATTATGAAAAACAAAGATAGTGGAGTTATTAATTATGCTAAGAGAGGAGTAGTATTTATTGCTATTGCCCCAATCTTATTAGCTTGTGGATTTCTCTTATTTATTGTAATAAATCTAGATGAAAATACACTTCAAGCCTGGGGGTTATCTGATATTATGTGGGAGTTAACAGGTCTTGCCTCAACACTTGTTTTACTATCGGTTCTTTTTGTTATTGCAGGTATTTTAATGATAATATATTTTGCTGGGTTCTCATTTACTGATCGCGAATTGATAATTGAATTGATAATTAACAAATCCTTAAAAAAAATTAAAGCATCAATTCGATATGAAGATATAATAGTAATAAAACACAAAGGTTATCAGAGAACTTTCACTGTTGTTACAAATGAGAAAAATTACAAGTTTTTTGTTGCACCTCGTGAGTTTTCACACGTGATTGCCCAAATAGAAAAGTATAACATTCCATTTGAATCAAACTAAAACGTGTTTGAAGTCAATCGTATCGAGTAGTAAGTTATAATATTGGTATTCTTTTTGCCGATAAAATATGTGTGTACGCCTAAGATGAAGTATAGTTCATAGTATTTTCATATAGTTTTTCAAGTATAGTTGATATGAGGTTGAAAGGAAAAATAAAAGAGGACAAAAATTATGGCAATAAAAAACAGAAAATTCAATAATACTAATCTATATGGTACTGATTACTATGAGGTTAGAAAATTTTTAATTGAGTTAAACAATCCGAATTACCACTTTGGAAGATGGGACTGGATGATATCTCATTCATATTTGGAAAAAGGCAATTTATCAAAAATAGGAATATGGGAAGATGACGGAAAAATAATTGGATTTGCTACATTTGATACAACAGTCGACGGCAACTCATTTTTGCTTTTGAAACCTGGCTATGACTTTTTAAGAAAAGCAATGATTGAGTATGCAGAAGAAAATCTATCAAGTGAAGGTCATGTGAAAATTCTTATACAAGATAATGATATAGTTTTTCAAAATGAAGCAAGTAAGCTGGGGTATATTCCTTCACAGCATAAAGACTTAGATTCTATTTTTAGTATTGAAAACGGAAACCTTGAATATAAGTTGCCTGATGGTTTCTCAATGACAAGCATGAAAGATACGTATGATATATATCAATATGGAAGAATACTTTGGAAAGGATTTAACCATGAAATCGATGGAGAAGGAAAATACTCTCCTACTTCTGAAATGCTCGAAACCTATAGAAAAGAATTTGAAAGACCTAATGTTAATCCTTATCTAAAGATAGCAGTTTTAAATAAAGAAGGAAATTTTGTTTCGTATTGTGGAATGTGGTATGATGATAAATCAGATTATGCATTAGTTGAGCCAGTTGCAACAGATCCTGAATATAGAAAGCTAGGACTGGGAAAATGTGCTGTTTTAGAAGCAATAAGAAGATGCAAAGAATTAGGAGCAACTAAAGTGTATGTAGGTTCATCTCAACAGTTCTATTATAATATTGGATTTAGACCATCCATTACTTCAACAATGTGGGTAAAAAAGGAGAAGAATAAGTAACTAGACATTAGATCTATTCACTTTAATCAGTTATCATTTAATAATAAGTGATATTGTAGATTGACTTTCATGCTGATAATTTACTATGTGCACCCTGTGTTGAAGTGAGGTTAAGAAAAATTTCAATGTGATGATTAATTAGAGGTGTTTTATGGATAAAACAATAAAAGAGAAAGTAAGCAAATTGTATAACCGAGATGTAAAGGAGTCATATGAGATACTCTTAGAACTTGAGACTTTTTCAGACTCAAGTGATATCTTGTATCGTTATATTGATGAGTTTATTGCAATGCTAAAAAGTGATAGTTATCTAATGAGAGTGAGAGGATTTCGCTTGGTGTGCAGACAGTCAAAGTGGGACAATGATAACCTAATAAACGAAAGAATTGATGAAATATTGTCTGCTTTAGATGATGATAAACCCACTGCTTTAAGGCAGAAACTTCAGTCTTTGAAATTTGTTATTTTAGAGAAAAAAGAGTTGTTTAAGAAAATCGAAGCAAAAGCACTTTCCATAGATTTATCTAAGTTTAAAGATTCAATGAAATCACTTCTTGAAAAGGACATTAAGAATCTTTTGAGTTATTAAATCAAATAGACTATTGGTGTAGTATACCGATAAAAGCTATATATTTTAATTAACATTTAGGAGTTGAAAAAAATCCAATACTACCTCACCATAAAATAGAGAAATAAATTGTTAATGCAAATCTTCCATATTGTCATATAAGACCGAGCTTTTTCATACAAAACATCAGCGGAATTCATGCTTTTGAAATAAAGTATTTTGATAGAATAGTTGTTCCCGTTAAAAAGCTCTAACCATTTTCATAGATGCAGAAGATATTGGTAAACTAGCTGCAAAAGTCCTGACTGATGCTAAAAATCACCAAAACACTGCATATTCTATCACGGCTGGTGAGGCTCTTAATTATTATGAAGTAGCAGGAATTCTTTCTGATGTATTAGAAAGAAAAATAACCTATTCAAATCCCAAACCAAAACTTGCAAAGAGGTATTGGATAGATATAAGAGGATTAGATAGGGAATATAGCACAGTAATGGGAATGCTTTATATGATGACACGTTTGAGAACTGCAAAGAAAATAACTGATACTTTTGAAAAAATAACTGGTGAAAAACCCACTACATTAAAAGAGTTTTGCATGAAAAATAAAGAAGCGTGGATAAAATAAATCAAGTCTAATATAGAATCAAAAGATATCAAATAAGAAAAAGTGGAATTAGTTTGTTATTAATTATTAATTAGATATTTTCTAAGTTTTTGAACTAATAGTTCATAATCAATCGGTTTTCCTAGATGATCATTCATACCAGCACTTAATGATTTTTCGACATCTTCTTTAAAAACATTAGCGGTCATGGCAATAATTGGTATTGTTTTGGCCTTTTCTGTATCTAGATTTCTAATAACCTTGGTTGCTGTTAAGCCATCCATTTCAGGCATTTGAACATCCATCATAATCAAATCATATTTATTAGGGTTTTCTTTAAAAGACTCAACTGCTAATAGTCCATTTTCTACAGAATCTATTTTAATACCAGTTGATTCAAGAATAGCAGTAAATACCTCTCTGTTAATCTCTACATCCTCAGCGAGTAATATAGTATAGTCCTTGAAAATACCTTCATCTGAATTTAAAACTATTTTTTCTTCAAAATAGGCTTTACCAAGAATATCATTAATCATATTTAAAATAGTCGTCTGAAATAGTGGTTTTGGTAGAACTTTATAAATGATAATATCTTTATTATGTTCTTCAATTGAATTTATATCAAGAGTTGATAAATAAATTACATTAGTTTTCTTGTCTAATTCATTAATGCTTTTAATAAGTCTAATTCCTTTATCATTAGATATACTCTGAGAAACAAACACAATAGAATACTTATTAGTCTGTAGTAGTTTAATTCCTTCGTCTTCAGAGCAAGAAATATCACAATCTATTTTGTATATTGATGAAAAATCCATAAAAAAGTTATGAACTGCTTTATCTTTATCAATAACTAATATATTCAAATTGGTGTTTTCTAAAGAATAAACCTCTTTTTCTAGTGTTTTGCCTTCACAAGTGAAATCGAAGTAGAAGACCGAACCATGCCCAACTTCGGATTCTACACCAATTGTCCCTTTAGCTAACTCAACTATTCTTTTTGAGATTGAAAGGCCAAGACCAGTTCCACCATATTTTCTGGAAGTGCCACTTTCCGCTTGAACAAAATTTTGGAAAAGCTTACTCTTTGTTTCTTTTGAAATTCCAATTCCAGTATCACTGACCGAAACTCTTATTGTATATAAACCATCCTTTTCAGCTAAAAGTTGTGCTTTTAATTCAACTTTACCACCTTCTGGAGTAAATTTCACAGCATTCGACAAAAAATTAGCAATGACTTGGGACATTCTTTGATCATCTGCATATATTGAATTAGGTAAGTTTCTATCAAAATTAACGGAAAAACTAATTTCTTTTTCATTCATTCTAAAAGCGATGACTTCTGCAAGATTTTGAAGAGTCTTTTCAAAATCAAACCAAATATATGAAAGTTCTAATTTGTCCGCTTCAATTTTTGAAATATCTAAAATGTCATTTATCACTCCAAGCAAGTGATTTGAGGCTTCGTCGATTTTGTTTAAACAATAGTCCTTTCTTTCTTTTTCAGTTGCCTTTAGTCCTATTTGTGTCATTCCTAGAATTGCATTTATAGGAGTCCTAATCTCATGACTCATATTAGCTAGAAATACAGATTTTGATTTGTTTGCTGAGTCTGCTTTTTTTGTTTCCTCAATCAACTTAGAATTATATTTTTCTAAGTCCTTTACATTTTCGTCAAACTTTCGAGCAAGAACTCCAAATTCATCCATTCTATCTAAACCAGAAATAACTATATCCCCATTTTCTCTTTTAGAAAGACTCTCAACAAGGCGATTAATCGGAGTTATCATGATTTTGTTGTTTGATATATTTGTTAGTAAAATATAGGCAACGAACAACCCGACTATTACAATAAATAATGGCCACAAACTGTTAATAGTAAATAAAGAGGATGAACTATATAAGGAGACAACTGACCATGTAGTTCCCATAATTGGTGATATAGATGCGTATCTATAACTTCCGCTGTTCATTTCAATCACTTCAGCAATTAGGGATTCCTCATAAATTCCACTAGAATTATTTAGGTAATCATTTATCATTTTATTAAAGGTCTTATTTGAGAATTTTTCATTTATATAAACGACTTCATTCTCCTGCTCTAAGATATCCTCAGTTCCTAATGAACTGTCCATTTGAATGATACCTTGTTGATTAATAATCAGCGTCCAAATGCTTTTATTTTTTTGATATTCTTCTATTCCAAAGAGTTCACCTAAAACATTTTCAAAAAGTAAATTTGTGCAGATGGCACCTAAAACCTTGCCTTCACTTTCAACCTTATAATTAAGCCATACTCTTTTGAGTCCATCAAGTTTTCCAATGTCAATGTTTAACTCATAAGGATAAGAAGAACCTAGACAATCAAAGTACCAAACATCTTCCATATCGTTTTCTTCTAAAGTAGCGGCTGGAACGAAGTCCTTTATTTCGTAATTCGAATAAATCGGATATTCATTTAAACTACTATTGATACCTACATAAAAAAATGAATCTTCCTCCAATACTCTAAGTGTATCTTGAATTTCATTGTATGCAGCTAATTTTTTTGTCTCGTTTTCTTCGTCTTTTAACCATTCAATAATCTCGTTTGATCCAGCAACTTTTTCTACCAGTTTAATTTCTTTAGATAAATGAGTATTTAAGATACCCACGGCTCTATCTGAATACAATTCAGCATAATCCCTAGAAACATCATTAGTTATACTACTCATAATAATCAGAGTTAAAACAGCCATAATAATTGTGGCTAAAACAAAAATAGATAAATTAATATATCTAAGTTTTAATGAAATACTATTTTTGACTTTCCTTTTTCCTTGATTTTTTGTTTTTTCCAAGAAAGTGTCTCCGTCCGATAAAATCAAAATATAAGTTACCCTAAATTTTCATTATAAAAAGATTATAATATTATATTATCATATATCAAGAATAAAATAAAATCTTCATTTTAGAATTACAGTGTAGGTAATATTACAATAAAGAACATGTAAGATTTAGTTCTTCAGCGAGACCATTGATGATAATGACAAGAATGCTTTGTTAGATCTCACTAGAATATGAATAGGCTCTTTAAGATGCCGATAATTTATGTGCACGCCAAAATAGTTGATATGCAGTTGAAAGAAAAAATAGAAGTTGAAGCAAGTCAGCTTCTTTTTTATGGTAAAATTACCATGGATGAGGTTATATGGATACAAATACAAATAACAAAGAGAATAATTGATTTATCAAAATAATATATTGGCGGTAAGGTTAATGTTTTAGAAAGAAAATGACCCACATATTGATTTGTCTATTAATAATTGGATTGAAGATAGTTATAGCACTAATTGCTCATTTACTAATAGATTTGCCCTTTATAATGAGAGATTATCAAATGAATATAGATGGTTCTTGTCAAACCCCGGAAATATGTCCAACATAAAAGATAAAATCATCGTATTTAGAGAAAAACGCGATATTGCTGGGTTTCTTATATTGAATTATTCTCTAGTTAGTAATCTATTTCAGTTAACGATAAATCCAACATGTGTAAAAAAATAAAGATGTAGTTTTCAAGTTCCAATATCAATTGATTCTTGCTTCTATGGATAAGGATAATATCCCATCATTAAATTTACTAGAAAAAATGAAGTTTGTCCTTTTTCAAGAAGAAGAGCATGAAATGACCTATTATTATAGTCTTAAAAAATGAGAGTGTAAATTACTGACGAAAATTAAAAAGTGAAAAGGTGAAAAATGTTTATAAATAAAAAAAGAAAGGGAACTCTATCAACTAGAGATATTATGTGTGAAAACAATGAAAGTTGAATCTATAGTCTTCTTGCTAGTATTTTTACTTTTTTTAACATTTTTGATTGTGTGGCAATTTATTAAAAAGAAAGTAGTTGATAAGAGATTAAAAATCCCCAATTCTTTTTTTACTAGAGTTTCAAAAAAAATTAATGTTATCATAATAATTATTTACTCTATATTGTTATTAATATTTCTAGTTTTAATATGGTTAAATGAAAGTGTTTCGGATGTAAATGTGATTGAACTATGGATTATGTTTGGAATTACTATATTCTTTTTATTATTTGTTGTATTATTTGTTATTCAAATTAACTTGGATTATGAAGCTATAATTGGAGATAATGTAGTAATTAGAAACTTTTTTCGGAAAAAAATATTTAAAGTGGAAGATATCTTTAGAATAGAGCAGATGGATTTTCAGTTTTATTTTTATGATAGAAGTAACAAACAATTGTTTTATAGTTCAAAGGGAACGTTAGGTGTTTACGATTTTATTACATACTTAAAGAATAATGGTGCAATAATTTCAACCAATTTAGAAATGACTCTAAAGAAAAATGAAGCTAACATTACAGATATTAATATTGAATCAAATGTTATTAACAGAGTAGACTTAGGTGATTCAAAATTAGGCTTTACAGAGGCTCAAATTGAGGAGATAAAACTTCTTGGTATTTCTATCAAAGAATCCCTCCCCAGACAAACAAGAAACTCTATAACATTTTTCTCATTACTGACGTTTGTTTTAGTAAGTATAGTTTTACTGGTTGCCTATACTGGGAATTTGTATCCTTATTTATTTTATTTACCAATCATATTGCTAGCTTTTTTGATGCTTGTTATCGCTACATTGAAAGGTAAAAAAAAGAGAATGGAAGAATCAGACTTTAATCTTGGGCTTACTATTTATAATAAAGATAATAATCTGAGAATTCATATGGAAAAATCAAAATCAAATGGTCTTATTTTATCTTTTACTATATATATAGTTCTTGGATTAATTACGATTATTTTTGGAGTTACTAAATCTCTGGAATATGAAATTACCCCAGTAGAATTATCAGATTCTATTTCGGGACTAATCTACGAATATGAAATAGTTGATGGTGAAACAAGAATATTTTTCAATAATGATAAAAGTGAAATTTATTGTATTAATGCTTCACTTAGTAGATTAGTTGGCTTTGATGAAATAAGAGAGATTTTAGATCAAAACCATGAAATAGATATATCTTATTTTGGTTATTGGGATATTAAAATTGATGGACTTCCTTCTAAAATGTGGGATGTTACGGAGCTAGTAGTTAATGGTCAAGTTATAATTAGTAAACAAGATTATAAAGAGAATGAGGAGAAAGGTCTTATATTATTTATTGGTATATCTATTATTGGATTAGTTGTGACTGGTTTTTCTGCCATATTTTTAATGGATGCAATTAATAACAAAAGAAAAAATATAAATCAGCTATTAAACGGATAGAATATAGAAAGTGTTTTTTGGAGGATTGCATGACAAAAATAGAAATGACATTTAGCAATAGAAAAGAATATAGAGATTGGCTATCTACTAATGCAGAAACTAGTGATGGTTTTTGGATGATATTTGAAAAAGGAAAATCTCTCTCTCCAAATGATGCATTAGAAGAAGCTCTTTGTTTTGGCTGGATTGATGGACTAATGAAAAACATCTCACCTGGCAAATATAAGAAATATTTTGCAAAGAGAACAATTAAAAGCAAATGGTCCAAGAAGAATAAAGAATTAGCTAATGAATTAATCGCTAAAGGAGTAATGACTAACCTTGGTTTTGAGGCAATTGAAGTAGCTAAAAAAAATGGAATGTGGAACACAGTTCAAAAAAACGAAATAACAGATGATCAAAAAAATAAACTAATAGAGCTTATTTCAGTTAACAGTGTTGCATTAGAAAACTTTAAAAAGATGTCTCCTTCTATACAAAAGAATTATGTCCTGATGTATTTTGATGCAAAAACAGAAACAACCAAGATAGCAAGGTTAGAAAAAATTATCAGTAGACTTGAAAGCAATTTAAAACCTATGTAATTGATACCCGCATCTTATATAGTTATGGGGCATTTCATAAGGCATAAATTAAAGTCGATATGCAGTTTAAAAACATATATTAAAGTGTTATAATAACAACAGGGAATGATGTCTCCCTTGGTTTAAAACCAAAACCGCAAATAAGCTGATGACTTCTACACTGTTTTTTTAAGTGTGGGTTGTCAGTTTTTTTATTGAATTTACCCATATTTATAAGGAGGGAGATTTTATGATTTTGAGTTTAGGTTTAATTTTAGTTGGTGGTTTTTTAATCGGTTTACTTTTTGAAAGATTTAAAATTCCAAAGATTGTAGGTATGATTTTATTAGGCATATTGTTAGGGCCTTCAGTATTGAATTTTATTGATCCAATAATGCTTACAATATCTCCTTACTTGAGACAGATTGCTCTCGTTATTATCTTAACAAGAAGTGGATTATCACTGAATCTTAAGAATCTAAAAGAGATTGGTAGACCAGCAATACTAATGTGTTTTGTTCCAGCAACATTTGAAATAATAGGAGTTTTAATATTTGCTCCCATCCTGCTTGGGGTAAATATATTTGAAGCCTTACTTATTGGAGCAGTATTAGGAGCTGTTTCTCCAGCGATAGTTGTTCCTAGAATGATTAAGCTACAAAATGAAAAATATGGAGAAAAACACCATATTCCTGAACTGGTAATGGCAGGAGCATCAATGGATGATATATACGTTATTGTGTTATTTTATTCTTTTTTAGGATTAACAGGTGGTGGAACCATTAATGCTTGGATCATTGCCCAAATACCAATATCAATAATATTAGGAACAGTGCTCGGTATAATAGTTGGATTTGTTATAAGTTTTATATTTAAAAAGATAAAAGTTCCCTTGGTGGTTAAAATCATTATCCTTCTTGGATTATCTTTTTTAATGATAGGGCTTGAGGAAATACTAAAATCATATATATCCATTTCTTCACTAATTGGAATAATGGTAACAGGCATTATTATATTTTTAAAAAATAAAGAAGACGCAAAAAAAATAGAACATGGATATAAAAACCTATGGAGTGTTTTTGAGATTTTATTATTTGTATTGGTAGGAATATCTGTTGATATAAAGTATGCTTTTAGCTCTGGATTTATGCCATTAGTGGTTCTAGCGATAGCATTAGTCTTTAGAATGATTGGAGTATTCGCTTCACTATTATTCACGAAATTAACACTAAAAGAACGACTATTTGTCATGTTTTCATACTTACCAAAAGCAACAGTACAAGCATCAATTGGTGGTATTGCTTTATCCATGGGACTTGATTGTGGTCCTCTAGTATTAACCATAGCAGTTTTGTCAATCCTAATTACGGCTCCTCTTGGAGCAATCTTGATGGATACAACATATAAAAAGCTGATTCCAAAATTAGAAATAGAAGATCTTGAACAACAGAATTTGGTTTAGTTACTTATAACTTATGTATACTACGAGAATCAAGTATAATTCATAGTATAATCACTAATCATCCCTAAGTAGATATCTTGTTTCAGTTAATTGAATCTTAATTTATTCTTATGATAAAGTGTGGTTGAAAATAGTGACAATATCAAGTCTAATGAATATTAGTGTGTCACTTAATATAGGCTTTCTTCGCATTTTTATTTTAATTTAAATATGTTATAATGTTTTCAAGATAAGTGAATTAAAGGAGGTGCATACTAAATGAAAATAACATTAAAAATTATGTTTATATTGTTTTGCATTCTTTTTGTGTATTCATGTACTAATGATGAAGATAAATATACAGTTACTTTCCAAGACTATGATGGCAGTATTTTGAAAGTGGAAAAAGTAGCTCTTGGTGAAAGCGCAACACCACCAAGCGATCCAATAAGAGAAAATTATACATTTAGCGGCTGGGATATCCCGTTTACAAATGTCACAGAGACACTAACAGTGACAGCAACATATGTTTCATCATATGAATATATCATCGAAAATAATTCGGTAACAATAACTGGGTATAAAGATAAATCGGTTACACAACTAACAATTCCCTCTGTTTATGAAGGAAAAGATGTCACTGGCATTTCAAGTTATGCCTTTTCTGATCTTGTAAAATTAGCTGATATCACCATACCTTCTTCCGTAACAACAATAGGGAATGCTGCATTTAGCGGTTGTAGGAGTTTAACAAGTATTGTGATACCAGAATCAGTCACAACAATAGGGAGTGCTGCATTTTATCGTTGTAGTGGGTTAACAAGTATTGTGATACCAAAATCAGCAACAACAATATGGAACGGTGCCTTTATTGGTTGTAGTGGTTTAACAAGTATTGTGATACCAGAATCAGTAACAACAATAGGGGAAGGTGCATTTGGTGATTGCAGTGAATTAAAAAGTATTGTGATACCAGATTCAGTAACAACAATAGGGAATTATGCATTTAGTGGTTGTAGTGGTTTAACAAGTATTGTGATACCAGAATCAGTAACAACAATAGGGAATTCTGCATTTAGTGGTTGTAGTGGTTTAACAAGTGTTGAGATCCCAAACACAGTACAAAGTATAGAAGTATATACATTTGAAAATTGTAGTGGATTAAAAAGTATTGTGATACCAGAATCAGTCACAACAATAAGCCACCTTGCATTTGTTGGTTGTAGTGGATTAAAAAGTATTGTGATACCAAAATTAGTACAAAGCATAGGAAGCAATGCATTTAGTGGTTGTAGTAATCTAGTAATATTTACTGATTTACAATCTAAACCAAATGGTTGGTCAAACGAGTGGAACTGCAAAAGACCAGTATATTGGGAAGGTGAATGGAAATTTGACGAGAGTGGAAATCCAATTCCTCTTATTTAAGAGGGTTTGATGATATACACGACATGCAGCAAGTTTCAAAGGATTATAACGGTTGGATGTTTAATTATAATTATCATCATATTTTATCACTGGTTCTATTCTCATTGGTTGAAATGTCACCAATTTATTACTCCTCTATAAGATTTTAGGACTAACGCGAAGAGCTAAGCTTTATCAAGAGATTAATTGAACAGCATAGCTTATGTATCATACTTAATTCATCAAATAGGAATTCACTATAAATAACTAAATTATTTTATTGACTTAACATAGCTAGTAAGATAAAATAAATTTACCATAAAGAGAAGGATAGAGACAAGCTCTGGGACCCTTCAGCAACCTACCAATAGGCAAGGTGCTAAAGCTTGAATGATGGATATATCTTTTTTACATTTATACCATCATCGATGGTATTTTCTTTTTTTGGTAGAAAAGAGGGATAAAATGGATGTTTTTGATAGCGAAATAAAAAGAATAATGGCAGGATTAGAACCAAAAAATGTAGAGATGAATAAACCAGTAATATCAAATATTCACGGAAGAAAGAAACAATTTATTGCTGATATGCTGCTTATGAGTGATTACTACTGTTATCTTTTTATGACCAAAAGGAATAAAGAAAGTGACTATAATTTCTTACGTAGGGCATTGTGTTTTTTTATTGGATTAATTCAGCAACAACAAAGAAATGATGAGCTCTTTTTGGGATCATATAAATTGTTTAGTTTAAACCATGACGGAAAAGTGATTAAAAGTTATGAATACTCACTAAATCAATTATTCAGATTCTACCAATCATTAAGCGTTAAAACTCAAAAAAAAGAATAATACAAAATATATGAAAATGATTGAGACTAAATAAAAATAACTTATTCACTTTTTTTTGCTTCATATTTATTATAGCCTTCTAAATAGAAAGTTTTGATTCTATCTCTTAGTGATTTGGGATATAATACATATGCAAATTTTCCGAATCTACTAAAATATTGAAATAATTGATTATATGAACAGTCAAAATAGTACAGATTATTCTCTATTTTCGTTGGAGTTGGCCTATGCAAATATATACTTTTAAACATTCTTTTTCCATTTTCACTTAGTCTAATGACGACTGTCTCCTTCTCATTGAGAGCTATATGAAATTGAGGGCCTAATTCGCTCATTAAATCTAAGTTTGCCCTATGGTCAAGAGGTACAGAAGAACTAGTGTTTAGTAATCCGATTTTATTTATTCTTGTTATTCTAAAAGTAGATATTTGATTTTCCATTGAACAAAGTAGATAGTTAAATAATTCTTCTTTTGAATTTGCAATCATATAAGGAGATACTTCATATCTTCTATTATCCTTTGAATAAGAGAAAAATATTTTCTTCTTTTTTAGAATTCCCTCATTAATGATATCAAATTTATTTTTGAAGATGATTCTTTCCCTTAAGTTTTGAGGTTTAATCGAATAAGATGTAAACATATTTCTAAAAAAACTAGAAATAGTAGAATTGTTCAGTAAATAATTATAAATATATTCGAAAGCAACAGTAGATAATCCGGTCGGTTTCATTGAAATACTAACTTCATATTTAGTAGAAGTAAGGTTCAAATTGTACTTTTGGATTTTGCTTGTGATTAAAGAAGAGATATATTCAATATCGCTTGTTTTTAAATTGGAGTGGTTTACTAGTTCATCAGTAATGGTATTATGAATCTTTTTTTCTGATTCACTATAATTTTGATAGTAGTTTGTTATTAATGTGTTATAAAAAAGATTTTTGTTTAGTGATCCGTTTGGTTTGATAAACTCAAATAATTCCATATCTTTAATAAGTATTTCATATACATTCTTCGGAATATTAACCTTTATTTTTTCTTCCATAAAATAATCACCCTTAAATATGATACCACAAAAAGTGGTCATAATCACAGTGATTATTGGATAAATACCTCTATAGTATAGAAAAGTGGTCAATAAAAATAGATGATTTGCCAATTTAACAAAATTCTCTTACTTGATACAATGGAATTATGAAAGAAAGGGAGGTAATAAAAATGCCAGTTAAAATGTCGATCCATCAAGCTTTATCAACACTGAAAGTTTTAGACGCAAGAATCAATAAAGCATCGAATGAAAGATTTGTTGCCATTAAAAAAGGCGAGTCACAGACTATCGAAGGGATTAATGTGAACAAAGTTGAAGAAGAGATGAAGTCAAACTTAATAAAAGTTAATCAATTAATCAGTAATAGAAAAGTTCTTAGAGCCGCTATTGTAAAATCCAATGCTAATACTATAATCAATATAAATGGTTTGAATTTGGTAGTAGCAGATGCAATAGAAAGAAAAGCAAATCTATACCAGGAACAAAACTTGCTAAGGATATTGAAAAAACAATATCAAGAAGCAAAGGAAGAGATTGATACGGATGAGAAAGAGAATTTACCAAGGAAGCTCGAAGCATATTTAACTTCTATTCTTGGAAACTCGAGTGATAGAAAGCCAGAAGACATTAAAGCACATTCTGAGGATTTTATGAAAAAATCAACCTTGAAAATAGTTGATCCAAATAAAATAGCTGATTTCATCGAGAATTACGAATCAGAATTAATTGAGTTTTCGAATTCTATTGACTACAAGTTATCAGAATCAAATGCAACAACGTTCATTGAAGTTGATTATATTACGGTTTAGGCCGTAATATAATCACCAAAAAAAACTAAATATTGCCGCTCCAACGAAAACCTAAACAATATGGCGTTACTTCAAACGAAAATGAAGATTAATATAAAAATTTGGATAATTTTTCCTGTTGATGCAACTAGGTAAAAGTTCAAAATTTAATATTTAAAAATTAAAGTTCAATGTTCTTAAAACAAAAAAGATTAATACTTAATGATTAACAATGAAACTTTAAAAAATCCTTGATTACGGTTTAGCTGTCCATATTCTTGAGCAAAGGTTATCCACAAGGCTGCTGGGGCGGCTTTTTTTGTTGCCAAATTAAAGAGTGATATGACTAAAGAAGCATCATTATTGCGTGAGACGATAGCTATTTGGTAAAAAAGTTCAATAATATAATAAATCTAAGTGTTATTTTTAATTATCATCAAGAATTTGTAGTCTTGCTTTTTTTTAAAAAAACTAAATTCATAAAGGATTCTTATGGTTTTTAAATATTCTATCTTTACCAATCCTTTTGTTTTTCAACTAGTAACTACATATTTTTTATATAGTTCTATATAAAATGTGTTAACATAAAGAAGATAACAAGTATGATAAATGATTGTTTAAGCAGAGGAGATAACTATGAAAAATGCTTTATCAATATTAACAATGCTTCTTATAACATTATTGGCCACATCATGTAAAGGATATGATGAGTACACCAAAGAGGAAGCTTATGCAAAAGCTAAAAATGAAATGAGGCATATTAATGGACTTGATATAGTGAATAATGGCTTAGAAATATACTCATTAGAGGGTGAACTAGAATATGGTTCTTTTTTAAGTTCAACAACAATCAAAGACAATAGTGGAATTTACTTAAGCGAAATGAATGAACTTGGTGATAAAGCTGTTTATGCTTGGAATTATGATACTTTTAAAGAATTTAACAACGAGGTTTTAACTGCTGAAAAACCAATGAAAAAAGATTTTTTTGAAAATAGATATTTAGGAGTACAAAGACTAAATCTTGATATTTTAACAGTTATCGATTATGAGTTTGAAGTTTTTGAAACAAGTCATGCATGGGGAGGAAAATCTTTATACATAGAACATTCAATCACTTTTGACTCAGATTTTAGTATTACTTTCATCTATCTTGATAAAGTATATACCCTTATTGACGTAGAGGTCAAACTTTGGACTGGCATTTGGAAAGGAAGTATGACAATATTTGGTTATTATTATGAAAATTCGATCTTAAAAAATGTTAAGTACCTTGTTTCTACTAATACATCATTTTCAGAGAGCGAATATTCAGATACACCATATTACGTATGGTAATTGAGTTCAACTACTAATAGAAAAAGGAATAAAATATGAATGAGAGAATGCTTGATAAAAACAATAAGCCTTCATTTGATGAGATGTTAGAATACAGTGGAAGAAGTAAAGAAGCATGGCTTCAAATTGAAGTTTTTTTGAAAAACAATTACAATCTATCTGATAAAATAAGATTTCCATATGGCAAAGACTATGGTTGGGGCAAAAGCTACAGGCATAACAAAAAACATATTTGTGATATTCACGCCGAAAAAGATTCTTTCACAGTATTTTTCCAAATAAGAAGTGAGGCTATTAACCAAATTGAAGGACAATTAAGTGAGTATGCGCTACTAACATGGAAAAACAGATACCCATGTGGAAGCGGTGGATGGATAAGGTATAGAGTTACAAATAAAGAACAAGTTAATGACATCATCCTTTTTCTATCTGCCAAAATAAGACCTTTAAAATGACAAATTAAAACAAAAAATGACAAGATTTTTTCTTATTTCTTATTTAAAATAGAAGTCGAGGTAAATAAATGGAATGGATCACAAGTTTAAAAAAAGCAGTCAGTTATATTGAGAAAAATTTATTATCAAATATAGTTTTAGAAGATGTCGCTGACTATGTCTTGATTTCTCCTTTCTATTTTCACAAAGGATTTAGTATTCTAACTGGATATACATTATCCGAATACATAAGAAATAGGAGGCTATATCTTGCTGCTTTGGAGCTATCAAATGAAAATTCTAGTATCATTGACATTGCTTATAAATACCTATACGAAACTCCTGAGAGTTTCTCTAAAGCATATAAGAGATATCATGGATTTTCTCCAAGAGATACGAAAGCAAACTTGTTAAACATCAAACCATTTTTACCTCTAAACATTTCTATAATAATAAAAGGAGGAAAAGAAATGGATTACAAAGTAGAAGATTTAAAAGAGTTTCAAGTTATTGGGGTTGTTAGAAAAGTGAGATATGATGATGCATATCAAAGTATTCCAAAATTTTGGAGTGAATTAATGCCAAAAATATGTAATCATGAAGCGGCAGAAAAGCATATGATTGGAATGTATGGAATATGCTTTACCGAAAAAGATCAAAAGGAAACTTTTGATTATATGATTGCTGGAAAATTTATAAGTGATGATATTCCTGAAGGTTTTGAGGTTAGAACCATTGAGGCAGGAAAATGGGTCAAGTTTAAAGCAGTAGGTGCTTTACCAACATCCTTGCAGACAGTAAATACCTTTATCTTTAAAGAGTGGTTACCAGGTAATGAATCATATGAACTAGCAAGTGGTGTAGATATTGAATATTACCCACCACATAAAGACCCAAGTAAAGATGATTATGAATGTGAAATTTGGCTACCAGTTAATGAATTAAACAAAAAGTAATAAGGTGATAGAAAATTGTCTATAATAGACATATAAAAGCTATTAAGGAGAAACGATGGGAAAAAAGATTCAATTTAAAATGGGGTTTTCTTTTATTGGATTAATTCTATTTGCATTAGTTATGATTCCAAATATAGTATGGGTATTTGTTCCATCTAGTAATGATCCACTAAGAATAGAGTCAACAACACCGGTGATTGATATTTTTCAGACGATATTTCAAGTATTAATGATTGCATCACTTATACTATTAATAAACAAAAAAGAAAAAAAGCTTTCTATAAGAACCCCCTTCTTAATAGCTTCTATTATTTGCCTAATTATATATTACATAAATTGGGTTTTATACTATAGCGGCACTGTTAATTTAACAGTGTTAGCATTACTAACTATTCCACCTTGCCTTTCCTTTACGTTTCTTTCTATTGATCGAAAAAATTGGTTTGCTTGTGGATTATCAATTATCTTTTTTATGCTTCACCTAACCCATTTTCTATTAAATCACGTGGTAAAATAAAATATGTTGTTACCAAGAATGGAAACTAACAATAAGATTGTTGCGAGATCATTAGAAAAGCTATAATTCTTTAATTGATTTAGTATTTGAATATCTATAAAGTAAGGATGATCTAAAGGAGCAAAAAATCAAATGAGCAAGGATAAGCAAGAAATCATTAATATAATGAATAAATACGGCTTTTGCAATATCAAAGATGTATTTATAAATGAAATCGGTCTTGATTTTCAGGTCGTCTTTTATGTGGATGAGCTTGGAACTGACTGGATTTTGAGATTTCCAAGGAGAATAGATGTATATGAAAAAGCAAAAGTTGAAAAAGAGTTTTTGGACCTGCTCAATCAAACAAACATATCATTTAGGGTACCGAAATTTGAAATTTGCGAGAAGGACCTAATTGCTTACAAGAAAGTTCAAGGAACTCCCGTTTTATCTACAAACGAAGATATGAGTCTAAATTGGATATTTGATATCAGTAACATCCCTTTAAAATATACAAATGAGTTTGCTAAGGCATTGGTTTCTCTTCACCGGTTAGCAGATAATCGCAAGTTTGATTTTAAAATTGCTAGACATAATGCGATGGACTTAAGGCAAATTATGATCGAAAGAATAGAGTTTGTAAAAGCTAAGATAGACATTTCAAACAGCTTACTAGATAGATGGGATAAATGGTTATGTGAGGAGGAATATTGGCCACTAGAAGTAGGGTTAATACATGGAGATTTATATCCTGGACATTTATTAGTCGATAATGACAATAACTTAGTTGGAATCATTGATTGGACAGAGGCGAAAATATCTGATATGGCTTATGATTTTTTGGCTCATTACAAGCTTTTTGGCAAAAAGGCTTTAGAGGATTTAATAGATGCCTATAAATCAAATGGCGGTTACTGTTATGACAAATTTATGGAGCACGTTATTGAGCTT
>JAJDIT010000034.1 GCA_030266845.1 Acholeplasma sp. OttesenSCG-928-E16 | reverse complement strand
TTAAAACTCTCAATTTTTCTTAGAAGTTGTCTTGTTTGCCTAGATACTTCATTTGGATTTAGGTTATGAAAATTGAGGTTATCACAAACAATTACTCCATCTTTTTTTAGATATTTGGCATATTTTAAAAAGAATTTTTGATATTGAGCTTTAGCGGCATCTATGAATATCAAATCGTAGGTATCCATTTTCTCTTCATAGTCTAGGGCATCATAAGGAAATACATTTATTTTATCTTTTAAGTCAAATTGAGAGATGTTGTCATATAGTTTTTCTAACATGCCAGGATCCCTTTCAAAGGTATCTATTTTTTCTGTCAATAAAGCCATATTAATTGTGCTATACCCGACTGCTGCTCCGATTTCTAATATTCTTTTTGCTTTCTTTTTTTTAATCAAATCAAGCAAAAAAGCAAGGCCATCATCTGTGATAATTGGAACATGAAGAGCCCTTGCTTTTGTCTTTAGTTCTTCTATTTTCTTATTCATCTTCCTCTTCTTCTAGGGCATCTAATTCATCAAAGTATGCATCTAAAAGTTCATCTAACATATTCCATTCTTCGTCAGTTTCAATATCTAAAAATTCACCATCTGTTCCATCTTCTCCTGGAACATAAACAGCAGCTGATATCTCATCATTATCTGGAAAGGCAAATACTACGTAGTTTTTATCATTTGCTTCATGTGTGAAAATGATATCACATACTAACTCTGTTCCATCCTCTAATACAACGACCATTTGATCGTCTCTTATTTCTTTTTCTTTTTCCATTTTATTCTCCTTTTTAATTTATGCTATCCAAATATGCTTGCAGAATTACAACTGCCGCAATTTCATCTTTTAGCTTCTTTTGTTTGTCCTTTTTCTTGTTTTGATTTGATAATACCAATCTAGCTGTTTTTGTTGAGAGTCTCTCATCATAGAGAATAATTTTAGCATTAGTCTTACTAGAAAGCTTTTCTTTAAAACTAACTGAAATCTCTCCTCTAATACCTAGATCATTATTCATGTGTTTAGGTAATCCTAAAACTACCACATCAACTTTTAGTTCGTTAATTTTATTAACTGTATAGGCGATAGCTGAATCATAGTCATCTTCGCTAAACCGGTAAGTCTCTAAGTTCATAGCAATAATTCCTGATGAGGAAAATGCTACTCCTAGGGTTTTAGAACCTAAATCTAAGCCAAGATAAATCATAAGTTCTCCTCGATAGTCTTTTTAACTAAGTCAACCTTACTAAGATCCTTAGTACCCCCTTGTGCAAGATTTGGTTTCCCTCCTCCTGAACCATTTGAAATAGATGCTGCTAATTTTATCAAATCTGAGGCATTATTTAAACTGCTTTTGCATATAAAAGTAGCTTTATCAAAGTCTTTGTTAATGACGAACAATACCTCTGCTTTTATTTTATCATATAATGCATCAACCAATTGTTTTAAAACTGGTATTTCTAAATTATCTGTTGAAATGACCATTCTTTTAGAGATTGGAGAATTGATATATTTTTCTAGATTAGATAGTGCATCATGAGCTTTTTTGGTCGAAAGATACTTCTCATTATCCTTATTAGCTTTTTTTAGCTTCTCAATATAAATTCTTGTTTCTACTATATCCATATATGAACCTATGTAAGGTTCTTTTTCTATTTTAATGTTTAATGGATTAGATTTCATAAAAATACTTTTTACTTCAATGAGTTGCTTTGGCATGTACTCTATGATCCGCTCTGATAAGCCATCGCCAGTTATCGCTTCAATACGATATATCCCAGAACCTATTGACTCAATACTTATAATGGAGAATCCTTTGATATCAGCTGTATTTTTCACATGTGTTCCACCACATAGTTCAACCGAATCACCCATGAAAACGACTCTAACTTCCTCACCATATTTTTCACTAAATAAAGCTGTGGCTCCTAGCTCTTTAGCTTCATTAATATTCATGTTTTTTATTAAAACAGGAAAATGATTTTTAATATCTTCATTGACTAAGGCTTCTATTTTTATTATTTGCTCTTCGGTTACTTGGTTATAGTTATTAAAGTCAAACCTTAATATT
>JAJDIT010000033.1 GCA_030266845.1 Acholeplasma sp. OttesenSCG-928-E16 | reverse complement strand
AAGATGAAGCAAAAAGAAGACTAGACCAGCTAGAAATAGACCTTCAAAATGAGATTTATGAGTCACAAGAGGATATTAAAAAATCAATAAAAGAAATCGCTTTTTTAGCAGCTGAAAAAATTGTCGAACACGAAATCGATGAAAAAGTACACAGTAAGACTGTTGATAAAGTAATTGAGGAGAAACTTATCCAATGAGTGTTTTTAATTATGCAAAAGCACTTTTTGATATAGCATTAGAAGAGAAAAAAATAGATATTATTGTTGAACAGATGGATAAACTATATCAATCTATTAAAGGTAATGAATATATCTTAGTTCTTTTAAGTTCACCAGTTTCACTTGATGAAAAAAAGAACAAACTAAAAGAAATCGCTTCTTTTGATAATCTGATGATGGAGTTTTTATTAACTTTATGTAAAAACGGCACCATCTTAGATTTTAAAGAAATTCATAAAGAGTGGTTAAAATTATCGGATGATTATCGAAAGATTGCTTATGTTAGGGTCTATTCAGCTAAAAAACTTTCTGATAATCAGCTAGCATTAATAAAAAATGAACTTACCCCATATCTTAAGGGGTTAAAAATAGAAATAGATGCCAAAATAGATAAAAAGGCTATTGGCGGCATTAGAATCGAATATAAAGATACAACATTAGATAAAACAATTAAAAACTTATTAGAAGAAATGAAGAATGCAGGTGATTAGATGGGTAAACTAGATGTATCTAAAATGACGGAAGTCATCAAAGAGCAGATTAAAAACTTCAAAGAAGATAATAAATATGAATCGATTGGTAAGGTTTTAAGCGTTGGTGATGGAATCGCCACCGTTTATGGCTTAGAAAACGCGATGATGGGGGAATTATTAGAATTTCCTTTTGATGTTAAGGGTTTAGTATTTAACTTAGAAGCCTACCAAGTAGGCGTTATTATCTTAGGAAAGAGTGATTTAATTAAAGAAGGCGATTTAGTTAAGTCGACTAAAAGAATCTTTGAAATTCCAGTAGGAGAAGCTCTTTTAGGAAGAGTCATTAACCCGCTTGGAGAACCATTAGATGGACAAGGCAAAATCGACACTAATACTTTTTATCCGATTGAAAGAAAAGCCAAAGGTATTATCGATAGAGGACCAGTAAATGAGCCTTTACAAACAGGTATTAAGATGATTGATGCCTTAATACCAATTGGTAAAGGCCAAAGAGAATTAATCATTGGCGATCGCCAAACCGGAAAAACAACCATCGCCACCGATACAATCCTTAATCAAAAGGGTAAGGATGTTTTTTGTATATATGTGGCAATTGGTCAAAAGGACTCCAGTATTGCTAATATGGTTTCTTTATTTGAACAAAAAGGAGCGATGGAATATACGATCGTTATCAACGCTTCTGCCTCTAAGGGAGGAACTTTACTATATATAGCTCCTTTTGCTGGAGTATCGATAGCTGAATATTTTATGGAGAAGGGTAAGGATGTATTAATCGTTTATGATGATTTATCTAAGCATGCAGTAGCATACCGTGAGTTATCATTATTATTAAGGCGTCCACCAGGAAGAGAAGCATATCCAGGTGATATCTTTTATTTACATTCTAGATTATTAGAAAGAGCAGCTAAATTAAATGATGATTTAAAAGGTGGTTCAATTACAGCACTACCAATTATTGAAACGCAAGCTGGTGATATATCTGCATATATTCCTACAAATGTTATTTCCATTACTGATGGACAAATATATCTAGAAAGTCAATTGTTTTATTCAGGGATTAGACCAGCGATTAATGCCGGTTTATCAGTGTCTAGAGTAGGTGGTTCAGCACAGTGGAAAGCGATGAAACAAGTTTCTGGAACTCTTAGAATCAGTTTGGCTAATTACCGCGAATTAGAGTCGTTTGCGCAATTTGGATCTGATTTAGACCAAAATGCGAAAAGAAGACTAGATCGCGGTAAAAAGACCGTTGAAATCTTAAAACAAGATGTTAATGAACCGATGGAATTGGTTGATCAGATTATAATTCTTTATGCCTTATCAAAGGGATATTTAGATGATATACCAGTTAATAATATCGCCTTATTCCAGCATGAAATAAAACAAGCATTAAGAACCCAAAAAGCTGGTCAAGAAATTGTTAATTTTATAAATAAAAATAAAAAAATAGAAAATGAAGATAAAATCGATAAATTAATTGAAGGAGTTAGAAAATACGTTTAAATGGCCAACCTAAAAGA
>JAJDIT010000032.1 GCA_030266845.1 Acholeplasma sp. OttesenSCG-928-E16 | reverse complement strand
GGTGAGTGAAATTGATTATATATACCTATACTCTGATGGGTTTGCTCAAGCATTTACTACCCTAGAAATTAGTGATCATCATACACTTTTTAGTGAAAATCTTAAATTAGAAGATATTACAAATAAGATAACAAAAAAATGGGATTTGGATAAGGAATTAACTAAATATAAATCCAATCTTATCAGTTTTATGGGTGATTAATATATCATCATTAAGGACTTCATTTAATTTTTCTATTTCATCAAAAATATCATTTTTATCAACATTATCAATATCTTTCATCATTTCTATAAAATCCAAATCTTGTTCTTGGTTAGGGTCACTATGTTTATCAATGAAAAACCCTATTAAAAAGCCGCCACCAAATAGCAATACTAAGACGATTATTAATAAGATCTTCGTTTGTTTTTGATTCATTTTCTTTGTTTGGTTTCCTTATCTTTATTGCTATAAAAGCCTACCCCAAGGGCTTCCTTGGTTTGCATGAAAAAGATGAAAGCCGAAGGATCAGTTTTAAGAACTACTTCTTTTAACCTAATTTCTCTTTGTTTATAAATAGTACATATCAGCATATCCTTTTTTTCATTTGAATATGCCCCAATTGCTTCAACCTTAGTAATCCCATGATCCAATGACTTGAAAATGGCATCAGTAACATCTTTTCCTTTATCGGTAATAATAAAGAAAGTAAATCCACTCTTCCCTTCCATTGACAATTTATCAGTAACAAAACCGGTAATAGTCATTGAAATTACTGCGTAAAAAACATATTCAATTTGATTATCAATAATATATAAGATTGCCCCAATACCGATGATTAACCCATCTATTAAAAATAGAGCCACCGAAAATGGAACCTTCATTTTTTTATGGAGAATATTTTGAACAACATCCATCCCACCAGTAGTCGCGTTATTTTTTATTACTACTCCTAGTCCAACTCCTATTAATAAGCCACCAACAACTGATCCAATTATAAGCTTATGGATTGGATCTAGACTCTCATTGATTCTTCCTAATATTAACATTGGATTCACTTTAAGCGTTTCTAAGAGTAATTGTAAAAGTGGTGATAATATTGTTCCATAGGCAGTTTTAACAAAAAAATCTTTGCCCAAAACTAGTAATCCAATTATTAATAAGATGATATTTAGGATCAATTGAATAAGTCCCTTGGAAATTACTTCTCCAAAAAGAGACTGAAATAAAATAGAGACCCCCATAACACCACCAGTTACTAATTCAAGCGGTGATAGAAAAAAATAAAATCCAACAGCAATCAACATTACCCCTAGAGTTATTTCAATAAAACTTCTCACGGTAAAAGCCTTGAAAATATTCATGATTTCATCTCCTTTAAATAAGCGTTGATAAAACCATCTAGGTCTCCATCCATGATAGAATCAACATTTCCAACTTCATAGTTGGTTCGATGATCCTTAACCATTTGGTAAGGATGAAAGACATAAGAGCGAATTTGTGAGCCCCAAGCGATGTCTTTTTGTTCTCCTTTTATTTGATTTAATTCTTCTTCTTGTTTTTTTATTTCTATTTGTAAAAGCTTAGACTTTAAAATGCTAAGAGCAGTCTCTTTGTTTTTTATTTGGCTTCTCTCATTTTGACAAGTTACAACAATACCCGTTGGAAGATGAGTAATTCTTACCGCTGAATCTGTTGTGTTTACTGATTGTCCACCAGCTCCACTGCTTCTATAGACGTCTACTTTTATTTCATCTTCTTTAATATCAATTGAAACATCGTCTGATAATTCTGGAATCACCTCTAGGGAAACAAACGAGGTGTGTCTTCTTGCGTTTGAATCAAATGGGGAAATTCTAACTAAGCGGTGGACTCCTCTTTCAGCTTTTAAATAACCATAAGCATTTTCTCCCTTGACTAAGAAAACAACTGATTTTATACCAGCTTCATCCCCTGCTTGATAATCTAGGGTTTCTACTTTGAAGTTCTTTTTGTTGCAATACCTTAGATACATTCTATATAGCATTTCACACCAATCTTGTGACTCAGTTCCTCCAGCTCCAGGATGCAACTCTAATATAGCGTTATTATTATCATATGGACCATTTAATAGAACTTCTAACTCAAACTCCTTAATATCAGCAGATAAAGAACTAATTTCAGTTTCTAAAATGTCCCATTCTTCTGTTCCTTCATTTGAAATGGACAACCATTCGACTAATGAATGATATCTTTCGTCTAGGTTTTTTATTCTTGTTGTTTTTTGTTCGATTTGGCTCGT
>JAJDIT010000031.1 GCA_030266845.1 Acholeplasma sp. OttesenSCG-928-E16 | reverse complement strand
TTGTTACTGTTCCTAATAATATAAAATAGCATAAAAAAACCCGCTTCGGCGGGTTTTATCATTTGATTTTTTTAAATCCATCCAAGGGCATGAAATACCATAGAAACCAGTGCTAAGAAAGATACTATAATACCCCCTATAAACATTCCCTTTTTCTTTTTCTCGTCCTTGTTAATAAGGTGTGTAAATATTAAAAACCCACCGCCAATAAATAAGAATGCTAATAAAATCCAAATCGCTATCCTCATCCCTTTGTCTGAGATTCCAAGGTCAAAGGAAACTATTACAAAGAAGGCTAAGAGTACTAAAATCAAAAATAACGCGATTGATCCTAATAAGATATCATTTTTAGTAACTACTTTTGCAGCTTTGCGATTTTCATTTTTATTATTATTGTTATCCATCAATAAGCCCTCGCAAAGAGAATTGTTTGAGTCGCTTTCTTGTTTGTAACTGGACATATTTTGGTTACTACCGGTTCATCTAAAATAACTCTTGCGGTTGCGGTAGTGTCTTTTTTAATAATTAGTTCAGCTTCTTCACCAGATATACTCATTTTCACGTATCCACCTAAATCTATCATTTCTTTAAAGTCATCATATGTCTTTGCGGTTCTTGTATTTTTAGATACATGAACCTTTGCTGCTTTGAGCATATTTTGATGAATATCATTTAAAATATTATTAATATTATCTTTAATATCCTCTATTTTAAATGTGCTTTTTTCTCTATTATATCGTTTAAATAAAGTAACCTCTCCTTTTTC
The DNA here is from genome assembly GCA_030266845.1 of Acholeplasma sp. OttesenSCG-928-E16. Lineage (GTDB taxonomy): Bacteria > Bacillota_I > Bacilli_A > Acholeplasmatales > Acholeplasmataceae > JAJDIT01. The sequence continues at coordinate 1,815 of JAJDIT010000031.1, read as the reverse complement.
AAGGTCCTTAGGTCCTATTTCTATTCTAACTGGGATACCTTTCATTTCTGATTCACTAAACTTCCAGCCTGGAGATTTATCAGAATTATCAAATTCAACCCTAAGACCAAGCGATTTTAGATCTTCATAAAGCTTATTGCAGGCATCTAGAACTATTGGTAATTTCGATTGAATAGGTATAATTATTACCTGTGTTGGTGCAACGTATGGTGGCAAGACTAAACCAGAATCATCCCCGTGAACCATTATAACTGCTCCAATTAATCTTGTTGATACTCCCCAAGAAGTCTGATAGACATGCTCTAATTTATTTTCTTTATTCGTAAAAGTAATGTCAAACGCCTTTGAAAATTCCTGCCCAAAATAATGGGTTGTACCGCTTTGTAAAGCTTTTCCATCGTGCATTAATGCTTCGATAGAATATGTTTCCAATGCACCAGCAAATTTTTCTTTTTCTGTCTTTCTACCAGTAACAAAAGGTACTGCAAGTAGCTCGCTTCCCATTTTATTATATATATCTAGCATCCTTAGAGTCTCTTCCTTGGCCTCTTCTTTATTAGAATGTGCGGTATGTCCTTCTTGCCATAAAAATTCGCTTCCTCTTAAAAAAGGTCTTGTTGTTTTTTCCCATCTTACAACACTACACCACTGATTATAGAGTTTTGGTAAGTCACGATGAGAACTTATAATTTTTTTGTAGTGTTCACAAAATAAAACTTCAGAAGTAGGTCTAATAATAAGCCTTTCTGTTAAGTCCTCAACGCCGGTAGTCGTTACCATCGCTGTTTCAGGAGCAAATCCTTCTACATGATCCTTTTCTTTTTGGAAAAGTGATTCTGGTATTAATAAAGGCAAATATACGTTTTGATGATTTGTTTCTTTGAATTTTTTATTTAAGTAATCTTGAATATTTTCCCATATCGCATAACCATATGGGCGGTAAATAATAAAGCCCTTAACATAACTATAATCCATTAATTCTGCTTTTAGGCAAACATCAGTATACCACTTTGCAAAATCGGTATCTCTTGAGGTTATTTCTTTTACTAATTTATTGTTCATTTTTATCATTTCCTTTAATTAAAATTGTTTTTCCATCGATAAAATCTATTATTCTTTGTTTATAAAGGTTCCCTAGCCCTCTTTTAAAAGCTTTTTTGCTTAGTTTAAGCTCATCTTCTATATCTTTTGGGTTAGAGTTGGAATCTAGATTAATAACTCCTTCATGCTTTAATAAATAGGCTAAAATATGATTCGCATCATCATGCATTTGTTCTTCTTTTTGGGCAATAAGGGTCCCGTTATATGTTTTTCCATTATAATTAGTTATTTTAACGTTCACCGCTTCGCCTAATCGGTATTTTTTTCTCAAATCATGTTTAAATACGAAAACAAGGTTTAAATCTTTAGTTATTAAACTTAATCCATCTGCTAAAATTTTAAAGACATAGGCTTCATATGACTTAGAAACCTCTAACTGTTGCACCGGAGTTTCTATTTCACTCTTTAAGACTCTTTTAGCAACCATCTTTCCTTTAATTTTTAAATTAACATATAAATAATCCCCCACTTGGGGCCAAAGACTAATCGATTTTGGTAAATCCTCTTCTGATAATAAGACATCCTTAGAAATATTGTTATCTAAAAAAACTCCTAGATTTTCATTTACTTGTTTTACCCTTAAAAATCCTTTTTTCGATACCGTAATAAAAGGAGTTGATAAAGTGGCAGCAACTCTTCCTTTAGAGTCAAAATAAAGATATGCATCAACGATTTCATCATCCAAAAGCAGACGGTGATTCGTTTCATTATTAT
>JAJDIT010000030.1 GCA_030266845.1 Acholeplasma sp. OttesenSCG-928-E16 | reverse complement strand
AAGATATTGCAGTATTATATAGAAACAATAACTTATCTAGAATAATTGAAGAAACTTTTATTAGATCCCAAATACCATATGTTATATATGGGGGAATATCATTTTTTGAAAGAAGAGAAATCAAGGATATATTAGCTTATATAAGATGTTCACTAGATTATGACCAAAGCTTCTACATGAATAGAATAATCAATGTTCCAAGAAGAAAAATAGGATTATCAACAGTTGAAAAAATAAAAGATAAAGCATTTTCAAAAGGAATAACATTTTTTGAAGCAATTGATTATGTTGATGTATCTTTAAACACCAAAAATAGCCTTAATGAATTTAAAAAAATAATAATTGATATAAATCAAAAAATAGAAAATGAAGAACCGCTAAGTAATTTAGTTGATGATATATTACATATTGCATCATATAAAGAATATTTAAAAGAAGAGGGCGAAGAAGGAGACGAAAGATTAGAAAACGTCTATGAATTAAAAAATATCCTTTCAAGAGGAGAAATTTTTTATGAAGGAACCAAAAAGGAAAAATTAAGAAGCATTTTAGATGAAATAGCCTTGATAACTGATTTAGAGGCTAGTATTGCTGATGAGAATAGAGTAGTACTATCGACATATCATCAAGTAAAAGGTTTAGAATTTAAAGTTGTTTTCTTGATTGCGATGGAAGAGGGTTTATTTCCCAATATGATTAGGCTGCAATCAGAATTAGAATTAGAAGAAGAAAGAAGAGTTGCCTATGTTGGAATTACAAGGTCAAAAGAAAGATTATATGTTACCTCTTCTAAACAAAGATATCGTTATGGGCATGTAGAATCACTAAATGAATCTAGATTTGTTAAAGAAATGAATGCATTTTTAAAAAAACCAACAACAACCTTTAAAGATAACGAACAAAGTCTTTTAAAATCAGGTGATAAAGTATCACATCAAATGTTTGGAGATGGAATTGTAGTTCAAATAAAAAATAAAGTGGCGACGATCGCTTTTAAAATGCCACATGGAATTAAACAAATCGCATGTGAACATCCATCATTAAGAAAAATAAATTAGGAGGTTATTATGTCAGTAATTTATGAAAGAAGAAGTATAAGAAAATTCAAAAAAACAATAGTTGATAAAACTTTACTTGATGAAATAGTAAGAGCTGGAATGTATGCACCAAGTGCTGGTAATGCACAACCGTGGCACTTTATTATTGTTGACAATAAGGAAGTAATTAAAAAGATCCAAGAAATTAAAAAAAATACCAAAGTGTTGGATGATGTTAATTCTTTAATTGTTGTTTTAGGAGATAGAAACTTAGAAAAAGCAAAAGATATTTCCTATGCAGATTTAGGAGCATCTACAGAGAACATTTTATTAAGGGCTAAGGAACTTGGTTTAGACACGTGCTGGCTATCCGTCTATCCATATGATGATTTAATGAATAGTGTTCAAAAACTATTCAAACTGCCTCCTTATATTTATCCCTTTTGTGTAATTGCTGTTGGATACTCAGATATGGATGCTCATTCAGAACAAAGATTTCATAAGGAAAAGATCCACTACAACGAATGGTAGCTAATATAATGAAAATAAAAATGATAGTTAGTGATTTTGATGGCACAATCACTAATCTTAAAGGAGAAGTTACAAAAAAAACAATTACTTCAATCAATCAATACCAAGAACAAGGTGGCTTATTCGTAGTAGCGACCGGTAGAACCAGAAAATTAACTTTAAATCCTCTAGAAAAACTCAATATAAAATATCGATATATTATTAGTTATTGTGGAGCGTTAATAACTGATGAAATAAACAATAAGGTTATCTATCAAAACTACATAAATATTGAAGAGGTTAATAAAATATTATCTATCGTATATGATAATAATATGGCGTGCCTAATGTTTGATGATGATTACTACTATTCGATAGGTAATCATAGTTATACAAAAAGATATATCTATAAAAGTCTAAGTCATTTAGTTAGAGAAATAAATAATAAGAATGAATTATTACAATATATAGATCTTAACAAAATATTAAAAATGACAGTTATCAATTATTCAATAATGCCCTTAAATATAATTAAAGAAGCGATGGATATAAAAAATATAAGGTGTTATAGCATGCAAAATCATGCACTAGAAATAGTTGATATTAAAACCGATAAGTATGAAGCAATTAAAATCTTGTTAAAAGAAACCAATCTAAAAGAAAGCGAAACGGTATGTATCGGTGATTCGGAAAACGATTTTTGTATGATTGATAACCATCAAAATGGATATACCGTTAATAATGCCAGTGACAAAATTAAAAAGGTAGCTAAAAAAATATTTAGTCACTGTGACAAAGAACCGATAGTAGAATTAATAGAAAACTTAAAAAAAGAAATTTAGTAAATTAGTAATAATATATTAAAGAGGGATTATGTGTTACTACTAAATGATAAACAAAAGGGAGCGGTTCAATCAAATGAGCAATTTCTTTTTTTATTAGCTGGGGCTGGAACCGGAAAGACGAGAACTATTGTTGAAAAAATCAACCATCTTATTAATAATAATATCGCCTTAAAAAGCGAAATACTTTGTATAACATTCACCAAAAAGGCAAGCGTTGAGATGAAACA
>JAJDIT010000003.1 GCA_030266845.1 Acholeplasma sp. OttesenSCG-928-E16 | reverse complement strand
TGAGTGTAAAAAAAAGAGCAAGCAAACAAAACAAGAAAATAAATTTTTTGGAGAGTTTGATCCTGGCTCAGGATGAACGCTGGCGGCGTGCCTAATACATGCAAGTCGAACGGAAGCGAGGTGCTTGCACCTTGACTTTAGTGGCGAACGGGTGAGTAACACGTAGGTAATCTACCCTTAATACGAGGATAACTATTGGAAACGATAGCTAATACTGGATAGGATAATTGGAGGCATCTTTGATTATTTAAAGTAAAAGCGATTAAGGAGGAGCCTGCGGCGCATTAGTTAGTTGGTAAGGTAAGAGCTTACCAAGACGATGATGCGTAGCCGGACTGAGAGGTTGAACGGCCACATTGGGACTGAGAGACGGCCCAAACTCCTACGGGAGGCAGCAGTAGGGAATTTTCGGCAATGGGGGGAACCCTGACCGAGCAACGCCGCGTGAATGAAGAAGTATTTCGGTATGTAAAATTCTTTTATCGGGGAAGAAATGCCAGCAATGGAGTTGACGGTACCTGATGAATAAGCCCCGGCTAACTATGTGCCAGCAGCCGCGGTAATACATAGGGGGCAAGCGTTATCCGGAATTATTGGGCGTAAAGGGTGCGTAGGCGGTTATATAAGTCTTTGGTGTAAGTGCAGTGCTTAACACTGTGATGCTTTGGAAACTGTATAACTAGAGTTAGATAGAGGCAAGTGGAATTCCATGTGTAGCGGTAAAATGCGTAAATATATGGAGGAACACCGGTGGCGAAGGCGGCTTGCTGGGTCTATACTGACGCTGAGGCACGAAAGCGTGGGGAGCAAACAGGATTAGATACCCTGGTAGTCCACGCCGTAAACGATGAGTACTAAGTGTTGGAGAAATTCAGTGCTGTAGTTAACGCAATAAGTACTCCGCCTGAGTAGTACGTACGCAAGTATGAAACTCAAAGGAATTGACGGGACCCCGCACAAGCGGTGGATCATGTTGTTTAATTCGAAGATACGCGAAGAACCTTACCAGGTCTTGACATCCCTCGCGAGTCTATGGAGACATAGAGGAGGTTAACGGGGAGACAGGTGGTGCATGGTTGTCGTCAGCTCGTGTCGTGAGATGTTGGGTTAAGTCCCGCAACGAGCGCAACCCTTATTGCTAGTTACCATCATTAAGTTGGGGACTCTAGCGAGACTGCCAGTGACAAACTGGAGGAAGGTAGGGATGATGTCAAATCATCATGCCCCTTATGACCTGGGCTACAAACGTGATACAATGGCTGAAACAAAGGGCAGCGAAGCAGTGATGTGGAGCGAATCCCAAAAAAACAGTCTCAGTTCGGATTGAAGTCTGCAACTCGACTTCATGAAGTCGGAATCGCTAGTAATCGCGAATCAGAATGTCGCGGTGAATACGTTCTCGGGGTTTGTACACACCGCCCGTCAAACCACGAAAGTCAGCAATACCCAAAGCCGGTGGCCTAACCAAATGGAGGGAGCCGTCTAAGGTAGGGTTGATGATTGGGGTTAAGTCGTAACAAGGTATCCCTACGGGAACGTGGGGATGGATCACCTCCTTTCTAAGGAGAAAGGCTGTAGTAAAAAGCTACAATCAAAAACCATATACTCATCATATTCAGTTTTCAAGGACTTATTGTCCTGATTTGGAAGGGCCTATAGCTCAGGTGGTTAGAGCGCACGCCTGATAAGCGTGAGGTCGATGGTTCAAGTCCATTTAGGCCCACCATTAATTATCCGGGGTCTTAGCTCAGCTGGGAGAGCGCCTGCCTTGCACGCAGGAGGTCAGGAGTTCGATCCTCCTAGGCTCCACCAATAATTAAGAACGATCTTTGAAAAGTAGATAAAAGCTGTCAAGGAAGAAATTCCAAGAAAGAAAAGGAAAAGGAAGAAAGAGCGCATAGTGGATGCCTAGGCACTAAGAGCCGAAGAAGGACGTGACTAACAGCGAAATGCCACGGGGAGCGGTAAGTACGCAACGATCCGTGGGTGTCCGAATGGGGGAACCCGGCATGTAGGAGACATGTCATCGTGAGGAAACTCATGAAGGGAAACGCAGGGAACTGAAATATCTAAGTACCTGTAGGAAAAGAAAGTAAAAACGATTCTGCAAGTAGCGACGAGCGGACGCAGAGGAGCCAGATACCAGGATAGTAAGAAAACCATAATATAGGAGAACAAGTTGGGAAGCTTGACCAGAGGAGGTAACAGTCCTGTAACCGAAATAATATGGACTAGGGTATCAAGAAGTAAGGCGGGGCACGTGGAACCCTGTTTGAAGAAGCGAGGACCATCTCGTAAGGCTAAATACTACTTAGTGACCGATAGTGAACCAGTACCGTGAGGGAAAGGTGAAAAGAACCCCGGGAGGGGAGTGAAAGAGAACCTGAAACTGTGTGCTTACAATTAGTCAGAGCCCGTTAAGGGGTGATGGCTTGCCTTTTGTAGAATGAACCGGCGAGTTACGATATCTAGCAAGGTTAAGGATTAAGGTCTGGAGCCGAAGCGAAAGCGAGTCTTAATAGGGCGAGGAGTTAGATGTGGTAGACCCGAAACCAGGTGAGCTAGCCATGAGCAGGTTGAAGTTTAGGTAAGACTAAATGGAGGACCGAACCAGGACACGTTAAAAAGTGTTTGGATGACTTGTGGCTAGGGGTGAAATTCCAATCGAACCTGGAGATAGCTGGTTCTCCCCGAAATAGCTTTAGGGCTAGCGTTAACGTAGAGTTTTATGAAGGTAGAGCACTGAATGTGTGATGGCCCCACCTCGGGGTACTGAGCCCAATCAAACTACGAATGTCATAAAATATAGTTAGCAGTCAGACTGCGGGTGATAAGGTCCGTAGTCAAGAGGGAAAGAGCCCAGACCGCCAGATAAGGTCCCAAAGTAGATGCTAAGTGGAGAAGGAAGTGAAGATGCACAAACAACTAGGAGGTTGGCTTAGAAGCAGCCATCCTTTAAAGAGTGCGTAAAAGCTCACTAGTCGAGTGACTCTGCGCCGAAAATGTACCGGGGCTAAGCATCACACCGAAGCTGCGGATTTGTAGGAAACTATAAGTGGTAGGGGAGCGTTCTAACAGCGAAGAAGGTAGATCGGAAGGACTACTGGAGTGGTTAGAAGTGAGAATGCCGGTGTAAGTAACGAAAAGATGGGTGAGAATCCCATCCGTCGAAAACCCAAGGTTTCCAGGGGAAGGTTCGTCCGCCCTGGGTAAGTCGGGGCCTAAGGTGAGGCTAAAAAGCGTAGCCGATGGATAACAGGTAGAGATTCCTGTACCAGTATATGTACTGAAGGAGTGACAAAGGAGGATAGGGTGCCCCTATTAGTGGATTTAGGGGAAACGGTAAGAGTCTGACGTGTAGGCAAATCCGCACGTTAAGGATGATTCCGGAGTAAGCACAACGATTTCAAACTTTCGAGAAAAGCTTCTAGGGATAATATATATACTGCCCGTACCGTAAACCGACACAGGTGGGTGGGTAGAGAATACTAAGACGCGCGAGAAAACCCTTGTTAAGGAACTCGGCAAAATGACTCCGTAACTTCGGGATAAGGAGGACTTTTCATGAGAAAGAGAAGTCGCAGAGAATAGGCCCAAGCGACTGTTTATCAAAAACACAGGTCTCTGCAAAACCGTAAGGTGAAGTATAGGGGCTGACGCCTGCCCGGTGCTGGAAGATTAAGAGGAGATGTCAGGAAACGAAGCATTGAATTGAAGTCCCAGTAAACGGCGGCCGTAACTATAACGGTCCTAAGGTAGCGAAATTCCTTGTCGGGTAAGTTCCGACCCGCACGAAAGGCGTAACGATTTGGGCACTGTCTCAACAAGGGACTCGGTGAAATCAAACTGCCGGTGAAAATGCCGGCTACCCGCGACAGGACGAAAAGACCCCATGGAGCTTTACTGCAACTTGATATTGATATTTGGTGTAAGATGTACAGGATAGGTGGGAGACGGAGAAATTAGGACGCTAGTCTTGATGGAGTCGACGTTGGGATACCACCCTTCGTGCATTGAGTATCTAACCCGCGTAAGTGGATTACGGGGGACAGTGTCTGGTGGGCAGTTTGACTGGGGCGGTCGCCTCCTAAAGAGTAACGGAGGCGCTCGAAGGTTCCCTCAGAATGGTTGGAAATCATTCGAAGAGTGCAAAGGCATAAGGGAGCTTGACTGCGAGACCAACAAGTCGAGCAGGGACGAAAGTCGGACTTAGTGATCTTACGGTTCCGCATGGAAGGGCCGTGACTCAACGGATAAAAGCTACCCTGGGGATAACAGGCTGATCGCATCCAAGCGTTCACAGCGACGATGCGGTTTGGCACCTCGATGTCGGCTCGTCGCATCCTGGAGCTGGAGAAGGTTCCAAGGGTTGGGCTGTTCGCCCATTAAAGCGGCACGCGAGCTGGGTTCAGAACGTCGTGAGACAGTTCGGTCTCTATCCGTCGTGGGCGTTGGAAATTTGAAGGGAGCTGCCCCTAGTATGAGAAGACCGGGGTGGACATACCACTGGTGTACCAGTTGGCCTGCCAGGGCCACAGCTGGGTAGCTAAGTATGGATGGGATAAACGCTGAAAGCATCTAAGTGTGAAGCCCTCCCTAAGATGAGATTTCCCAAGTAGTAAGATCCCTTATAGACTATGAGGTTGATAGGCCAGGTGTGGAAGTGTGGTGACATATGAAGCTGACTGGTACTAATAGATCGAGGACTTTTCCTTTTAAAAAATGACAGCATTTATCTAGTTTTGAGAGATAGTCTGGTGACGATGGCGAAGTGGACACACCTGTTCCCATCCCGAACACAGCAGTTAAGCACTTCTGCGCCGAAGATAGTGGGGTTTCCTGCGAAAATAGGTCGTTGCCAGGCCGTTTCTTATATGGAGGATTAGCTCAGTTGGGAGAGCACCTGCCTTACAAGCAGGGGGTCAGCGGTTCAAGCCCGTTATCCTCCACCATCCTTTTTGCCGGCTTAGCTCAATCTGGTAGAGCAACTGACTTGTAATCAGTAGGTTGTGGGTTCAATTCCTGTAGCCGGCACCATTTATGACCCGTTAGCTCAGTCGGTAGAGCACTTGACTTTTAATCAAGGTGTCGAAAGTTCGATTCTTTCACGGGTCACCATCGATGCCTGAATGGTGGAATAGGTAGACACGCAGGACTTAAAATCCTGTGGATGATGAATCCGTGTCGGTTCAAGTCCGACTTCAGGTACCAGATTAATATATGGGGTCTTAGCTCAGCTGGGAGAGCGCCTGTTTTGCACGCAGGAGGTCAGGAGTTCGATCCTCCTAGGCTCCACCAGTATTGATTTAAAATCTGTTAGTTACCTATTGGGCGGCGTAGCTCAGTTGGCTAGAGCGTACGGTTCATACCCGTGAGGTCGAGGGTTCAACCCCCCCCGCCGCTACCAAATTAGGACCCGTAGCTCAGTTGGTTAGAGCTACCGGCTCATAACCGGTCGGCCGTAGGTTCGAGTCCTACCGGGTCCACCAAGTATTAAAATAATATGGAGGAATACCCAAGTCCGGCTGAAGGGATCGGTCTTGAAAACCGACAGGGTGTAAAAGCCGCGGGGGTTCGAATCCCTCTTCCTCCGCCATAACTAAATCGCGGGATAGAGCAGTCTGGTAGCTCGTCGGGCTCATAACCCGGAGGCCGAAGGTTCAAATCCTTCTCCCGCAACCAAAAAAAGGTCCGGTGGTGTAGTGGTTAACATGCCTGCCTGTCACGCAGGAGATCGCGGGTTCAAGTCCCGTCCGGACCGCCACTTTTTTTGACAGAAGTCAGTTTGGCTCTGTAGCTCAGTCGGTAGAGCAACGGACTGAAAATCCGTGTGTCGGCAGTTCAATTCTGCCCGGAGCCACCACTTACATAAACAAGAACATCTAGATTAGGTGTTCTTTTTTTAAGTAAAAATATGAAAAATATATATCATTAAGTGGAGATGAAAAAATGAAATGTTTATTTGAGTTTAGCAAAGGGAATGAATTTATAGAGTTTTCAAAATATTTTATAGATTCTATGTGGAGGATTGAAAAATCTCTTTTGACAAGAAGAGTAGAAAAAAATAAGGGTAAGTATTTTTTTAAAGACTTAAAAAATAGATTTAGATCAAAGGGACTGTCAATATGGAGCTTGAAGGATGAGGAGGTTGTTACTTGGATAGATACCTCTATAATAATTAATCGAATCTTTGAAGAGGTAAAAAAGTTGGGAGTTTTCTTGGAAGAAATTAGAGTATTGATGGAATATGTTATTCCTTATGGAAATCATATGAGGGCTGATTACGTGCTAATTATTAGGAAAACAATTATTGTTTTAGAGTTAGGAATGTTTAATCAAGATGAAAGAAGAAGTGAGGAGAGATATACAAAAAAACTACATGAGACGATAGCGTATAGACAGGTTTTATCTAATCAATTACCAAAAGAGATTAAAACATTCAATTATGTTATGATATATAAACCTGAATATGATGACATAGCTGATAAAGATATTATAGAAAATATAGAATATAATCAAAATGAGATACATTTATTTGCGAAATATATTCTCGGTATCTACGATAGTGAAATTCGAAAAGATGGATATTATTTTCTTTCTTTAATAGAATAAGTAAAAAATATATACTAGTAAAAAAGAGGTTTACTTGGTATAATTTATAATGTAATTATAAGGGAGGCAATTATGAAACGGTTATTTAAAATATTAATGTGGATTTTTATTGTTATTTTTGCGCTTGTTTTAATTGTAGCACTACTTAATGTTATACCAACAGCCCCTAAATCAAAGAATAAGAGTAAATTTTGGACCAGCGGAGAGACTTTAAATATTCCTCACGGGGGTGCAAAGGAATTGTATCCAGAAAACACTAAATATTCATTTGATATGACAGCTGAATATGGAGTTTTTGAAATTGATCTTTCAATGACTAAAGATGGTGTGCTTATCTCGCATCATGACACAAACTTAGCGTCTAGTTTAAACATTAAAGACACCGACCCCAACAACCCAGAAAATGACATTATTAATTTGACTTTTCAAGAAGTGAAAAACAAAATATCGATTGAATACAATTATGCTTATGCAAGGGAATTTACATCTTCTTCTCAGGAAAAACCTTTTATTTTTGATGAGTTGAAAAAAGCCGAGTATCTCCCTGTTACCTTGGAATATATGTTTCAAACATATCCAAAAGGATTATATATATTAGAAATAAAAGATACAACCGAAAATAGCGGTGAAGAAACATTTATAAAGGCAAGCAACAATCTTAAGGAATTAATCCTAGATTACGAGATGTCAGAAAATGTTGTCGTTGCATCCTTTGATGATGACGTCATGGCGGAATTTAGGAGTCTTGATGGTACAATTCCTACTGCTCTTGCTTGGAATGAAACGCTAATGTTTATCGTTCAAAGTGCACTATTTGTTGATTTTTTCTATTTTCCAGATGCAGCAGTCGCAAGCATTCCAATGAGACAGACAATTGAGAAGGATAGTAGCACAGGAAAGCTATTGGGGAAGGTTCCCGGTTTTATTAGAAGCAGAATTGCTGAAGACAAAGGGGATTATTATTTGGTTAACTTAGGAACCAAAAGAATAATTGACGATTTACATCGACACGGCATTGCGGTTGTTTTTTGGACAGTAGATGATGTTGACGATATGAAGTTATTAATAGATCTAGGAGCGGATGGCATAATAACTGATAGACCTGATTTATTGGAAAATGTATTAACAGAAGGGATACAATAGCTAGATGAAATATTATTATGGAGTTGATGTTGGTGGAACCGATATCAAAGTTGGTTTGTTTTCCGATGACTTTGACTTAATAGAAACGTTCATCGTTTCAACCCCTAAGGAAAATCAAGATGAAACCGTACTAAGAAAGATACATGATTGCATATGTGAAAACGCAAATAAAAATCAAATTCATATGATCGATGTGGCGGGGATTGGAATTGCAGTACCTAGTCCGGTTAAGAATGGAGTCGCCTTGTTGAGTGCGAATATTGCCTTCAGAAAAAACAAGGATATTAAAAGAGAATTAGAAATTTTATTTAATGAACCAATTAAAATTAGAGTTGGTAATGATGCTTCGCTAGCAGCTTATGGTGAGTATAAGACTTTGTGCTCTTCGCATAAAAATGTGTGTTTTTATACACTTGGTACTGGTATCGGTGGAGGCATTATTATTGACGGAAAGCTTCTTGAGGGAAGCAGAGGTGGTGCAGGAGAACTTGGACATATGGAGGTTGAGGAAAACTATTCTGTTCAATGTGGCTGTGGAAAGAGTGGATGTTTAGAGCAACTTTCTGGAACAGCCGGAATGATTAGGTATTGCAAAGATCTGATTAAGGAAAAAGAAAGCTCATTAAGAGAAGTTAGCAATTTAATGCCAAAGGATATTTTTGATGCAGCAAAAGCTGGAGATGAGGTAGGCAATATGGTTGTTGATAGAATGACGCACTATCTTGCGATAAATGCCGTAAATTTGGCTACCGTGTTAGACCCGGATATATTTATAATAGGTGGTGGCATATCTAAAGCAGGGGATTTCTTAATTGATAGAATAAGAGAAAAATATCGTCAAAGAGCTCGCTTTGATACCGGTGATATTCCTTTTGCTCTTGCGCAATTGGGTAATAATGCAGGAATATATGGAGCAGCATATTTGGTAAGTGACAAAGATTAGACAAAAAAGATAGAAAAAAATAAAAAAAGGTTGCATTTTATGCGACTTTTTTATATAATTAAATAGCTTGCGAAAAAGCGAGCAAAGCTATGAAACGGGAGGTTGCCGACACACGGATAGCCGTTGTCTTGGGTGTTGGGTTTTCCCGCAGAGCTAGTTTATACTAGATTATAAACGGAAGGAGAGCAAAAAAATGGCAAAAGATGTTTTAAAAATTAGATTAAAGGCGTATGATCATCGCCTAATCGACTTGTCTGCTAAGAAGATAGTGGATAGTGTAGTGAAAACTGGAGCAACAGTAAATGGACCTATTCCGTTGCCAACTGAAAAAGAAATTTTCACAGTTATTAGGTCACCGCATGTGAATAAGGATTCGAGAGAACAATTTGAAAGAAGAACACATAAGAGATTAATTCAAATAGTAGATCCAAATCCGAAAACTATCGACGCTTTGATGCATATAGATTTACCTTCAGGCATTGATATTGTAATTAAGAAATAAAAAGGAGAATTAGAAATGGCAAAAGGAATCTTAGGTAGAAAACTAGGTATGACTCAAATATTCAACGAAAATGGTGTTTTGGTTCCTGTCACTGTGATTGATGTGGCAGATAATGTTGTTTTGCAACAAAAGAATGTGGATACTGATGGTTATGTTGCAACCCAAGTTGGATTTGAGTCAAAAAGAGAATCTCTAAGTAACAAGCCTGAACAAGGGCACGTGAAAAAAGCTAATACAGCACCTAAGCGCTTCGTAAAAGAAATACGATTCAAGGATGGAGTTAATAATGAATTACTAACTTTTGAGGTTGGAGCGAGTATAAGCGCAAATTTATTTAAAGCTGGAGAAGTAATCGATGTAACTGGAACGACAAAGGGAAAAGGTTTTGCCGGTTCAATTAAGAGACATAACCAACATAGAGGGCCGATGACTCACGGTTCAAGATACCATCGTGGTCCGGGATCAATGGGTGCGATTAAAGGTAAGTTAAAAGGCAAAAACTTGCCTGGACATATGGGCGTTGAAACAGTAACGATTCAAAACTTGCATATTGTAGCAGTTAACGAAGAGCACCAACTACTTTTAGTTAGCGGTAGTGTTCCAGGTCCAAAAAAAGGGTTGGTTGTTGTAAGAAGTGCTATAAAGAGCGCTAATAAGTAGGAGGAAAAAAACATGGCAAAATATGATGTATTTAGTATAGAAGCAAATAAAAAGTCCTCAATTACTTTATCTGATCGCGTATTTGGAATTGAACCTCATCAACAGGCGTTGTTTGATGTCGTAAATGCACAAAGAGCTGCAATGAGACAAGGGACACACGATGTTAAAAACAGAGGTGAGATCTCTGGTGGTGGAAGGAAACCATGGAGACAAAAAGGAACAGGTAGAGCACGTCAAGGATCAATCAGATCTCCTCAATGGCGTGGAGGTGGGGTAGTTTTCGGACCAACTCCAAGAAAATATAATGTTAAACTAAACCAAAAAGTAAGACAATTAGCTTTAAAATCGGCTTTATCTTATCATGCGGTAAACAATTCGTTAATAATTGTAGATTCATTGACTATCGAATCGGCAAAAACTAAATTATTTGCTCAGTTATTAAAGGGACTTGGTATTGAAGGAAAAGTTTTGGTTGTAGATATGAATTTGTCAGAAAACATTGTCCTTGCTGCAAGAAATATACCTACAGTTAACTTGACAGAAGCAAATCATTCAAGCGTGTATGATATCCTAAATTGCAAGAAACTGCTTGTAACTAAAGAAGCTATCAAATACTTCGAGGAGGTATTAGGAAATGACTAAGTATTATGAACTCATCGATTCTCCAATCATTACAGAGCAAACGATGAAATTGATTGAAGAAGGAAATAAATTCACATTCAAAGTGTCTAAAAAAGCCAACAAAGTGGAAATAAAAAAAGCTATCGAAACTATTTTCGGTGTAAAAGTTGAAGCTGTTAACACGATGAACATATTGAAAAAGGCAAAACGCGTTGGGAAATATGATGGATTTAAAGCGGGTTATAAAAAAGCAATTGTAAAAGTTGCCGAGGATTCAAAGAATATTGAGCGCATTAAGGCTGCATTTGCAGTTTAAAGCGCGTGAAAATTATAGGAGGTTAACCTAATGGCGGTTAAAAAATATAAAGCTACGACTAATGGTCGTAGAAATATGAGTGTTTTAACATATGAAGAAATAACAACAAATACTCCTGAAAAATCACTTTTAGAGCCAAATAAAAAAACTGGTGGTAGAAACAATCAAGGAAAAATCACAGTTAGACATATTGGTGGCGGAAACAAGAAAAAATACCGCGTGATTGATTTCAAGAGAAATAAAGATGGTATTATAGGGAAAGTCGCAACTGTTGAGTACGATCCAAATCGAAATGCTAATATCTGCTTAATAAATTATTTGGATGGTGAAAAAAGATACATTCTAGCTCCAAAAGGTCTAGAAGTTGGAATGGAAATTCAATCCGGCGAAAAGGTTGATATAAAGGTTGGTAACGCTATGCCAATAATGAATATTCCTGTTGGTACTGTAATTCATAATATTGAATTAAAACCAGGAAAAGGGGGCCAAATAGCAAGAGCAGCTGGAGCATCTGTTCAAATTCTTGGACGCGAGGAGAAATATGTGCTTGTTAGGTTGCAATCTGGTGAAGTGCGCAAAATTTTAGGTACTTGCCGTGCAACTGTAGGTTCTGTCGGTAATGAATCTTACGAACTAGTGAATATTGGTAAGGCTGGAAGAAAAAGACATATGGGTATTAGGCCAACAGTAAGAGGGTCAGTGATGAATCCAAATGATCACCCACATGGTGGTGGTGAAGGACGAACTCCAATTGGAAGAAAATCACCAATGACACCTTGGGGCAAGAAGGCTAGAGGATTAAAGACTCGTAGCACTAAAAAAGCGTCAAATGATTTAATCATTAGACCGCGTAACAAGTAGGAGGTATTAATATGGGACGATCATTAAAAAAAGGACCATTTTGTGACCATCATCTATTAGATAAGGTTCAAAAACAAAATAAATCTAATGAGAAGAAAGTGATTCAAACTTGGTCACGACGTTCAACAATATTTCCTGATTTTGTTGGACATACAATTGCTGTATATAACGGTAGAGAACATGTGCCTGTATATATTACTGAGGATATGGTAGGTCATAAATTGGGCGAATTCGCGCCAACAAGAACTTACCGTGGACATGATAAAGCTGATAAAAAAGCTGCTAAGAAATAATTGAGGAGGTAATTAATATGGAAGCGAAAGCTATAGCAAAAACAATTAGAATCACTCCTAGAAAAGCACGTTTAGTAATTGATTTAATCCGCGGAAAAAATATTAAAGAGGCAGAGGCAATACTAATGTTTACTCCAAGAGCTGCATCTCCAATTATTTCAAAAGTTTTAAAGAGCGCAGTTGCTAATGCTGAACATAACTTAAACTTAAATGCAGATGATTTATATGTTAAGGAATGTTATGTGAGCGAAGGGGTTAGAATTAAAAGAATGATGCCTAGAGCAAAAGGACAAGGTGACATTATTCAAAAGAGAACAAGCCATATTACAGTGGTTGTTGCAGAAAGAGAGTAAGGAGAGAAACTATGGGACAAAAAGTTAATCCAATAGGGATGAGAATAGGCATTATTCGTTCATGGGATTCTAAATGGTTTGCCAGCAAAAAGGATGTACCTGCCTTAGTTAAAGAAGATTTTGGAATTAGAAAATATCTTCATAAACTTTATAAAAATGCTGCGGTTTCTCAAATTGAAATTGAACGTTTAAAAGGAAAAACAAAAGACAGAGTTAAAATTACTTTACATACAGCAAAACCAGGATTTGTAATTGGTAGAGATGCAGAAGCCAAAAAGAAAGCTGTTGCAGGGTTAGAAAAACTTACAAATAAAGAAATAGTGCTTAATGTTGTAGAGGTTAGAAGACCAGAAAGAGTAGCAGTTTTAGTAGCTCAAAACATTGCTGATCAACTTGAAAATAGAGCCTCTTTTAGAAGAGTGCAAAAAATTGCAATACAAAGAGCTTTAAAAGCGGGAGCAAAAGGATGTAAAACATCCGTTTCTGGACGTCTTGGCGGAGCTGAGATGGCAAGAAGCGAAGGATATTCTGAAGGTAGAGTGCCACTTCACACATTTAGAGCGGATATTGATTATGCATGGGCTGAAGCGCAAACTACATATGGAAAATTAGGAATAAAAGTTTGGATTTATAACGGGGATGTTCTTCCAGGACAAACAAGAGAAGAAAATTTACAAAAACAAGATGATAAATTTGGAAGAAGAGACAACACTAAGAGACCTCCACGTAATAATGATAGACCACGTCATCCTAAAGCGGATGCAAATAAAGGAGGCAAATAATTATGTTAATGCCTAAAAGAACAAAATATCGTCGTCCTCACCGCGTTAGCTATGAAGGACACGTTAAGGGAAGAAACGAGATTTTAAATGGGGACTTTGCCCTTGTTTCACAAGAGGGAGCATGGATCACCAGCAGACAAATTGAAGCAGCCAGAATCGCGATGACTCGTCATATGAAGCGTATTGGGAAAGTATGGATTAATATATTTCCACACCTTGCTAGAACTAAAAAACCATTAGAAGTACGTATGGGTTCAGGTAAAGGAGCTCCTGATCACTGGGTTGCCGTTGTTAAAGAAGGTAAAGTTATGTTTGAAATTAGCGGGGTAACGGATAGTGTTGCCAAAGAGGCTCTTCGTTTGGCTTCACATAAGTTGCCGATTAAATGTAAGATTGTTAAAAGAGGTGAGCAAGCGTGAAAACTTCAGATATTAGAAAAATCAGCACTCCTGAATTAGAAAAGAGGATTGCAGAGTTAAAAGAAGAATTATTTAATTTACGTTTTCAACTTGCTGTTGGTCAATTAGAGAACACTGCTCGTCTTGGACAAGTTAGAAAAGCAATAGCACAAATGAAGACAATCATTAGTGAACGCAATGAGTAAGGAGGATACTATGGAACGTAATAAAAGAAAAGTATACACTGGTGTAGTTGTATCTGATAAAATGGATAAAACAATAACTGTTGAAATCAGTATGTACAAGAAGGACCGTCTTTATGGCAAACGTGTCAAAGTATCTAAAAAGTTGCATGCACACGATGAAGAAGGTTTGGCTAGTATTGGTGATACAGTTACTATAATGGAAACTAGGCCATTATCAAAAACTAAGAGATTTCGCTTGTTGGCAGTTGTTGCTAAAGCAGATTTAGTATAAGGAGGATATCATGATACAACAAGAAAGTAGAATGGTTGTCGCTGATAACTCTGGCGCAAAGGAAGTATTGGTAATTAAAGTATTAGGTGGTTCTGGGCGTCGTTATGCTAATATTGGCGATATTGTAGTAGTTACAGTTAAAAAGGCGATTCCATCAGGAGTTGTCAAAAAGGGTGATGTTTGTAAGGCTGTGATCGTTAGAACAAGACACGGACTACGAAGACCAGATGGCTCATATATAAAGTTTGATGAGAATGCTGCGGTCATCATCAAAGATGATTTGAATCCGCGCGGGACACGTATTTTTGGTCCTGTCGCTAGAGAGCTTAGAGAAAAGAACTTCATGAAGATTGTATCTCTTGCTCCTGAAGTATTATAAGGAGGGGAAATATATGTATATTAAAGCTGGCGATACTGTTGTTGTCATTACTGGAAAAGATAAAGATAAATTTCAAACTGATAAAAAAGGTAATGTTACAAGAAAAACAGGTAGAGTTTTAAAAGTTTATCCTAAGACAGATAGAGTGTTGGTTGAAGGAATTAATATTGTTAAAAAACACGAAAGACCAACTCAAGCTAACCAAAAAGGTAGTGTTGTTGAAAAAGAAGCTCCAATTCATGTGTCAAATGTTGCTATCGTAGATCCTAAATCTGGACTACCAACAAGGGTTGGATATAAAGAAGTGAACGGGCTTAAGGTAAGATACGCAAAGAAATCTGGCGAATTGTTAGATAAAGCTAAAGGTAAATAAGGAGTTTGTATATGAGCAGATTAAAAGATCAATTTAATAATGTAATAAAACCTGAATTAATCAAACAATTTAATTATTCTTCTGTTATGCAAGTTCCAAAATTAGAGAAAATAGTTATTAATATGGGTGTGGGCGATGCCGTTTTCAATGCAAAGGCTTTAGAAGACGCTGTTGATGAATTGAAAACATTGACTGGTCAGCAACCAATTATTACTAAAGCTAAAAAATCAATTTCAAACTTCAAGTTGAGAGAAGGAATGCCTATAGGATGTAAAGTGACCTTAAGAGGTGAGAAAATGTATTACTTCTTAGATAAGTTAGTTTCTGTGGCTCTCCCTCGCGTTAGAGATTTTAGGGGTATTAGTAGTGATTCATTTGACGGTAGAGGTAATTATACAGTTGGAGTAAAAGAACAAATTATTTTTCCGGAAATCAATTTTGATAAGGTAAAAAAAGTTCGTGGTATGGATATAGTTATTGTTACAACGGCAAAAACTGATAAAGAAGGTCGAGAATTATTAAGATTATTCGGCATGCCGTTTAAGAAGGACTAAGGAGGGTTTTATGGCAAAGAAATCAAAAATAGTAAAACAAGCTAAACGCGAAGAAGTGGTAGCAAGATATGCTTCTATTAGAGCTGATTTATTAGCAAAGGGTGATTATGAAGCATTACAAAGATTGCCTAGAAACGCTTCTCCAACTCGTTTGAGAAATAGAGATGCAATTGATGGAAGACCTAGAGGATATATTCGAAAATTTGGATTGTCAAGAATTCATTTTAGAGAATTAGCTCATAAGGGTGAACTACCAGGCGTTAAAAAAGCTAGTTGGTAAGAAGGAGGAAAATACAATGGTTATGACTGATCCAATTGCGGATATGTTAACACGTATTCGTAACGCAAATAGTATGCGTCATCCAAAAGTGGAAATGCCTGCTTCAAACTTAAAAGAGAAAATCTTAGAGGTTTTGAAGAGGGAAGGATACATTGTTGGATTTACGAGACAAAGTAAAAATAATAAGGATTCTTTAATTGTGACACTTAAGTATACAGAAAATAAAGAACGAGTAATTAAAGGATTGAAAAGGATATCGAAACCGGGCCTTCGCACATACGCACAAGTAGAACAACTACCTAAGGTATTAAATGGACTTGGAATCGCATTAATCTCAACATCAAAGGGAATATTAACCGATCGTGAAGCAAGACTTGCCCAAGTTGGCGGCGAAGTTCTAGCTTACATTTGGTAAGAAGGAGGAATAATATATGTCACGTATAGGTAACAAAGTGATTTTAGTTCCTGCTTCAGTAACTGTTTCAATTGAAAAAAATAATTTTGTAACAGTTAAGGGTCCCAAGGGTGAATTAAAATCACACTTTAATGAAAGACTTACCATCAGTATTGAAGGTAACGAAATAAAAATTGTAAGACCAAATAATGAAATTTTTATGAGAAAAATTCACGGAACGACCAGAGCCTTGTTAGCAAATATGGTAACTGGAGTTGTAGATGGATTTAAAAAGCAATTAGAAATTCGTGGGGTTGGGTATAGAGCGCAAATGAACGGAAACAAATTATCATTAAGCGTAGGATATTCTCACCCAGTTGAATTTGATTTGCCTGTAGGTGTTTCAGTAGAATTACCTAAAAATACAGATATCATTATTACTGGAATCGATAAACAAGTTGTTGGCGATTTTGCCGCAAACATAAGAGCCGTCTGTAAGCCTGAACCTTATAAAGGTAAAGGTATCCGCTATGTTGATGAATACGTTCGTCGCAAAGCTGGTAAGACCGCTAAGTAAGGGGTGGATTAGATGATTAAAAAACTATCAAGAAATTTAAATAGACAAAAACGTCATTTACGTATTCGCCAAAATATACACGGAACAGAATCTAAACCTAGATTAAGTGTATATCGCTCTAATAAAGCATTTTACGTACAACTAATAGATGATGATAAACAAACAACTTTGGTTGCTGCAAGAAGCCAAGAAACTAAAGTTGTTGGATCGAATATTGAATCTGCTAAAGCTGTCGGTAAATTGATTGCCGAAAAAGCAATAGCAAAGGGAATCAAGACTGTAGTATTCGATAGAAGCGGATATTTATATCATGGGAAAATCAAAGCACTAGCTGATGCAGCTAGAGAAGCTGGATTGCAATTTTAAGGAGGGTAATCGTGGCAAGAGATAGAATCAACAAAGTAGAAGAAGTTGAAAAAGAATTTGAAGAACGTGTTGTCGCAATTAACCGTGTAACTAAAGTTGTTAAAGGTGGTAGACGTTTCCGTTTTTCAGCCCTAGTTGTGGTTGGAAACAAGAAGGGGACAGTTGGTTTTGGAACAGGAAAAGCACAAGAAGTTCCTGATGCAATCAAAAAAGCAGTCGAAGATGCTAAAAATAACATGGTTACAATTCCAAGTGTAAATACAACCATTCCCCATTTAATTATAGGAAGATTTGGAGCTGGTGAAGTATTATTAAAACCAGCTAGCGAAGGTACTGGTATTATTGCTGGTGGTCCAGTTCGTGCGATTTTCGAACTTGCTGGTATTAATGATATCTTATCAAAGTGTATAGGATCTAGAGCTCCTATTAATATGGTAAGGGCAACTTTCGCAGGACTTAAAGAACTAAGAACTGCAGAACAAGTGGCAGCGCTTCGCGGTGTTAATGTATCGGAGCTGATATAATATGAAATTAGAAATTACTTTAAAAAGAAGTTTGATTGGTACTAAACCAAATCAAAGAAAAACAGCAGCTGCTCTAGGGTTAAAAAAAATAAACCAAACCGTTGTTAAAGAAGATAATGATGCTATTAGAGGTATGGTAAACACTATTGCCCACTTAGTTATCGTTAATGAAATTAAATAGGAGGGTCTATCATGCTAAATAATCTAAAACCTGTCGAAGGTGCTCGCAAGAGTAGAAAAAGAATCGGACGTGGACCTGGAAGTGGAACTGGTAAGACCGCCGGAAAAGGATCAAAAGGACAATTAGCGAGATCTGGTGGAGCTCCAAGACCTGGATTTGAAGGGGGGCAACTTCCTTTCTTCCAAAGACTACCTAAAAGAGGTTTTAATAATGTCAATCGTAAGGAATACGCTATCGTTGGTTTAGAACAACTTAATGTATTTAATGACGGAGATGTTATTACCCCTGAGGTTTTGTTAAACACAAGAATAATCAAAAAACTACAAGACGGTGTAAAAGTATTAGTTAAAGGAGAATTAAATAAAAAACTAACCATCAAAGCTAATAAATTTTCGAAATCTGCGCTAGAAGCAATTGAAAAAGCTGGTGGGACTGCAGAGGTGATTTAATATGTGGCAAAAAGCTAAACTAGTTTTAGGCAACAGAGAGTTAATGTTTCGCATTTTATTCACGTTGCTAATGTTGCTATTATTTAGAATTCTAGTAGTTGTTAAGATTCCTCTATTTGATAGATATGCTATTGAAAATTGGGTTTCAGGTAGCGATTACTTTGCAATCTTAAACAGTTTTGGTGGGCAAGCCCTTCAAAACGGATCCATTGTGGCATTAGGTATTTCTCCATATATCACTGGATCAATCGTTGTTCAACTTTTACAGATGGTAATTCCGCAATTAAAAGAATGGCGTGAACAAGGAGAAGCAGGTAAAACAAAAACATCTAGACTTACAAGATATATTGCAATCGGTATGGCTTTGGCTCAATCAGTATTATTAGTCATCGGAACAGGTGGAAGTGGAACAAACATTATCGTAAACGTAAAACCTGAACTATTTCCTTTGGCATATGTGATAATGATTCTATGTGTTACTGCAGGTACTGCACTAACAATTTGGATATCAGATTTGATTACAAAAAAGGGAATCGGAAATGGTACTTCAATATTAATCACCGCTGGGATTGTTACATCAATTCCGACAATGATTACTACTTTATGGAACACCTTTATTACTAATGGTGGAGGAGATGGATGGAAAGTATTCTTCTTCATATTGATTTTAGTAATATATGTTGGCATGTTAGTGTTTGTTACATTCATGCAATTAGCACAAAGAAAAATACCAGTTCAATATGCAAACAGACAAGGGAAAAGCGATTCAAATATACCTCTAAAGCTAAATAGCGCAGGAGTTATGCCAGTTATTTTTGCGTCAACACTGATGAGTATCCCTCTTACAATAATTGGGTTTACAAATTCGGATAATTCTAATGTTGGTTTTTGGTTTGATCAAATATTTAACAACAACCAACCAATTGGATTTGTATTATATGTAGTATTGATTGTTGTCTTCTCGTTTTTCTATTCGTTCATGACGATAGAGCCAAACAAGATTGCTGATAATTTGTCTAAGTCTAATGCATATATTCCAGGCGTTAGGCCAGGAGAAGACACTAAGAATTATGTTGCAAGACTGTTGTTTAAAATAACAGTTATAGGAACAGTTTACTTAGTGTTGATTGCGATTATACCAATTATATTAAGTTTGGTATTTGAACTTCCTGCTTCAATCTCTATTGGAGGAACTAGCTTATTGATCGTAGTTGGGGTTGCCATCGAAACGATGCAGCAAATTGAAACAGAAGCTAACAAGACTGAGTATTCAGGAATATTTTAGAAAAAGGGTCAACACATGAGAATTATTTTAATGGGCCCACCCGGAAGTGGGAAGGGATCACAAGCTAAATTTTTAGTTGAAACATATCACATTCCTCATATTTCTACCGGAGACATTTTCAGGGAAAACTTAAAGAATGATACCGAAATCGGCAAGATAGCTAAAAACTATATTGAACAGGGTTTATTAGTGCCGGATCACGTTACAGATGAAATAGTAAAACAAAGACTAGATAAGCCGGACGTAGAAAATGGATTCTTATTAGATGGTTATCCAAGAAATGTTGCTCAGGCAAAAGCTCTTTTAGAGATGCTTCAAGAAAGAGGCTGGCAATTAGATGCAGTCTTGAATATTATTAGCGATGATGAGATCATCATCGAAAGAATTGCCGGAAGACGTGTATGCAAAAAGTGTGGCAAAATATATCATGTTATAAATCATCCAACAGAAATTGAAAATCTCTGTGATGTTTGTGGCGGTGAAGTTTACCAAAGAACAGACGATAATGAAGAAACCGTTAAGGAAAGACTAAAAGTCTACTATAAGGAAACAGAACCGGTTATTGACTATTTGAGAAATATTGATTCTTCGATAGTGCTTGATATTTTAGGAAACGGAACAATAGATGAAGTTACAAAAAAAATTAAAGCATGGTTGGGAGATAAGAAGTAAATGATTACAATCAAATCAAAACGAGAAATTGAGTTGTTGCGCACTGCTGGAGAGATTGTTGCAAAAACACATCAAGTATTAAAGGAATATATTAAACCAGGAGTTAGTACGCATCAACTCAATAATATCGCTCACGACTTTATCATAAGTCAAGGCGCAATCCCATCATTTAAGGATTACAACGGATTTCCAGGCTCTATATGTGCATCTATTAATGAAGTAGTTGTTCACGGAATCCCATCAAAAAAGCAAGTATTAAAAGAAGGCGACATTATTGCTATTGACATAGGAGCTTGCTATAAAGGCTATCATGGGGATTCTGGTTGGAGTTATGCAGTTGGAACAATTAGTGATGAAGATAAGAAGCTATTAGAAGTTACAGAACAATCTTTGTATGAAGGAATAAAAATGGTTAAACCAGGCAATAGAATATCCGATATTTCTCATGCGATAGAGTCATATATAAAACCATTCGGATATGGAATAGTTGAAGATTTTACTGGACACGGCATTGGTAGGGATTTACATGAAGATCCAGCAATCCCAAATTTCGGAAAGCCCCATGAAGGACCAATTCTTAAAGAAGGAATGGTGATCTGTATTGAACCTATGGTCAATATAGGGACAAAAAGAATTAGGATATTGAAAGACAATTGGACAACTATCACACAAGATAAAAAGAAGAGTGCTCATTTTGAACACCAAGTAGCTGTGACAAATGATGGTTATGATATTCTAACAGTTGTATCAAATAAGGAGTGAATTAATGGCAAGAGAAGACTTGATTGAAGTTGAAGCGAAAGTTATTGAGGTATTACCAAATACAAAATTTAAGGTGGAGTTAAAACAAAGTGGACATATCGTTTTAGCTCATGTTTCTGGTAAAATCCGTATGAACAACATACGCATTTTACCTGGTGATAACGTTGTTGTAGAATTATCACCATACGATTTAACGCGCGGAAGAATTACATATAGGCGCAAATAAGGAGGATAAAATGAAAGTAAGAGCATCCGTAAAACCAATGTGTGACAAATGTAAAGTTATTAAAAGAAATGGTCGTGTTCGTGTTATATGCGAAAATCCACGACACAAGCAAAGACAAGGTTAATAGGGAGGAATTATGGCAAGAGTAGCAGGTGTAGATATACCTCGCGATAAGCGAGTTGTTATATCACTAACATATATTTACGGTATTGGATTACCAACATCTAAAAAAATTCTAGCTGATGCTAATGTATCAGAAGATTCTAGAGTTAAAAGTTTATCAGAGGATGAACTAGGACGTATTCGTACTGAGGTTGCTAGATATCAAACTGAAGGAGATTTACGTAGAGAAAACACATTAAATATTAAACGTTTAATGGAAATTGGCTCATATCGCGGCATTCGCCATCGTAAGGGATTACCTGTAAGAGGACAAAATACAAGAAACAATTCAAGAACAAGAAAAGGTAAACCAAAAGCGATTGCCGGGAAGAAAAAATAAGGAGGGGTAAATCATGGCAGCAAAAAAGAAATCAACTAAACGTAGAGTTAAGAAAAATATTCCGCTTGGAATTGCCCACATCCACACAACATTTAACAATACAATCGTGACAATTACAGATTTAAACGGAAATGCAATATCTTGGTGTAGTGCTGGGGCACTTGGAATTAAAGGTAGCAGAAAATCTACTCCATTTGCAGCACAAATGGCTTCTGAGGCGGCTGCAAAAGCAGCAATGGATAATGGAATGATTAAGGTAGAAGTATCTGTTAAAGGGCCAGGTCCAGGTAGAGAAGCGGCAATAAGATCATTGCAAACTGCTGGTTTAGAAATTACAGCAATTAAGGATGTAACACCAGTACCACATAACGGATGTAGACCACCAAAACGTCCACGTGGCTAAGAAAGGGAGGTAATACTTTTGAAAGACTTAAAGTTTGAAAAACCAATGGCTGTTGAAGAGATATCACAAGAAGGTAATAAGGCGCGCTTCACAATCAAACCACTTGAACGCGGATATGGAAACACGTTAGGGAACGCTTTAAGAAGAGTTTTACTAGCATCCCTACCAGGAGCAGCAATAGTTAATGTGAAGATTGATGGTGTTAGTCATGAGTTTTCTACAATTCCGGGTGTCTTTGAAGATGTTATGGGAATTGTATTAAATTTAAAGAAGATTATTATAAGTGTAGATTCAGATGAGCCGGACTATGAACAAAAACTAGAGCTTTATGTTGTTGGTCCAGGAAAAGTAACAGCGGCCGATTTTAATAAAGTAGATGGTTTAACTATCATTAACCCAGAACAAGAGATAGCTACCCTTTCAGAAACTGGAAAACTTCTAATGGAGGTTACAGTATGCAAAGGTTCTGGTTATGTAAGTGCTGAAAAAAACAAAGTTCATAGTAAGCATGAAGTCGGAGTTATCCCAATTGATTCTATTTATACACCAATTGAAAGAGTTTCTTACAATGTAGAGAAAACTAGAGGAGATATGGATGAATTAACTCTTGACATCGAAACTAATGGAGCAATCATCGCAAAAGATGCGCTATCATTAGCTTCCAAAATGCTTGTTGACTATCTTAATGTAATTGTGGAAATAAGTGAAAATGCTGTTAATGCTGATTTTATCTACGAACAAGTTGAGGAACCAGCTAGTAAAAAGCTAGAAATGAAGATTGAACAACTAGACTTATCTGTCAGATTATTTAATAGTTTGAAGCGTTCAGGAATATATACAGTATCACAAATTGTTAAACTCACAGAAGAAGATGTTATGAGATTTCGTAGCTTAGGCAGAAAATCATTCAAAGAACTAAAAGAAAAATTAGCAGAACAAGGTCTAGAATTTGAAAACAGTAGAGATTTCAAATATCAAGATGACGATAAGGAGTAGTGTAATATGGCATATAGTAGACTAAGACGCAACAGCGATCAACGTAAAGCGTTATTAAGAGACTTAGTGACAGATTTAATCATTAATGAAAGAATAGTTACTACAGAAGCGAAAGCGAAAGAATTAAGAAAAATTGCCGATAAAATGATTTCGCTTGGCAAAGATGGTTCTTTAGCGGCTCGTAGACAAGCTGCAGAAACAGTTCGTTTTGAATATGTAAAAGAAGGACAATTTGCTATTCAAAAACTATTTGATGAAATTGGTCCAAGATATAAAGACCGTTTAGGTGGATACACAAGGATCATCAAAACAGTTCCAAGACGCGGCGACGCAGCACCTATGGCAATTATCGAATTAGTTTAAGACAGGCTCTCATGCTTGTCTTTTTTTCTTAAAACTATACACATTTAAGTTTTGTTCGTGTATAATAGTTATAGTAACAATTAATAATTTTTGATTAAAACTATGGAGGGAATTTATTTATGAATATTTATGCAAGTTTTATTGATTGGCTAAAAGAACCGTTTTGGGGTGGATTGGCAGTATATATTTGGTTAATAATTGGATTAGCGCTTTTACTTGTCATTGCCTTAGTGATAGTATTGTTAGCTGTTAAAAGTTCTAAAAAGAAGAAAGCAGAGAAAGCTCTTGTAGCTGCTAAGGAAGCAGGAGAGTTCCTTGGTGCAGACGCTTATAAATCTTTTGAAGGATTATATTTTAATGACTCAGGGGCAAAGATAATTATTTCCGGTTCAAAAGTTTGGCTAATTAATCAAAATGGAAAGACAGACTTAATTAATAGCGCAGATGATTCAGTTCCTGTAGCAGAGGGTGAAAAAATTTACGTTTTAGATCATGACGTAATTACCAAGGTTATTAAGGTTGGCGATGATTACGAGAAGATCGAAAAGGACCAAATTAATTATTTAACACTTACATTCGTCAATAAGGCTAAGGTACTTATTGGAGATGTAGCATATATGAGATAAAAAAATGGACAGGTAACTGTCCTTTTTAATAGATGGAGGAACTAAATTGAAATTTAAAGATTTTAAATATGAAAGACCAAACTTGGATCAACTTAAAGAAATTAACGATAAAACAATAAAATTCATTAAGGATAAAAATGAAGATCCAAAAGAAGTTATTAAGGCAGTCTATAATAAGCTTAAGATTGATGACTTAACGGAGAGTATGATATCTTTAGTATCGATAAGAAATTCAATTGATACTATTGACGAATTCTATGAAAAGGAAATGGAGTATTGGGATAACAACACTCCTATTTTGCAAGCTCTAAGTAATGAGTTTAACGAGGCGATGTTGACATCACCACATCGTAAAGAACTTGAAGGTGAGTTTGGGAGTCTAGTTTTTAGTATGTTTGAACAAACTAAAAAAACGTTTAGTGAGGCAATTATCCCGTTCTTGCAGAAAGAAAATAAACTATCAACTGAATACTCAAAGCTGATTGCATCTGCAAAAATTGAATTTGATGGACAAATATACAATCTAAGTCAAATGTCCCCATTTATCCAAAATGTAGATAGAGATATTAGAAAAAGAGCAGATAGCGCAAGAAATAAATTTTTCATGGATAACGAGGCAGAATTTGATAGAATATATGATGAATTAGTAAAAGTAAGACATGAGATGGCGATTACTCTTGGCTATAAGAACTATATTGAATTGGGATATGATCGTCTCGGAAGATTAGATTATGATAAAAATGACGTAAGAAGATATAGAGAACAAATTTTTGAAGATGTAGTTCCAGCAGTGTGCGAGCTTGAAAAAAGAAAAGCCAATCGCTTAAGAATATCAAATCCTCAGCACTATGACATCGTTTTGGAATTTTTATCTGGTAACCCAACTCCAAAAGGAGATAGAGAGTGGATGGTAGATAGAGCTTCCAAGATGTATCATGAGATGTCCAATGAAACGGGAGAATTTATTGATTTTATGATAGATAAGGAAGTGCTAGACTTAGACTCCAAACCAAATAAAACGGGAGGAGGATATTGTTCATATATAGCTGAACATAAAACCCCGTTTATATTTGCGAACTTCAATGGGACTAGTCATGATGTTGATGTACTAACACATGAAGCGGGACACGCTTTTCAGGTTTACCAGAGCAGAGATTTACTTAACTATTATCGCTGGCCAACCATGGAAGCTGCTGAAATACATTCAATGAGTATGGAATTTTTTGCTTGGCCTTGGATTAATCTATTTTTTATGGAAGATACAACTAAGTATAAATATACTCATTTGGCAGGGGCTTTAACTTTTTTACCATATGGAGTAACTGTTGATGAGTTTCAACACTTCATCTATGAAAACCCAGCAATAACAAGCGAAGAAAGAAAAAAAGCTTGGCGAGAAATAGAGAGAAAATATATGCCATATAAGATTTACGATGAAGATCCCTTTTTAGAAAAGGGTACTTGGTGGTATCGACAAGGTCATATTTTTTCCTCACCATTCTATTATATTGACTACACTCTAGCTCAAGTATGCGCATTCCAATATTGGATAAAAGACCATGAAGATCATGAAAAGGCTTGGAATAACTATCTAGGTTTATGCAAACTGGGAGGTTCAAAGAGTTTTGTTGAATTAATAACTTCTGTGGGGCTTGATAATCCGTTTAAAAAAGGAACCCTTAAAAAAATCATTAAACCTCTCCAAGATTTTCTTGGGACAATCGATGATTCAAAATTGTAAAATAAAGGCTGATGAAACTCATCAGCCTTTTCTATTTCTTAAATAATCAATAATTCCATCTGCCGCCATCATTCCATCGTATGAAGCTTTGATGACTTGCATCTTGCCCTCAATGATATCACCCGCTGCAAAAACTCCTTCAATGTTTGTTTCCAATCTTTCATCCACTTCAACTTTATTGTTATTGGTGATAACACCTAATTTCTTGGCAAACTCCAATGCTGAGGGACTTCCAATAGCTATGAATATTCCATCTATGTCATAGGTATTAGATTCTGTGGCAATTGATGTAACTTTTTCTTCATTGCCAATAATTTCCTTAATCGGTTCTCTAACAACAAGTTCTTTTAACTCTTCTTTTAATGGTTCTCCATTAGTGAAAACGATTATATCATCGGTAATGTTTCTTAAATCTAATAACTCATGGATCATATAGTCTGTAGAACCAATAATAGCAACTCTTTTATTTTTATAAAAGAAACCATCACAGGTAACACAATAACTAATTCCCTTTCCATCGTATTTTTTAAAACCGGGAATATTTATCTTTGATCTCTTTGCTCCTGTTGCCAATAACACTGTTTTTCCAAGGAAATGATTCTTGTTTGTGGTTACTTTAAACAATTCTCCTTCATAAGAAATATCCAAAACTTCCTCATTGACTAATTCAACTCCCATTTTCTTGGCATGTTCATAAGAAGAGGAAGCTAGTTCCTCTCCTTTTATTGCAGTATGTCCATAATAGTTTTCAATTACTATTTTTCCACTTCCAAGGATACCTTGATCCTTACCAATCGAAAGGACATTTTTATTTGCTCTTTTTAGATACAATGATGCCGTAATTCCTGCAGGTCCATGGCCAATAACTATCGAGTCAAAAACCATTTTTTATTTACCTACTAATGTCAATAAAGTATTTTTAGATTGAACTCCAACCAAAGTCTTTGTTGGAACCCCGTTTTCAAATATCATAACTGTAGGAATGCTATTTACCTTATAGGATATTGCTAAATTTTGATTATCATCCACGTTGACCTTAGCAACCAAACAATCATCACCAACTTCATTAGCAAATTGTTCTAAAATTGGACCGAATGCACGGCATGGTCCACACCAAGGAGCCCAAAAGTCAACTACTGCAATT
The DNA here is from genome assembly GCA_030266845.1 of Acholeplasma sp. OttesenSCG-928-E16. Lineage (GTDB taxonomy): Bacteria > Bacillota_I > Bacilli_A > Acholeplasmatales > Acholeplasmataceae > JAJDIT01. The sequence continues at coordinate 75,332 of JAJDIT010000003.1, read as the reverse complement.
TTGCTTTTTTCAACTGCCTCTTTAAAATTCTTTTCGTTTAATTCTTTTATCATATTATTCACCCCATGCTATTATAATTTAGTCTATTTTTTTTTGCCACTTATTTGCACACGAAATGTTGTTTGTATGATATAATTAAAGTCGGTTATAAGGGTGATATAATTTGAGTAAAAATATAGATATTATTAAAGTAGAAGATTTGACCTTTAAATATTCCGATGTTAATGTTTTGAGTAACGTTACTTTTACTATTGAAAAAGGAAAATGGGTTTCTATTATCGGACATAACGGATCTGGCAAATCAACATTAGCTAAGCTTTTAGTTGGTTTATTGGAAGCTGATAAGGGTAAAATTTATATTAATAATCTAGAAATGAATGAAAAAAATATCTTAGATATTAGGAAAGTAATAGGCATTGTTTTCCAAAATCCAGATAACCAATTTGTTGGAGTCACTGTCAAACACGATATTGCCTTTGGGCTAGAAAACAAAAGAGTACCTCGCGATGAAATGATTAGTATAATTGATCGGGTTTTAAAAGAAGTTGGCATGGAAAAATATATAGATACTGAACCTCATAATCTTTCAGGAGGCGAGAAGCAAAGAGTAGCAATCGCCGGTTCATTGGCGATGGATCAAGATATTATCATCTTTGATGAGGCAACTTCTATGTTAGACCCAGAAGGAACAGAAGATATTATTAATACTATAAAAAAGCTGAACAAGGAAATGAATAAAACAGTTATTACAATTACCCACGATTTGGATTTTGCAGGATTAAGTGATCAGATTATCGTTTTGAATAATGGAAAAATAATGCTAAACGATATTGTAAGTGAAGTATTCAAGCATGAAGATAAACTAAAGGAAGCCGGGCTAGAGGTTCCGATGAACCTTAGTTTATATAACATGGTCAAAAATGACGAAGGCTTGAGTCAAAATAAGGAATTAGTAGAAGCACTATGGACATTAAGTTCGAAAAAGTAAGCCATCTATATAAGGATTATAGAAAAGGCGTTGATGCAATTAAAGATATCGATTTGGTTATTAATGCGGAAGATGAGTTCATTGCGATTTGCGGAAAGACCGGCAGTGGTAAATCTACATTAGTACAGCATTTAAATGCACTATTATTACCAACCTCTGGTAATCTTTTTGTACTTGGCCAAAAATTACCCCCAAACAAGAGAGAAAAAGTAAACCATTTGCGTCAAAAAATAGGCTTAGTTTTTCAGTTTCCAGAATATCAATTATTTGAAAACACAGTTATCAAAGATATTATGTTTGGGCCTAATAATTTCAAGGCAACCAAAGTTAATGCTAAAGAACTAGCCGAAAAATCCGCAGCATTGGTCGGCATTACTAGTGATTTATATGAAAGGTCTCCATTTCAAATTAGTGGCGGTCAAATGAGAAGAGTTGCAATAGCTGGAATACTAGCGATGAATCCCAAAGTGCTTGTTTTAGATGAGCCGACTAGAGGTCTCGACCCAAAAGGAAGAGATGAGATGATGGCAATATTTAAAAAAATAAATGAAGAAGAAAAGAAAACTATTATAATGATTACTCATGACATGGACTTAGTTTCTAAGTATGCCAAACGAGTTATTGTATTAAAGGATGGAAAAATTGCTTTTGATGGCCAAAAAGAAGATTTATTCGAGTTGAAAGATTTTGATTCTTTTTCTTTAGACTTGCCAAGACCATTAAAAATACTAAAAGAATTAAGTGCGAAACTTAACTTTCCATACATTCCTAAATATTCAATAGAAGAAGTATACGAATACTTAACGGAGGTGTTCAATGTTAGATAACATAACTATTGGACAATACATTCCAGGAAACTCATGGCTTCATAAACTTGACCCCAGAATTAAAATAGTCGTTTTAATTTTAGGGATAGTAGCTACTTTTATAATTCCGATTCCAACTAATTTGGAGGGAAAAAACATAATTTCTGTTATAGCCATGTTAACATTATTAGCGCTTCTATTGATATGTATTATTACCGCAAAGATTCCTCTTAGAAAAGTTTTAAGAGGGTTGAGGGGATTGACTTTTTTATTAATTTTCATGTCCATTATTCAAATTTTTACAATAAAAACCGGAACGGAGCTTTTTAATCGAGTGCTAAATTGGTCATTTTTTAGTATTCTTGCAATGGTTGGTGTATTATTCCTATACCTGTTTACAAAAAAATATATTAAATTTAAAACAATTTATCTTCTAATGGCAGTAACAGGCATTTTTATTTGTCCAATGTTTATTGATTACATGAGTTTTGCCAAGATGGATATGATAGTATATTCAGATGGCTTGATTAGAGCCGGTTTCTTATTTGTAAGAGTGTTAACGGTTGTCATTATGACCTCAATTCTTACATTCACAACCACGACGACAGATTTAAATTTTGGAATAGAAACATTATTAAAACCCCTTAGGTATATTAAAATTCCGGTTGATACTATTGCGATGCTACTATCATTAACCCTAAGATTTATCCCGACCCTAATAGGTGAAACAAATAAAATCATGAAAGCTCAAGCTTCAAGAGGTGTCGATTTTAAAGAAAGTAAACTAAAAGACAAAGTGATTCAAATAATATCGCTTTTAATTCCCATACTAGTGGTATCTATAAATCAAGCTGAGGATTTAGCTCAGGCAATGGAAGTTAGGGGCTATATCATCTCAGAAAAAAGGACTAGAATTGATGATTTTAAGCTAGGAGTAAAAGATTTTATTGGGCTCTTTGTTGGATTATTAATCCTTGGTGCCTGTATATATTTAGCGGTAATTATATGAGATATTTAGCAATCGTCGAATATGATGGAACAAATTATTCCGGTTTTCAAAGTCAAAAAAATGCAAATACAATTCAAGATGCTATCGAAAAAGCTTTTCGATTAATGACTCAAACAGAAGTGAAGATCTATGGCTCTGGAAGAACCGATAAAGGGGTACATGCTATTGGGCAAACTTTCCATTTTGATTCAGACTTAAATATAGACATTGAAACTTGGGAAAAAGCTTTAAACAAGCGCTTACCTGGAGACATAAGAATTAAAAAAATAATTAAAAAAAAGAATTCTTTTCATGCCAGACATTCCGCAAAAAGTAAAATATATAAGTACATAATAAGTAAAAGAGAATTAAGTGCTTTTGAGTACAATCACATGGTTTATATTGAAAAATTTGATCTCTCGTTAGCGAAACTTGCATGTGAGGATTTAGTAGGTACCCACGATTTTATTGGGTTGTCCCAATATGTTCTTAATAAACCAACCATTAAAACTATTTATAGTGTAAATATAAAGGAAACTAAAGATAAGATTACTTTTTTCTTTCACGGGAATGCATTTTTAAAATATATGGTTAGATCTATAATGGGAACACTAATTGAAATCGCTACTAAAAGAAAACCGGTTAATCAGTTTAACATAATATTTGAGCAGAAATTAAGGTCTCTTGCTGGCAAGACAGCTAGCCCAAAGGGGCTATATTTAGTTAAAGTATTTTATTAAATACTTTTTTATGGGATAATAAAAAAGAGGGTGAAAAATATGTTTATTACATTTGAAGGTGGCGAAGGAACTGGTAAGACTACAATAATTAAAACCATCAGCAGAAGAATCGAAGAATTAGGACATAAAGTAATTACTACTAGAGAACCAGGCGGTAGTATAGTTGCTGAGCAAATTAGAAACGTAATATTAGATCCAAATAATGATTCGATCAAGGCTCATACCGAAGCTCTTTTGTATGCCGCGAGTAGAGCACAGCATATAGATGAAGTTATAAAACCCGCTCTGGAAGATGAAAGAATAGTCCTATGCGACCGTTATTTAGATTCATCTTTAGCTTATCAAGGCTATGCGCGTGGATTGGGATATGATTATGTCTTAAAAGTGAATGATTATGCCACGAAATTTCTACCTGATTTGACTTTTTATATTGATTTAGATCCACAGATTGGTTTAGATAGAATAGTAAACAGGGTTCAAAAAGACCGTCTTGATTTAGAAGAGGTTTCCTTCCACCAATTAGTAAGAAAAGGATATCTTGACTTGGTAAATATGTATCCAAAGAGAATTATTGTTCTTGATGGAACTCAAACGATTGAGGAGATAATTACTATTGTATTAAATAAGATAAGTGAGATCTTATGATAAAAAACTATTTAGATTATTTCAAAAAGGCAATTGAAAAAAACCGGCTAGTCCACTTATATCTTTTAAGTGGTGAAAGAGGTTCTGGTAAATCAAGACTTGCTTTTGAAGTAGCATATGAAATTTTAAGAAAGGGTAATGAGGATCCCAAATTAAAAAATCAAATAGAAAACAAAGAATATCCAAATCTATTTATTCTTGAACCAGAGAAAGATTCCATAAAGAAGGAACAAATTCTTTTCTTGCAGGAAGAATTCAATAAAACTTCATTAATTGATGGTCCAAGAGTGTATATCATTTATTCAATTGAAAAGATGACGACTCAAGCAGCAAATAGTCTGCTTAAGTTCATGGAAGAGCCACAAAATAAAGAAACATATGGTTTCTTGTTAACGGAAAGAAAAGATAATGTAATATCCACCATTCTTTCAAGAAGTCAAATTATCAATTTGGAGAGTCACTCTTATCAATATATTAGTGAAGAACTATTGAAAAAAGGAACTCCAACAAGACAAGCCAAAATAATCCCTTTAATCACCAAAGATTTAAACGAGGCTATTTCTTTAGCGGATAATGAAGAAATAAATGACTTAATAGAAATAATCATCGGTTTCGTTGAATCTTGGAATAAGGATTCAAGCCTTGTATTATTTCTTAATGACAAACGTTTACTTTATGATCGAAATTACTATGAATACTTCCTAAATTTATTGATTGTTATTTTTCTTGATATTATCCACATCAAAATTAATCAAAAAGTAACTCTTGATTTTTTAAAAGAGGAAATGAATATCATGAGTACTAAATTAAGTATTGAAGAGGCAAACGAAATAATCAATTTTATTCAAAAATGTTTAAATGAAAAAAAATATTATATTAATCTAGACTTAGCTATTACTAATTTAGCTATTGCTATTAAGAAGAGGAAGTGAATATATGCACGTTGCACTTATACAATTTAAAGAAGCGGGAAAAAGATATTATTTTGATCCGCTAAACTTTCAATTAGAAAATGGTATCTATGTTGTTGTAGAAACTGTAAGAGGAATTGAAATTGGAAAAGTAGTACAACTAAAAGACATTCTGGAAACAGAATTAATTTCTGAGTTAAAACCAATATTAAGAATTGCCACAGATGATGATAAAGAAGCAGATAAATATAACCTTTCATTAGAGAAGGAGATAGTTAAGAAAACAAAAGAGTTATCTTTTCTACACAATTTAGAATTAAAGGTTCTAGGAGCTGAGTATACTTTAGATAGAAAAAAGCTTTTAATATACTTTGAGGCGGAAGGTAGAGTAGATTTTAGAGATTTAGTAAAAGATCTATCCGATGTCTACAAGACAAGAATTGAACTTAGACAAGTTGGGCCAAGAGATGGAGCAAAAATGATTGGTAGCATCGGACCATGCGGATATCTACTTTGTTGTAATACATTTATTGGTCAGTTTGATACAGTTTCAATAAAGATGGCAAAAAATCAAAATATATCCATTAATACTCAAAAAATATCAGGTCTTTGCGGCAAATTATTATGCTGTATCAAGTATGAGGATGATGTATATACCGAAATTAAAAAAGAAATGCCGGCTCTAAAAGAAATTATTTTAGTTGATGGGATAGAAGCAGAAGTTCTTGAGGTTGGCTATGTGAAAGGAACCATAAAAGCTCGAATTCTTAAGGATGGTTCGATTGTTCATTTGCACAATGGTGAATATAAAAGAAAATGATCAGAGATTTGATAGGAACACCCTTAAAGATATATCAAACAAAAAAACAACCCTTTAATATAGATACTATTTTACTGGCGAACTTTGCTAATCCGACAAAGGATGTAAAAAAAATTTTTGATTTAGGATCTGGTGCCGGAAGTCTTTGCCTTTACATGGCTTACAAGACTAAGGCGAATATTGTAGGGGTTGAAATACAAGAAGATATATATCAAGAAGCCCTAAAAAATGTTGAGATTAATCAACTCCAAGATAGAATTAAGATGATAAAAGAAGATATCAACAATCTTCATAATTTGTACAAAGATATTGATGCCATAATCACAAACCCTCCATTTTTTAAAATTTCCAATAAATCAAAGGTCAATGATATTGAATATAAAACAATCGCGAGGCACGAAGTATTCATTAATTTGAAACAGCTAATTGCAATTTCAAATAAATTACTGAAAACAGGTGGTAAAATATATATGATTCATCGCCCCGAAAGAGTTGCTGAAATAATAGATGAGTGCAACCAAAATAGACTGAAGGTTAAGAAAGTACGTTTTGTCCATCCAACGGAAACCAGTGAAGCAAATCACGTGTTAATTGAGATTTCAAAGGACGGAAGTGAAGGGCTTAAGGTGCTAAAACCACTTATCTTATATACAAGTGAACATAAACTAACCAAAGAGATGCAAGAAATCTATCATGATATTAGACATAAATAAGGAGACGAGATGCTTTTAAGTACATTAACAAGAAAAGAAAAATTAAAATTCCTTGATTTGGCAATTCATATTGCCTTAGTTGATGGGGACGCAACAGAACAAGAAAATAGAATGTTAAAACTAATGGTGGCGGAAGTGTCTGATGATGTTTTTAAGGAATATCATTTTGTATTAAGTGATAATTTAGAAGAGACGATTCAGTTTTTTGAACAAGCTCCCAAAAGAGTAAAAAATATTGTTTATATGAATCTTTTTAAGATTTCGGTTGTAAGTCCGGTCTATACTACTAATGCTCATTTTTTATTAGAAGATATAAGATATCGTTTAGGGATTGTAGATGAACAAAAAAGAGACTTGATTCATATCGTTTATTCTGAAAAAGACTTAAGAGAAAAAGCCTTAAGCTTAGTAAATAAATGATGAACTTAGAACAAATCAGTTTCTCAAATGAAAAAGCCAGTATCTATATTGTTTCTACGCCTATCGGAAACCTTAAAGATATCACATTTAGGGCGATTGAAACCTTAAAACAAGTTGACTTCATCCTAGCTGAAGATACTAGAACATCAGCCAAATTACTTAGGCATTACGATATAAAAACAACCATGATAAGCTATCACGAATTCAACAAAAACGAAAAAGAGAAGATGATAATTAACTATCTAGAAGAAGGATTAAACCTTGCTCTAATAAGCGATGCTGGAACACCAGGAATAAGTGACCCAGGTTATGAGATAATTAATAAGGCAATAGAAAAAGGTTTTAATATAATTCCCATACCAGGTGCCTCAGCAATTTTAGCCTCTTTGGTAGCGTCGGGAATTATTATTCAACCATTTACATTCATAGGATTCTTACCCAAGAAAAAACAAGAATTAGAAACGACATTACTTGATTATAAGTACCGTAAAGAAACTCTAGTAATTTATGAGTCTCCTCTTAGAATAAAGGAAACAATAAATGATATATATAAAATATTCGGCAACAGAAAAATAGCTTTGTTGCGCGAATTAACTAAATTGCATGAATCTATTATAAGAGGAGATTTGGAAGAAATTATTAATTTGGAATTGATGGAAAAAGGAGAGTATGTTTTGATTATTGAAGGAATTGATGAGAAAAGCATATTTGACAAATATACAATTTTGGAGTTATACAATCAATACATAAAAGATGGTATGGAAGAAAAAGATGCTATGAAATTAGTTTCAAAGAAAAAAGGAATTAAAAAATCAGACATATATAAGGAGATAAAAATAAAATGAGAGATCTAAAATATGGAAAGACAATGATGGTGTTAGGCGTTGTTGGATTGGTTGAAACACTTTTGGTAGTTATTTTGATGTTCGCCGTAAAAGATAGTGTTATCGAAAGCATCATAGAACTTATGAGACAAGATCCGGCAGTTGATCAAGCAGCGATTGACCTATTTGTTAAAGTCATGAGTGGTTCATTAATTTTTGCAGCTATCTGGGCGGTTCTTGTTGCTATTGCGACAATGGTTTTATCCTATTTTTCAAAGAAAAACATGGGTTTCAACATTGCCTTAGTTGCCATTTCAGCAATTTCTGGACTTGGCGGAATTTCATCTATTTTAATAATCATTTTTGGTATTTTAAACATCATTGACGCTTCAAAAAGAAATAAGGAACTGAAACAAACAGAAAACATTTCCTATTGATTGTTGTTTACATAAAAAAACATTTTATGTATAATTAGTGTGTCAATTAAATAAGTATTGAAGAAGAGAGTATCTATTTATTTTGAAACTAGAGAATTCGCGGAAGGTGAAAGCGGATCAAAAAAATAGAGAAGATGGCTTTGGAGCTTTTGATTTGATATGTAAAGTCAAACGTAAATCTGCGTTAAAGATTTGAGTGCTAGAGATTTCTAGAACTAAGGTGGTACCGCGATTATTTAGTCGTCCTTAGATTTTTAAGGGCGGCTTTAATTTTGCCAAAAAATGGAGGTTTTTATGTCAAAGAAAAAATATTATATTACAACAGCATTACCATATGCTTCAACATTGCCACATATAGGCAATGTATACGAGGCAATTATTACAGATGCGATCGCTAGATTTAAAAGATTAGATGGCTTTGATGTTTGGTTTCATACAGGGACAGATGAACATGGCCAAAAAATAGAAAGTAAGGCTGCTCAAAATGAATTGGAGCCCAAACAATATGTCGACCTAATATCTAATGATATTAAGGCAATTTTTAAAATGGTCAATATTAGTTATGATTATTTTATTAGAACCACCGATGAATATCATGTTGAACAAGTACAAAAAATATTCAAAAAACTATACGATCAAAAAGATATTTATCTTGGGAAATATGAAGGATGGTACTCTGTTTCAGAAGAAGCCTATATTACTGAAAGTGAAATTGTCGATGGTAAATGCCCAAATGGCGACACCCCAATTTGGATGGAGGAGGAAGTATACTTTTTTGACCTAAAAAAATATCAAAAAAGATTAGTTGACCACATCAATAATAATCCTGATTTTATTCAACCAGAATCAAGAAAGAATGAAATGCTTAATAATTTTCTTAAAGAACCTCTTTTAGATCTTTCTGTTTCAAGAACTTCTTTTGAATGGGGAATTCCAGTTAGTTTTGCACCGGGTCATATTGTTTATGTCTGGATTGATGCTTTATCAAATTATATAACTGGTTTAGGGTATGACGTAGATGGCAATAATGGAAAACTATTTAACGAATTTTGGCCAGCTGATGTACACATCATTGGAAAAGATATTCTTAGATTTCACACTATTTATTGGCCAATTATCCTAATGGCTTTAGATTTGCCACTTCCAAAGAAGATATTCGCCCACCCTTGGATATTATTTAATAAAGAAAAAATGAGCAAGTCGACTGGAAATGTTATGTATACTAAGGATTTAGTAGATTTATTTGGAACTGATGTAGTAAGATATTATTGTATCCACGAGATACCATATGCTCAAGATGGCAATATGACATATCAGCTTATTATTGAAAGAAACAACTCAGATTTAGCGAATACAATAGGAAATCTTGTTAATAGAACTATTGGGATGGCAAATAAGTATAAAGAAGGATATATAAGAAATCCAAAAATAAAAGAACCTTTTGATCTTGACTTAAAAGAAAAGTGTTTAGAAACTCTCCCTAAGATTAGATCGTTAATTGAAGACCTTAGAGTAGGGGATGCCTTAGAAGAAGTAGTTCAGCTCGCTAGATTTGCTAATAAATACATTGATGTATCTGAACCTTGGTTACTATTTAAGGATGAAAATAAAAAAGATGAATTAGATCATGTGCTTTATAATTTAGTCGAAACTATTCGATTTATTGCATCGTTACTCCAACCATTCTTACCAGAAACAGCTAAGAAGATTGCTAGTCAAATAATTACAGAAGATCTAAGCTTTGATAGTTTAAGGGAATTTGGACGATATAAAGACCAAAAAATCGGTAAAGCAGAAGTGCTATTTGAAAGATATGATGTTGATAAAAAATTAGAGGAAATTGAAAAGAAAAAACAATGAGCAAATTTATTAAGTATTTAAAAAGTAGTCATTTTAAGATGAAATTATTGCCTGAAATAATAAGATTCTCGGCAGTATCTATTTTTACATTTATATACGGTATAGGAGTTTCTTGGTTTTTAATGAGCGTAACTGGTAATTTAGAAATGCCAGGAGTTAGAATCTATACAGGTGGTATCCCCGGTATTGCCCAACTATTGAGTGATGTTTTTGATAAAGCGAGCGGCGGGAAGATAATACTAGGTGATGTTTTTTCCGGAATTTTTATCTTTTTAGCTAATGTGCCAATTCTCTTATTAGGTTGGTTCAAAGTATCTAAAAGATTTACAATCTATAGCTTAGTATCTGTTACCCTGCAGTCAACGGTGATTGCAATTATTCCAACTCCGGATTTAGGATTTAAAACCTTAGATCCATTATTACTAGCGGTTATTGGAGGTCTCTTGGTCGGTATTGGTACTGGAGGAGCACTGAAGTTTGGAACATCGACCGGAGGATTGGACATTATTGCCCAGTACGTATCATTAAGAAACGGAAAATCAGTTGGGATAGTTTCGATGTTCATGAATGTTGGAATAGCAGTTGCCGGGGGGTTGATAATCGGAGGTAATGTTGGAATAGCTACCATGGCTTATACAGTTATTAGAATCTTGATTTCAACCGTTGCCACTGATAAGATTCATACATCATATCAATTTATATCAGCCGAGATTATTACTTCTGGTCCGGAGGAAATGATTCAAGAGATATTAGAAAAAATTCATCGTGGAGTTACAATTTTAAGAGCTGAAGGAGCATATTCTCATGCTGAAAAAAAGATGTTATATATTGTAATTTCATCTTATGAAATGAATGCTTTAGCATCGATAGTAAGACAAACTGATCCGGGCGCTTTCATGGTTACAAAACCTGTTAGAAACGTTTTTGGTAATTTTAAAAGAAAAACAATCGCATAATAATTAACCCATAAAACATCTGTTTTGAACTTAAAACTTCCTGTTTTATGGGTTTTATTTTGAATAAAATAAAAAAAGTGTTAATATAAAAATACACCAATAAAACGAAAATGAGGTGAGGTCATGTTTTTAGCAATGCATTGGGCGGAATATATTGGTTTTGCTGGAGTAGCGATAGTGCTAGGTTCATTTATTATAACCGGTGAAAAAAAGATTAGAATAGTCAATATTATTGGCTGTACTATAAATTTAATATATGCAATAATTGTGCAAGCACTAATTCCTGATGCCAGTATGGTTTCAGTAATTATCCTAAATGGAGCATTAATTCCAATTCATATTTTTAACTTAATTAAAAGCGAAATGAATAAAAGAAAAAACCAAAAAAAGTCACAAGGGGATGATATCGATGAGTAAGAGAAGATACCCAATCCTAGAGTTTGATTTTAAAGGTGAGGGGAAAATAAAACCATCATATGTAGTAGATAAGTATGGAGTACATGATTTTCCGGCAAATGTGATTATCTGTTTTTTTAAGGAAGTTATAAATGACTTATTTTTTAAAAATAAAATAGAGGAATACTTGACGATTAATGGAGAAAACTCCTATCATTTTTTCAAGTATAAGGATAAGGATATTGCGATTGTTCATGGATCAGTGGGCGCCCCAGCTTGTATTGGACAAGTAGAAGAGGCGATTGCTTTTGGCGCAAAAAGAATCATGTTTTGCGGAGGAGCGGGTTCTCTAGATAAAAGTATCACTGTTGGAAAGGTAATCGTGATCGATAGTGCCATTAGAGATGAAGGGGTTAGTTACCATTATCTAAAACCTGGTCGACAAGTAAACGCAGATTCCAAAATAGTAAATACAATTAAAAAATACTTAGAAGATCAAAAAGAAGACTTTGTGATTGGTAAAACTTGGACAACGGATGCCTTCTATCGCGAAACAGAAGAAAAAATTAAAAGAAGGAAAAAAGAGGGTGCAATCATCGTAGAAATGGAGCAAGCTTCAATACTAGCTGTTGCTAAGTTTAGAAAAGTAAAATATGGAGCAATCATCTATAGCGGAGACGACCTCTCAAAGGAACGATGGGATAGTAGAGACTGGAGACATAAGGTTGGTGTTAGAGAAAAATTAGTCAAATACTGCGAAGATATCGTTGAGTTGATATAAAGGAAAATGGCTCTATAAAGTGAAAATGAAACTATATCCTAATTGCATTTATTTTAAATCAATAAAACTGTTGTTTGTAAGATTTTAAGTCAAGAGATGATAAAGCATAATGAGTAAGCTAACAATATTAGTGAATGTTATTAGGAGGAGTCAAAAAAAGAGTTGGAATTGATTTGACAAAATTATACACTTAGTGTATTATGATATAGGTACAAAATTCCACAATAGCCCTTATAACCACAATAAGGAGAAGGAAAAGAATGAAAACATACATGGCTAAAAAAGAAACCATTGAAAGAAAATGGTTTGTAGTTGACGCTGATGGTAAAACATTGGGTCGCCTAGCTACAGAAGTAGCAAGCGTATTAAAAGGTAAACATAAACCGATCTATACCCCACATGTAGATTGCGGAGATTATGTTGTCGTAATTAATGCAGAAAAAATTAAATTAACAGGTAAAAAATGGTCAGATAAAATGTACTATAGCCACTCAGGATATAGTGGAGGTTTAAAATCGACACCTGCTAAAGAAGTAATGAAGAAACATCCAACAAGAATAGTTGAAAAAGCTATTATTGGTATGTTACCTCACACAGTCTTAGGATCACAAATGGCTAAGAAGTTATTCGTATATGCAGGGCCAGAGCACAAACATGCTGCTCAAAAGCCTGAAGTTTTGGAGGTATAAGTAAATGGCAAAGAATAAAGTACAATACTTAGGTACTGGACGTCGTAAGAGTTCAGTGGCGAGAGTTATTCTTACTGCCGGAACTGGAGTTTTCTTAATTAATGGACGTCCATTTGAAGAATACATTCCTTCAGCAGCAGTTAGACTAGACGTTTTACAACCACTAACACTTACTGAATCAGAAGGTAAGTTTGATATTACAGTTAATGTAAATGGTGGAGGTATTTCTGGTCAAGCGGGAGCAATCCGTCATGGTATTACCAGAGCTTTATTAGAAGTTAATGTTGAATTAAGAAAAATCTTAAAGCCTGCTGGGTTAATCACTCGCGATCCTCGCTCAAAAGAAAGAAAGAAATATGGATTGAAAAAAGCACGTCGTGCTCCTCAATTCTCAAAACGTTAATATTGATTTTAAGAAAATCACTTTATGTTTATCATAAGGTGATTTTTTTATTGGAAAAAATAGTACATATCAAAAAAACTATAGTTTACTTTTATTCTAAATGTATCATATTTTTTACCTGCAACCGCTTTCAAAATAAAGCTTTAAATTCTTATGTTATAATGTAATTATAAAAACGAAAAAAGTTTTTTTAATACAATACAAGGGAGTTTTATTTATGGGAAAAGAATTCGTGCTTACGGATGATAAAAAGAGCATTATTTACGAGACTGTAAAAAAATATGAAGACACAACAGGGCCACTAATGCCGATTTTACACGATGTACAAAGAAGGTTAGGTTGCGTTCCAATAGTGGTTCAAAAATTGATTTCAGAAAAAACCGGAATTAGTATAGCTAAAATTAATAGTGTGGTTACCTTTTATAGCCAATTTTCTATTGAGCCAAAGGGGAAAAACTGTGTAGGTGTTTGCTTAGGAACTGCATGCTATGTTCGTGGTTCGCAAGGTATTTTAGATGCTATTACCGATGAATTGAAAACTAAATCGGGGGAAACATCTCCTGATGGTAATTATACCGTTGAAACAACAAGATGTATTGGTGCTTGTGGACTAGCTCCAGTTTTTACTGTCAATGGAGAAGTTCATGGTAATGCGGATGTTTCAAAAACTAAAGAGATTATCAAGGAGCTCAAAGAAAATGTTGAAAGTAAAGGAAATAATTAAACTATTGGATTGTGAAGTATTTACTCCAGAGAATCTAGATGAAGAAAAAACAATTAGGTATGCTTTTAGCGCCGATCTCATGAGCGATACTTTATTTATTCTAAATAGAATGAACGACTCAGACTTATTAGATGAAACAATCCTTATTACTGGTCTTGCGACTAACCAGGCAATAAAATCAGCAGAAATAATAGATATTGGTGTTGTATTGATGGTTCGTGGTAAAACTCCAGCTCAAACAGTGATTGATCAAGCGATTGAAGCGGGTATTGTTTTACTAAGCACTAAACATACAATGTTCAACAGCAATGGCTTGCTTTACGAAAAAAACGTAAGAGGCTTAACAAAGCATGATTAAAGAAAGATATGTTGTTCTGCCTAGAAGATTTGATTTAGCGGGGGATGCCTCCATTCAAATCAAAAGAACACTAAAGAAAAAAAATCTTTCTAAAAATTTTATTAAACGAGTTAGTGCCGCCGCTTATGAAGCCGAAATTAACATCGTTATTCATTCTGTTGGAGGATATGTTGATTTCTTAATGGATGATAAATATATATTTTTGGCATTTATTGATGAAGGACCCGGCATTGCCGATATATCGTTTGCGATGCAAGAAGGGTATTCCACCGCTGATGAAGAAGCCCGTGTTAACGGTTTTGGAGCAGGGATGGGATTATCAAATATTAAAAAGTCTGCCGATGCGATGCAAATTGAGTCATCAAAAGAAGGGACTCATATAAAACTATGGTTTTACTATGGAGAAAACGATGGAAATAAAGAAAATACTCAATGAAAAATACTCTCTACTAACAAGTTTTGATATAAATAATGAACATTTCAATGGAATATATCAAACTGATCTTTTGAGTGCAGCTATCAAAAGTTCCAAACCCGACAATGCCTTAATTACACTTATCAATAGTTTAAACACGATTGCTTGTGCAGTAATGTGTGATATAAAAGTTGTCATATTATCAGAGTGTGAAGTGGTCGTTCCAGAAATCATCAAAAAAGCAGATGAAAATGACATTGTTTTGATTATAACCAAACTAAAGTCATATGAAGTAGTTTTAGATTTATATAATAGAGGTTTATATGAGTAAAAAAAAATATTATTATGATCTTCATATTCACACATGCTTATCGGCGTGCGCTAATGAGTTGATGACTCCAAATAATATTTTAAATATGGCAATGCTTAAAAAACTAGATATAATTGCCATTACCGATCATGGGTCGGCAAAACAACTAAGTGTTATTAATGAATTAAGGAAAAGTTATGATTTTTTAGTAATTCCAGGGATTGAAATAAGTGTTGCTGAAAGATTTCATATGGTGGTTTACTTTTATTCGTTTGATGATGCTATTAAATTCGATAGTGTTTTGGAAAAATTTATTGTCAAAGTGCCATTTGATACTAAGAAATATGGCGAACAAATGATAACTGATATTTACGATGAGACTGTAATGTTGTACCCTTATAAACTATCGGCTCCCATATCAATAGGTTATAAAAAGGTTATAGAATTACTAAAAGGTTATCGACACTTAATTTTTTTAGCCCACGTTAATAGAAATAAAGATAGTGGAATAGATTATATTAATGATATAAAAATAAATGGTGTTGAAGTTACAAAAAATGATACCTCTGATGATTTTATCAAAAAACATCAATTAATGAAATATCCAATCATATATAATTCGGATGCACATAATATAGTAGAAATCCAAGAAAGGGAAAGTTATAACTATCTAGAATTAGAAGAACTAACGGTTGAGGCTTTCTTTAGGTACTTTAATGGATGAGTTGTCATTAACAATATTTGATATTGTGGAAAATTCAATTAGGGCTAAAGCTAAAAATATAGTTGTTTTAGTTGAAGAAAACAAAAAAAACAATTATTTAGAAATAATCATTGAGGATGATGGTATTGGAATGACTAACGAGGAAATATCTAAAGCCCTAGACCCGTTTTATACAACAAAAACAGTAAGGAAAATAGGATTGGGGTTATCACTTTTTAAAATGATTACTGAACAGACGGATGGAACATTCAATATTAGCTCAAAAATAAACATAGGAACAAAAATTAAAGCAAGATTAACTTTAAACCATATTGATAGGCCAAAACTAGGGGAGTTATCTGAAATGATTTACTCAATTCTTATCAATGATGAGGTGGAAGAATTTAAATATATTCATATAACTGATAGTGATAGATTTGAGATCAGCAAAAAAGAACTTTTCATTGAACGAGAAATGCTCATGATTGGAGAAATTGCAAAAAGCCTAAAAGAATACATAGATTTTAATTTAAATAAACTAGGTCGAGGAGAGTAGAATTATGAAAACATTAGCGGAATTACAGAAACTAAGAGATGACACGTTAAAAAAAATGAATGTCAGAATTTCTAAAAACGGTAGAAGAATCCAAGTAGGAATGGGGACCTGCGGAATTGCTGCTGGAGCTAGAAAAATTTTAAATCAGTTCATTGAGGAACTAGATAAGAACGGAATTAAGGATGTAACTGTAACTCAAGTCGGATGCATGGGCGAATGTGCTTTTGAACCGATAGCGGAAGTTATTGAACCAGATGGAACAAATATTATTTATTGCAACCTAGATAAAACAAAAGTTAATGAGATAATAGAGTCACATTTAGTTAATGGTAAGAAACTAGAAAAATACAGTTTACACTCAGTAAAGAAATAGGTGATAATATGTTAGATAGAATGCAAATAATAATCTGCGGTGGAACCGGCTGTATGAGTAGTAACTCCGCAAAAATAAAGGAAGAGTTTGAAAAAGTTTTAAAAGAGATGCAACTTTCTGATGATGTATCAACTGTTTTTACTGGATGTTTTGGGTTATGTGAAAAAGGTCCCGTCGTAATTATTTATCCAGAAGGAACTTTTTATTCACATGTTAAAGTGGAAAATGTTAGAGAAATCTGTGAAGAACATGTTTTAAAAGGAAGACCTGTTCAAAAACTAATGGTAAAGGATCCGATTGATAAAAGAAGAATTAAAAACTTCAGCCATCTAAATTTTTATGCTAAACAAAAAAGAATCGCTCTTAGGAATTGTGGAAAGATTAACCCAATGGATATCAAAGAGTATATTGCTAAAGATGGTTATCTCGCTTTAGGTAAAGCGGTAACCGAGATGACCCCTCAACAAGTAATTGATGAGGTTAAAGCCTCTGGCCTTAGAGGAAGGGGCGGCGGAGGATTTCAAACAGGCTTGAAATGGCAGTTCGCCGCTAACTCTGTTTCTGAAAAAAAATATGTAATATGTAATGCAGACGAGGGAGATCCAGGTGCGTTTATGGATAGAGCAATATTAGAAGGTGACCCGCATTCTGTTTTAGAAGCAATGGCAATTTGTGGATATGCCATTGGTGCTGATCAAGGGTATATATATGTTAGAGCAGAATATCCTGTTGCCATCGATAGACTAAATATCGCAATTGATCAAGCGCGAGAATATGGCCTATTAGGGCGAAATATTTTCGGTTCCGAGTTCAGTTTTGATATTGAGTTAAGACTTGGAGCAGGAGCGTTTGTCTGTGGGGAAGAAACAGCATTAATTGCCTCAATTGAAGGTGGAAGAGGTATGCCTAGATTAAAACCTCCATTCCCAGCAGTTTCTGGATTATGGGGAAAACCAACTAACGTTAACAATGTTGAAACTTTCGCTAACGTTCCAGTTATTTTCTTAAAAGGGGCAGACTGGTTTAAATCAATTGGAACCTCTAAATCTAGTGGGACAAAAGTGTTTGCTCTAGGAGGTAAGATTGTTAATACTGGGTTGATTGAAATTCCAATGGGAACAACACTTAGAGAGGCAATTTTTGATATTGGGGGAGGAATTCCTAACAAGAGAAAATTTAAGGCTGTTCAAACAGGAGGGCCTTCTGGTGGATGTATAACAGAAAAACACCTAGATACTGAAATTGATTTTGATAACTTAATAAAACTGGATTCAATGATGGGTTCTGGCGGAATGATCGTTATGGATGAAGATAATTGTATGGTCGATGTGGCTAGATTTTATTTAGATTTTACCGTTGAAGAGTCATGCGGTAAGTGTACTCCATGTCGCGAAGGTACCAAAAAAATGGTTGAAATATTAGATAAAATTTGTAAAGGGGAAGGAACTCTAGCAGATTTGGATCGTCTAGAAGAATTAGGGAAAACCATTAAAGAAACCTCTTTATGTGGGTTAGGACAATCTGCTCCAAATCCAGTATTATCAACACTTAAACACTTTAGAGAAGAATATGAGGCGCACGTTCTTCATAAGTATTGTCCAGCAGGAGTTTGCCGCGATTTGACCAAATATTATATTGATAATAAGTGTATTGGATGTGGCAAATGCAAGACAAATTGTCCAGTTCAAGCAATAAATGGTGAGCCAAGGTCTCTTCATGAAATAGATTTAAACATATGTATATCTTGTGGTGCTTGTAAAAAGGCATGTCCAGTTAGAGCAATCGCCACTAGACCTGCAGCGGAGGTATAAAGATGACTGATAAAATCATTGAAATTAGATTTAATGGAGTTAAGCGAAAAGTAAAAGAAGGATCCACAATCCTCGATGTTGCAAAAGATTTAGGGGTTTTTATTCCAAGACTCTGCTTTTTAGAAGAAGTCCATGAAGAAGGAAATTGTCGTTTATGTTCAGTTGAGGTAGATGGTAATCCTAACTTAAAACCAGCTTGTAGGACGACCTGTTATGAAGGAATGAGTGTTATCACTGAAAACATGAGAACATATAACCATGTTGTTAACATATTAGAACTTATGGCTGCTAATCACCATTTTGAGTGTTTCACTTGTTCAAGAGAAGAAAATTGCGAATTTTTAGATTTATTAAGAAGGTATTCAATTTCTAACGAATACTCAGATTTATATGGATATAAACAAAAAAAGACGAGAATGAATATTTCTTCTCCAGCTATGTACATCGATTCATCAAAATGTGTTTTGTGTGGAAGATGTGTTTCTGCCTGTGAAAAAAATACTGCACTGGGAATTTTAAACTTCAATGAAAGAGGATCTGATACATATGTTGGACCAGCACTATTTCATGCTTTAGAAGATTCTGGCTGTATTTATTGCGGTAAATGTATTCAAGCTTGTCCAACAGGAGCAATTAGAGAACACGATGATATTAAAAGATTTGAACAAGCGATTCATGATTCAAATAAAGCGGTAATTGTACAAATAGCTCCATCAGTTAGAGTTGCTTTAGGGGAAGAGTTTGGCTATCCAGTTGGAACTAATGTTGAAGGTCAAATGTTTGCTGCTCTTCAAAGACTAGGTGTTAATGAGATTATGGACACTAATTTTGCCGCTGACCTAACCATTATTGAAGAAGGTTCAGAGTTATTAGAAAGAATTTCAAAAGATGGAGTTTTACCTTTATTCACTTCATGTTCACCTGGTTGGATTAATTACGTAGAACAATATTTTCCAGAATATATTCCTAACGTTTCAACATGTAAGTCTCCTCAACAAATGGCAGGAGCACTTATTAAAACATATTATGCAGAAAAACTAGGAATAGATCCACACAACATCGTTTCTGTTTCTATCATGCCATGTGTTGCAAAAAAAGCGGAAGCTAAACGAGAAGAGATGGGTAGAGACGGATACCAAGATGTCGATATCGTCTTAACAACCAGAGAATTTGCTCGGCTAATTAGAAGAAGAGGAATCAATTTTAGGGAGCTAAAACCAATTGCTCCATATGGAGAATTGGCAGAATATACTGGAGCAGCATCTATTTTTGGAGTCTCTGGCGGTGTTATGGAAGCAGCACTTAGAACTGTTTCTCATATGCTTGTTGGGAAATCTGCGCCAATAGAGTTTAAAGAAATAAGAGGTACTGATGGCATCAAAGAGGCAACTTACCAAGTTGGACCACACAAACTAAATGTTGCTGTTGTCCAAGGCGGAAAAGCGATCAAAGAGTTTTTAGAGATGTTAGAAACCTCAAAAAAACAATACCATTTTGTTGAGTTCATGGGATGTAAAGGCGGATGTATAAATGGAGGCGGACAACCAATAGTAAAAGCGACTGATTTACAAAACGTTGATGTTATTAAAGAAAGATCTAGTGCTTTATATACTTCTGATCAAAAAGCAACCTTTAGAAGGTCTGATCAAAATGAAGCGGTTAAGAAGCTTTATGATGATTATCTCAATAAAAAAGGGCATTATGCTATCCATGATTTATTGCACACTCATTATCATCAAAGAAAGCCATATAGCAAATGAAAAAAGTAACTTTGTTTTTTGTTTCACTAATGCTTGTTATCTTCATGATTGCTTGTAAAAGTAATGAAAAAATAACAATCATTACACCATCAGGAAGCGCTCAACTATCAATCTTGCATCTTCAAAACGAAACTAGCAGCTATGATGTTACCCAAGTTGATGGGCCTAGTGCTCTACAATCGGCATTTGGGAGTAAGAGTCACGATGTTATTTTAGCACCGACAAACTTAGGCGCGAAGTTATATAATCTAAATAACACAACGTATCGATTATTAGCCTCAGTCGTTTTTGGGAACTATTATTTGGTTACTAAAAACCAAAACATCAAAGATTTTAATGACCTAAATGGAAATGATGTATTATTGTTTGGTGAAAATAGTACGAGCGATTATGTCTGTAAGTACTTATTTTCTAAAAACCAAGTACATCCAATCATTTCGTATGTTAATAGTGTCTTGCTCGCTAGAAATGCTCTTATAGAAGACAACAACAAAGTTGTATTGTTGGCTGAGCCACAAGTTTCTCTAGTCAAAGAAAAGATAGATAATTTGACTATCATCGATCTGCAAGTTTTGTATGAAGAGGCAACCAACAATACTTCGTACCCACAGGCTAGCGTTTTTGTTAAAGATAATTTGCCAGAAAGTAAAATAAATAAGATAAAAAAAGATTTAGCAGACTCTATTAAAAGAACTAATGAAAATGCTTCTCAAGCAGCAGATATTGCTGTATCATTAAATCTTGGATTTCCTAAATCAGTTTTATTATCAGCGATCCCCTTAAGTAATCTAGGCTATAAAACAGGATCCGATGCTAAAATAGTAATTGAAGAATACTTTAACATTCTTGCAGAATTTGATGAAAATGTTGTGGGCGGCAAACTACCTGATGATGATTTTTACATTTAGATAGGGGTTAAATTTTTGAAAAAAACAATTATCACTACTACATCTATATTTTTTATATTCCTAGTGTGGATAATCATCCATCTAGCAGTATCTAACCCGCTTTTATTTCCTAATCCTATCGAGGTAATAAAAGCTTTTTTTTCCATTTTTACGAAAGAAAATAGTTATATTTCGATAGGACTTACCTTTTTAAGATTATTAGTTTCGCTAGCATCAGCATTTCTGTTAGGGACAATCTGTGGCTTATTGTCAGCTAAAATCGAAGGATTTAGGACATTTTTTAAACCGATTGTCACTATTTTTAGAACAATCCCCGTAATTTCAATTATTGTAATTGCCTTAATAGTGTTTGGTTTTAATGGTACCCCTTATGTGATTTCTTTTTTGACAATTTTTCCATTAGTATATCAACAAATTCAAGATTCTATTCTTTCGATAGATCACACATATCTAGACATATATAAATTGGAAGATAATGGTATCATAAAAGGATTTTTCTATTGTTATTTGCCATTAATTAGAAGAAGCATTTTTACGACAATTCTTCAATGTTTAGGGTTAGGCATTAAGGTTATTGTCATGGCTGAATATGTCTCACAAATAAAGCACGGTATAGGAAAAGAAATTTATCAAGCCGGTGTATCACTAAGATATGATTTAGTTTTTGCTTGGACATCATTATTGGTGATGGTGGCACTGACATTTGAATTAGTTACCTTTAAGGTACAAAAAAATATTGAATAAATATATGAAATAATGAATAACTAATAAATTATGGAACTAACTTTTCTCTTCCTTTCTTTGTTTTTTGATTCAAAAAAATTAACAAATAAATACCAAAAAAACCAAAAAAAATATGGAAATTCACAAATGTTGTAAATTATATTATTAACTTGTATTATAAATACAAATAAAGTATAATAATAAAGGCATAAAGGGAGGAAATATGGAAAAGGTTAGAGTAAGATATGCACCTAGTCCTACCGGATTACTTCATATTGGAAACGCAAGAACTGCATTATTTAATTATCTATATGCAAAACATAACAATGGAGACTTCGTAATTAGAATTGAAGATACTGATGTTTTAAGGAATGTAGAAGGTGGAGAAGAATCTCAACTAAGATATTTATCTTGGCTTGGGATCAATCCGGATGAATCACCAAATCAAGGTGGTAAGTATGGACCTTATCGTCAACTTCAAAGACTAGATATTTATAGTAAATATGCTGATGATCTTTTAAGTAGAGGATTAGCATATAAAGAATATAGAGACGATAGCGAACACTTCGCCATAAGATTTAAAGTTCCAAAAGATAAAACTTTTACTTTTAAAGATATGGTAAGAGGAGAGCTCCGCTTTGAATCAAAAGATGTCGAGGATTGGATAATTGTAAAGGATAATGGCATTCCAACATATAACTTCGCGGTTGTCATTGATGACCATATGATGGAGATATCTCATGTATTAAGGGGAGAAGAACATATCACAAACACTCCTAAGCAAATCATGATATATGAAGCATTTGAATGGATTCCGCCAACTTTTGGGCACATGACGCTTATCGTAAATGAACACGGCAAGAAATTAAGCAAGCGTGATGGGAATGTTATGCAATTTATCTCTCAATATGAGGAATTAGGATATTTACCTAATGCAATGTTTAATTTTATTAGTCTTCTAGGATGGAGTTCGCCAACCAATGAAGAAATATTAGAACCAAATCAAATCATTGAATTATTTAACGATGATAGATTATCAAAAGCACCTTCTTTTTTTGACCAAGATAAACTAAGATTTATTAACAGTAAACATTTAAAAAAGATGGATTTAGAGGAAATTACTCTCTTTTGCAAAAAATTTCTAACCAAAGCTAACATTAAGATAAAAAGCGAATCATGGTTAAGGGATTTAGTTAGTGTACTAAGGGACAGACTAACATACGGGGCAGAAATTATCAAACTGTATGAAGAATTTTTTCACGAAGACTTCTTCATTTCTGATGAAGCCTACCAATTTATAGTAGAAAACGATTGTTTGAATACTATTAAAGCATTAAAAGAGGAATTGATAAAAACCGTTTTTGAATCTCAACTAATAGAAGAGGCCATCAAAAATGTTGGACTATCCGCCAATGTCAAGGGTAAACTATTATTCATGCCAGCAAGAATTGCAACAACAGGAGATATGCATGGACCTAGTTTGCCAATTCAATTGTCATTATTGGGGAAGGACCTAGTTTTAAAAAGAATTAACGAAACAATTATAAGGATGGAGAACAAACAATGAAAAAAATCACAGCATTTTTATTATCAATAGTAGCAATCTTTGCATTAGTAGCTTGTGGATCAAGCGTTAAGGCATCGATATCTCTAGTTAATACTACTTCAGAGACGATTATTATTGATGTTAAAGTCACCGATAAAGGAAACGCCTTAGTTTCTGGCAGCTTGGTGGCAAAAGCTTTTTTGGATGGCAGTCAAAAATCTGAACAAAAAACATACGATGAAGTAGAGGATAAAGATAACACATATCGTTTTAAGGTTGGTGGATTGACATATGATACAACCTATGTTGTTAAAATTTATGGTACAGTCGGCGATGAACAAGTAGAATTTGATTCTAAATCATTTACTACAAAAGCTGAGGGAGCGACTAAGGACGATTCAATAAGTGTTTCAACACCAGAGGAATTCTTAGATATCCAAGATTCACCTAGTTCATATTTTGTTTTAAAAAATGATATTGACTTTGAAGGAAGAACAATAAAAGCTGAAGACTTCTTTGGGACCTCTTCATCTAGTTCAGCGTTTAAAGGAAATCTTGATGGTGGTGGTTTTTCTATTAAGAACTTAAACCTAACTTCTTCTTCAAAACCACAATACTTAGGATTATTTGGCTATGTTAATGGTGATTCCTCAAGAGAAGAAGAAACCATTAAAGATTTAGTCATAGACAATGTAAATATTTTGAATACTACATATTACGGAACAGTACATGCGGGTATTTTAGCAGGTAGAGTATCAAATACCTCAACTATATCAAATGTTAAGGTTATTAATAGTAGAATTCAATTGAAAACAGAGGGGAATTCTCAAACATCATCTAATATTGGTGGAGCTATCGGTCACTTAGAAGGTAAAGCACAAGATGTAGTTACTAGTAATGTTGATGTTAACGTACACCATGTTGGGTTAAACTCCATCAATATCGGTGGGGCAATCGGCTATGTATATCATAGCTCTAATCCGAAAGTATTAGAAAGAATTAGTTCTGATGGAAACATTAATTTTAATGGTTATATCACTTCAACACAAGCAAAAGCTACAATTATTAACATCGGTGGTGCAATCGGGAATTTTAATATTCACAAGCAAGCGATGGAAATCGGTAGTAACGTAGATATTAATGTTAATGACTTCAAATACATTTCAAGAGAAACGGAAATTACCGATAATTATAAACGAATTAATGATTCAATAAGAGTTGGCGGTTTGATTGGAGAAGTATCTTCTAATTATCAAATTAGCAAAGGATTTTATTCAGGATCAATTTATGTAAACTCTTCTGATGATTTTGGAAGAATCGAAGAAGTTATAGTATCTGGACTAATCGCAAGAGCTAACGATACAATCGATGTTAGTAACTTATCAAGAATCGGAACTGGTAAGACAATCACTGTTAATACTCAAAGTACTAACCAACCAATGATCTTAGTATCTGACGTTGATGCATTTGCAGGTGACGCAAAGATAATCAGTAGCGATGAAAGCAAAGTATATGGAGCATCTAATTATAAGGTTAACGGCATTGCCCAAGCGCCTTCTACAATAACACCAGGTGATGGAATAGCAGTATTAAATAGTGAGTTTTTAACCGAAGTATCTGCGAATAAAAATGTTTACATAAATCATGCTTTAGCATATTCACATAAAGTAGCATTTGAAGTTAGAGTATCTGATGTTAAGTCAGAATATAACTTAGCCAACATCGAGGTAGCGGTTTATGATGGCAATACAAAGGTTCAAGGAGTCAAACTAGACCAATTCACCGGATCATTTAGCGGATTATCAATCGATAAGGAATACACAATTAGAGTCCTAAATGGAACTGATATCGTAGACGAACTAAAAATTAATACACTAAGTGTTGGTATTTCATACGCTAATGAAACAAGAGGATTTAGCAAACTTGGTTTTGATATAACTTTAGCTGATGCAAACACATTAGTAAAAGAGAATACACTAGAAGCATCAATTTATCAAAACGGCGTTTTCGTAAAATCGAGCAAAGCTACAGATAATAAAACAATCAATTATGACGCACTAACTGCTGGTACTAATTACAACGTTATAGTGACAGCAACAGTAAATGAAGTAGAAAAAGTAGCCTTAGATTCGTTTGAAATAAGCACTCAAGATTTAGTGAGCGTAAACTTAGCTGCACCGGTAACTATCGGCGCAACGAAAATAACTTTTAAACCTTCACTGGTTGAAAATGCTGAAACAAAAATTAACTACCAAACACTAAAAGCGGCGATATATCAAAACAACACATTAATTGAAGCAAAAGAGTTCACTAACAATACAGCAACTCCACAAGAAGTAAGTTTCGATGGATTATCGATTAATACAGTTTATCGTTTAGTCTTAAGAGCTACCGTTGATGGTGTAGCTGACGTTATTATTGGCGTTGTTGGAGATGGAAGTTATCAAACATTAGGAATTACCGCTAGTATTAATGAGGGCTCAATAAACATTCAAAATGCAGCAACCGCTAATACAGTTGACTTGACATTTACAGTTGGGTTAGTTGATCCAAGTGGTGATGCAACGGGTGTTAAAGTAGAATTGTGGTACAACGGGAAAATCGGAAAAACTCCAGTTGATTATGTTGATGATACTACAGTTATCGAATTTACTAATTTAAAATCAAAAGCTGTTGTAACAATAAGAATAACAGCGGTGATAAATGGTGTGACTGTTGTTATTGGAGAACAGGCAGTATCATTATCAATAAAATAATTTTTATTAGCATCCAGTAAAACGGATGCTAATTTTTTAAAGGTGATATTATGAAAATATCTAAAACAAAATTTACTAATTTTCTTAGGTGCCGTAATTATTGTGCCTTAAATGAAATCCATGAAAAAAAAGAAAAGGCAATTGTCGCTTTAGATGAGTTAGAAGAAATAATGAGTTATGAAAACAATGAAAAGAAAAAACTCATCTTTTCAGATATGTTTGATGATGATCAAGAAGACATAACGGTTAAAAAGCTAGATAAACAAACAGAAACTCTAATGCCTTATTACAATAAAATAGAAGAGCTTTCCGCAAACAAAATAAAAAAACAATTTGGCGGGAATATTATTTATAGCCAAAACACTTTCAAACAAAAATATATCCAAACCAATATCGACGGGTATGACTATTTTTGCTTTTTAGATGGTTTTCAAGAAGACGATAAATACATTAGAATAATCGAATCAAAAGCTACAACTTCAAAGAAGTTTCAAGATCTCTCATATGTTTTAGAGGAGGGACCTAAGGCTAATGTGTTTCAATTATCACCTGATGGCATCTTGATATTTAACGAAGAGTTCTTAAAAGAAGAAAACAAAAGAGATAAATTATTTGATAGGTTTTCAGATATCGGCAGATACATTTATGACTTAGCTTACCAAAGAAAAATATTTGAGCTTGGTACTAAAACAAGTAAGGAAGTGAAATACTATCTAGGTGTTTTAAACTGCGATTACATCTATGATGGCAATGTGGATGACAATAATATTCCTATCTATGATGAAGATATAATTAAACTGATTGATTTAACAGCCCTTACAAAAGAATATATGAAAATACTTGATCATGATATAGCACTTGTCAATAGTTATCTTGATGAGATGGATGCCAATCCAGACCATATAAAAATAGGAAAATATTGCCAAAGAAAAGATTTGAAGGAATGTAACTTTTATCCATATTGCAGTAAAAGGATAAAAAAAGTTCCAGAAAAAAACAGCATATTTACTTATCTTGGCAGCCATTTCGGCTTTAATGGAAATGAAAGATATGAGATGATCAATGATGGATTGGTCAACATGGTCGATGTTCCGGACGAATGGTTAGTAAGGCGAAATAACGTCATTCAAAAAGAGGTTGTTTTAAGTAAAAAAATATATATTGATAAAGAAAAAATAAAAAAAGGAATTGAAGCTTTAAGATTTCCGCTTTACCATTTAGATTTTGAATCTTTTCCTTGCCCTTTACCAAGACTAAAAGGAGAAAAACCGTACACTCAGTCTTTATTTCAGTTTTCAATACATGTAGAAGAAACCCCATTTAGTTGCGACAAAGAAAAAGATAATTATTCCTTTTTGGCAAAAAATGATAGTGACCCTAGAAGAGAACTAGTAGAAAAAATGATTGAAATAATAAAACCAGATTCTGGGCATGTTATTGTTTATAACCAATCATTTGAGAAAACAAGGATTAAGGAACTTGCGATACTTTACCCTGAATATAAAGAAAGACTAGAAGATATTAACGATAGAATCTTTGATTTGATGCATCTGCTTAGGGGAAATAAGAAATTCTTTAGTAATCTTGGTTTTAGTGAAGAAGATTCAATCATCAAATATTATCATGAAGACCTAAATGGTTCATACTCAATAAAAAAAGTTCTTCCGATATTTACAGATCTTACTTATCAAGGAATGGCGGTTGGAAACGGCACAGAAGCCCTTGCGACTTATGCAAACTTTCCTCTAATGGATCAAGAAACATTCAATAAAGCCTACAATGATTTACTTGAATATTGTAAACAAGATACTTGGGCAATGGTTGAAATACTGTGGGGATTAAGAAGGATGGTTTTATAAAATAACTTGTTATTTTAAGGCGTTTTGCTATAATATATACTTGAAGGGAAAGAAAATGCTTAAGATATATAATTCATTAACTAATAAAATTGAAGAATTTAAACCTATTCATGTTAACAAAGTGAACATGTATGTATGTGGTGCAACCACTTATAATGATATCCATATTGGAAATGCGAGGCCGATCGTATTTTTTGAAATGGTTAAAAGATACTTTCAGTTTTTAGGATATGAGTGTCTATATGTTTCTAACATCACAGATATTGATGATCGAATCATCAACAAAGCTATTTTAGAAAACAAAACCGAAAAAGAGATCGCTGAAGAATATACGAAAAGACTTTTTTCTGTCACAAAAGCGTTAGTGAATGAACTGCCTGATAAAACACCCAAGGCAACCGAATACATTGATGATATGGTCCATTACATCGGCGAATTAGTGAATTTAGGATATGCCTACAAAAATGAAAAAGGGGTTTATTTTAGAGTTCATAAAATCAAGGACTACGGCTTGTTATCTAATCAGGAACTTGAAGAGTTAGAAGAGGGTTTTAGAATAGATGTAGATGATGAAAAGGAAGATCCTAAAGACTTTAACTTGTGGAAAAATACCAAAATAGGAATTACTTTTGATAGTCCATTTGGAAAGGGACGTCCTGGTTGGCATACTGAATGTGCTGTTATGAATAAAAAAATCTTTAATGGGCAAATAGACATCCATGGCGGTGGAGTAGGTTTAAAGTTTCCTCATCATGAAAACGAAATAGCCCAAACCGAGGCAATGGATCATCATCACTTGGCAAAATATTGGATGCATGTTGGTCATTTAAGGATGGGAACCACCAAGATGAGTAAGTCATTGGGAAATGTTGTTTATGTAAAAGATATCATTAAAAATGATCAAATAAAACCATATATTCTCCTTATCTTATCAACTAATTACAGACAACCAATTAGTTATTCCGATGAGCTTCTTGTGCAATTTACCAAAGAGTATGATAAAATATTTAAAACAGTAAAGAAAACATTTTTTACGTTGCTATTTAATAAATCTTTGTTAGAAACAAAAGGCCACTATTTAGATAAGTTTAAAAACGAAATGAATAATGACTTTAATACCCCAAATGCGCTATCTGTAGTTTATGAATTGATTAAGGAAATTAACAAGACTAAAGAGTTATCAAAGTTAAATGAACTATATAATGATTTAATTGTAATTTTAGAAATTTTAAATTTAAAAGAAGACTTTAAGGTAGAGGAAATAGATTTGATAGAATACCGCGACTGGTTAACAGCTAGAGATAATAAAGATTATCAAAAAGCAGACATCCTTCGTCAAAGATTATCATTAAAGGGATGGATATAATATTGAACGGGACAACATTGGCTTATATTGGTGATGGGTATTATGAGCTAAGAATTAGAGATTATATTATTTCGCTCGGAGTTACTAAGGGAAACGATCTTCATCAAATGGCAGTTAAGTTCACTTCAGGGAAAGCACAATCAAGAATAATAATGAATTTTCTTGAAAATGATTTACTAAGCGAAAAAGAGATTGATGCATATAAAAAAGGGAGAAATGTTACTGGCATTTCTAGAAAAAATTTATCCCTACAAGAATATCATCAAGCTACCGGTTTTGAGTCATTAATAGGGTACTTATACCTTAATGATAAAAAGAGGGCTGATGAATTGATTGAACTAGCGATAATCTATATAAAGAAGGAACAAATTGATGGCTGAAAAAAAGGAAACACCCACAACTAAAAAAGCGGCAACCCCTAAACCAACAACAACCCCTAAAGTTGAGGAAGTGAAGAAAGTTGTTAGTAAAAAGGAACCTAATACGAAAACTCTTAAAGAAAATGAGAGTGTTTTAGTTTCTAAACCAACCACTTCCAAAAAGACCACCACAAAAAAAGAGGGAGAAAAGGTAAAAGAAGAAATAAAACCGGTAGAAAACAAAAAAACAACCACTAAGAAAGCTACTGAAGCAACACCTAAGAAAACAAACGAAACACCCGTTAAAGAAAAAAAGCCTGCAATAAAAGTTGATGATAAGACTATTATCAAAGAAAATAAGGCTTTAGATAAAGAGGTAGCACCAAAGACTACTCAGGTACCACTTGAAGCAAGTAAAAATGCATCAAAACCAAAAAAACAAAAAATAATTAAAGAAGTTGTCCAAAAAGAGGAAGTAATAGAAGAGCCAACTCTTTTTGATGTTCCAGAAACTAAAACTACGGATGTGTTAGTACCGTTTAACGATAAAGGCATTGATCCACTTAAAGTAGGAAAAGTAAAAAAACAACCAAAAGAAAAACCTCCAAAACCAGAGGATTTAGTAAAAAGATATAATCCAGAAGTGACTATTGGTTTGACCCAAGATGATGTTGAAGATAGAGTGAATGCTAACATGGTTAACTATACTAAAGTTGGTTCTACAAAAAGTATAGGCGCTATATTAGCTAACAACCTACTTAGTTTCTTCAATTTATTGATGGTCGGAATATTTGTATGGCAAATAACTGTTGGTGCCAACTTTATGAACTTGTTATTCATTATTCCAGTGATTTTCAATATTGCATTTGGATTAATTCAAGAAATAAACGCTAAAAAAACAATCGATAAATTATCAATTTTAAATGCTCCAGTAGTTCACGTGTTAAGAGATTCTGAGGAACAGGAGATTACCCTAAGCGAGATTGTTATTGATGATATTATTTTATTAAGTAATGGGAAACAAGTACCTGCTGACTGCGTAGTAAGAAATGGAATGGTAGAAGTAAATGAATCACTATTGACTGGAGAATCTGATGCCATAATCAAAAGAGCGGGAGATATTTTATATTCTGGATCATATATCGTATCTGGATATTGCCAAGCTCAAACAACAGCGGTTGGTAAGGATATTTATATAAATAGCTTAACCGAGCAAGCCAAGGTTTATAAGAAGCCTAAATCGAGCTTATTAAGTTCAATAAGAATTTTAATGGTCGTTATAGGGGTGATTATTGTTCCTATTGGAGTATTCCTATTCTTATCGATGTATGGTGGAGATACCTTCATTGAAAAGGGAACCTTAAACTATGCCCAAACAGTTATTAAAGTATCAGGCGCTTTGGTTGGTATGATTCCTGCTGGGTTAATACTATTAACGAGTATTTCACTTTCAGTAGGAGTAATTAGGCTTTCACAAAATAAAACACTAGTTCAAGAACTTTACTGTATTGAGATGTTAGCTAGAGTGGATACTCTTTGTTTAGATAAAACCGGAACGATCACAGATGGAACGATGACAGTTAGAGGTATTATCGAATATAACAATCCAACCAAACTAAACATAAAACAAATCATTCCGGCAATGATTAATGCTCAACAAGATAATAATGTAACAACTGCAGCATTAATAGAACGATTCGGAACAGCTAAACGAATCACTCATTCAAATATTATTCCTTTTTCTAGTTCGAGAAAATTTAGTGCCGTTCAATTTGAAAAATATGGGTCTTTTGTCATTGGGGCTCCAGAATACGTTATCAAAGAAAATTATGAAATAATTGCAAGAGATGTTGAAAAACAAGCACTAGAAGGATATAGAGTTATTGTGGTGGGTTATTCACCTGGGGCAATAATTGATAATCAAAAAATTGAGGGTAAAGTAATTCCACTTGCCTTAATAATGATTGAAGATACTATTAGGGCAGATGCTATTCAAACAATTCAGTATTTTAAGGATTCAAATGTTGATATAAGAGTTATTTCAGGGGACAACCCAATAACGGCTTCAAGAGTGGCCGCAAGAGCAGGGATAAAAGATGCTGACAAATTTATTAGTCTAGAGGGCTTATCAGAAAAGGAAGTAATCAGAGCCGCCGAAAGATATACGGTTTTTGGAAGAGTTTCTCCTCAACAAAAGAAAACTTTAATTCAAGCTTTAAAAGCTCAAGGAAGAACAGTAGCGATGACTGGAGATGGAGTTAACGATATCTTGGCTCTTCGGGAAGCAGATTGCTCAATAGCAATGGCCTCTGGGTCAGAAGCAGCAACAAATGTTTCGCATTTGGTATTACTAAATTCGAATTTCTCTTCAATGCCAAAAGTAGTAAGCGAAGGAAGAAGAGTTATTAATAATGTCCAAAAAGCTGCAACACTTTTCATTACTAAAACATTATTTTCCGTTGTACTATCGATTATTGGAATCATTAAAGGGTATTATCCAATCGAGACTAGTCAATTATTAATGATTGAATACTTCATTATCGCTATTCCAACTTTCTTGATTTCATTCGAATCAAATGATACTCACGTTAAAGGTAATTTCTTGTGGAATGTCATTAAAAAATCATTACCAGGTGCTTTAGTGGTTGCGATTAATAGTTTAATTGTCTATGCTTTTCAAGACGCACTGAATATGGATAATTATGCTACTTCAACGTTAATTGTTTTAGCGGCGACCTTCACCTGTTTAGGAGTATTATTTAATGTTTGTAAACCATTTAACACGCTTAGAAAATGGCTATTTGCAGTAGCGGCGATTGCTTGCTTAATTGCTTCAATCGCGATGCCGAATTTATTCAATTTTAGACCATTCTTTGACTTTCCTGGATATTCAGGAACGGAGGCGTCTATTCCATTGGAAACACCACAAATACTACTTTTATTCTGTTTAATCCAAGCGGCCTATCCGCTAATGTATATTATCTCAACTATACCAACATGGATAAAAAACGGAGTATCATGGTTGCTAAAGAAAATAGGTAGCATGGAATAATGATTATATACGGCAAAAATCCGGTTAAAGAGGCGATATTCGCCAATAGGAAGATATACCATTTATATCTAGATAAAAACCATAATGACTCCAAATTAATCTCCTTTTTAAAAGATAAAAATGTTGATTTTGAATATAAAGGAAAAGATTACCTAAACGAGATAACTGACAATGCCCTACATCAAGGTATTGTTGCCGATGTTATGGATTATCAATATTTTGATTTGGATGAATTATTAAAAAGTAAAAAAGAACTAAGGCTTCTAATATTAGATGAGTTATCAGATCCACACAATCTTGGCGCTATATTAAGAACAGCAGAAGCGGTCAATTTAGATGGGATAATTTTATCTAATAAACAACAGGTAAAATTAAACGCAACCGTAGCCAAAGTTTCAAGTGGAGCAATCGAACATGTTAAAGTTTTTTTGGTTGGTAATATTAATCAAACAATTGATAAACTTAAACAAAATAACGTTTTTGTTATTGGAACAGACGGCAATACAGAAAAAGAATTCACCGACATTGAAAATTTTGGCAGATCAGCAATCGTTTTGGGTAGCGAAGGTCAAGGGATCAGGCCACTAGTTAAACAAAATTGTGATATGCTGGTAAAAATTCCGATGAAAGGAAAAATAAACTCCCTAAATGTATCGGTTGCAGCTGCCTTAATGATGTACATGCAGTATTTCAAAAAATAAGGAGATTAACTATGAATAAAGCGACTAATGATTATGAGCTAATCTATTTAGTTCAAAGTCATCAAGATGGGGTCGCTTTAGAGTACATGTTCAAAAAATATGAAAGAATGATTTGGAAATACATTATCTTATTTCAGGTTGATGAAAAAGATAAAGATGATTTTTTCCAAGAAGGATTAATTTTATTAAATAAAGCAATTTTGTTGTTTAGCGAAAGGTATAATAAGACCTTTACAAGATATTTTGAGTTAATTGTCAGAAGACATATTATTTACCTAAAAAACAAGTCTCCAAAAACACTTTATTATGAAAATCTTGATTTAATTGCGGGTAATGAATATATTGTAGAAGAGGAAGAATTATCATTTTCGTTTAAAACAAAGCTAGAAAACACGGTGTATACAAAATATTTTCTAAAAAGAGAAAGAATAAATACAATAGCGCTTGAGTTAAAACTAACAGAAAAACAAGTGTATAATGCAATTTTTAGAGTAAAGAAAAAAATAAAAGATTCAATATAAATATTGACTAATAACAGGCTCGGTGTTAAAATTATAAAGCGAGCCACAAAGGTGGTTTTTTAAAATGAGAGAAAAAGTAATATTAATTTGTTCAGAATGTTTGAGTAGAAATTATACAACAACCAAAAATAAGACTACTCAAAAAGAAAGGCTAGAGCTTTCAAAGTTCTGTCCAAAATGTAACAAGCATACTATTCATAAGGAAAGTAAATAGGAGGTTTATGGCAATGGCGATAAAACAAAAAGAAGAAATTCAACAAAGTAAGTTAAAATACATTTTAACGAAAGAATACAAATGGGAAAATCTATTATTAGGATTACTTGCGATTGTCGCGATGGTTTTATCAGTAATGATTTTAACTGGAAACCTAACGATTGATCCAACATTCCCAGTTTTAGGAACATCTCCTGGTGATAAAATATTCGCTAGTGTCTTACTTGGTGTTTCGTTGTTTGGATTAGTATTAGTTTTATATCCGTTCTTCGCACCTGCATGGCCAGAAATGAAGAAAATATCTTGGCCAAAATGGAAAGTATTTCTAGAAAACGCGTTAAAGGTCTTATTTTTCACGGCATTCTTAACACTTGTTCTTTATTTCTTTGATATGGCGGTTATTGGTCTATTTCAAAGAATCCAAGGATAATAGGTGATATTGATGGCTACAAGGATTCCTAAAAAGAGATGGTACATAGTACAAACATACTCAGGATATGAAAATGCCGTTAGAGAAGACTTGGCACGTCGTGTTGAGTCGCTCGGTATGCAAGATTTTATTTTTTCAATCATCGTTCCAGAAGAAAAGATAATTGAAAAAAAGGCCGACGGTAAAGAAAAAGAAAAAATTAAACAAATTTTTCCAGGTTACGTTTTTGTTGAAATGATTGTAACTGACGAATCATGGTTTGTTGTTAGAAACACACCTAAAGTAACAGGATTCTTAGGATCTAGCGGTGGCGGTACCAAACCAGTTCCTCTAGAAGAAAACGAAATCAACAATATTTTACTCAAAGTGGGTATTATTAATAAGCCTTCATATCAACATTACTTAGGCAAAACTGTTTTGATAACAGCTGGGCCGTTTGAAAATCAAACTGGTGTTGTTTCTTCAGTGGATGATGACCGCGAATTAGTGACGGTTGATGTCGAGATGTTTGGTAGGGCAACTCCAACTGAAGTTAGCGTACTTACAATTAAAGAAGTAGAATAATAAACAATCTCAGCAAACCTGAGATTTTTTAGATTATAAGGAGGATAAAATGGTAAATTTTAAGGAAAAATTAACACTTGAAAAAGAACAAATCGCATATAACATATTAAAAAAAAGAACTAAGAAAACAAAAATTGTATGGGCGATCATTTATGGCGTATTATTAATTGCATTTTTAGTACTTGCCCTTGTATTAGGTGCACTAGAAGGACCGCTTGTTTATATCATATTGTGCTTGATGTTAGTATTGGTAGTCTATTTAAATTTCTTTCATGATATGGTTAAGTTTAAATTAAATCAAAAGAAACTAGTTAAATTCCAAGAGGAAAATAGCGACGAAGAATTAGCTGCCCAAATAGATTTCAATTCTGAACATCTAGCTATTGATAGTCCATTGCGAGCAAAAAAAGGCGTTATTAGAGTAGACTATGAAAAAATAGGTCAAGTATACTTTGATGATGATAATAAATTATTATTCTTCTTATTAAAAGGAGATAGCGATGATTATTACGCTTTATTCTTAGATGATAAAGAAAAATCTAAAATCAAAGAAGCTTGCGAAATGTTTCCAAACGAAATTATTAATCAAGATTTACTAGAAGCATACCTTGGACAAAAAATTGAAAGAGTTTTTGCCGAAGAGTATTATCAACCAGATAACAATGAGGATAAAGAAGTATTAGAATCACAAGATGAAAACAACGACTCAAAAGATTCTGATAATTAATGTTAACGTCTTATCTTGTTTGTGGTAACGGCAAAATAAACTAAAAATAGTTAATTCCCTAACTGCCGTTAGGGAATTTTACTTAAAGGCGGAAAAATGAAAACATTTTTAAGAATTCTTGGTTATATTTTAATATTGGTATTACCTTATAGTATCATTTCATTTTTTGTTTGTGTGAAAATTTATAATAAGCAATTCAAGAGATTTAAATACGAGCATTCTTTGTTTCCAAGTATAGATGATTATCAAGGATTGGAAAGAACACAGGTATCTTTCTTATCAAAGAAAAAAAGATTGACTGGTTATTTATATGGAGGAGAATCCAAAAAAGGACTAGTTATTATTAGCCATGGTATTGGTGCAAGTCATGAAAAATACCTTTCTCATATTAACTATTTTGTTCAAAAAGGTTATCAAGTCTTAGGATTTGACAATACCGGAAGCGGAATAAGTGAAGGTAAATCGGTTGTCGGTTTAGTACAATCTGCCATTGATTTAAATAGTGCAATCGAATTTGTTAGGAATGACAAAACCCTAAAAGATAACAAACTGTATTTATTTGGACACAGTTGGGGTGGATATGCCGTTTTAAGTGTATTAAATGTAAGAAAAGACATTGATAGTGCAGTTAGTATCTGTGGTTATAATAGCGCTAAAGAACGTTTCTTTGAAAGAATGTTTGCTATTATAAAGTGCTATGGTTATCTTCAAGAACCATATATGTTGTTATATCAATATATGTTATTTGGTAGAAAGTTAAATAATGATGCAATTAAGGGGTTAAATAAAAGTGATGTTAAAGCCCTAATATATCAAGGCGGAATGGATCAAACCGTTAAGGCAGATAAGGATGCAGTTTATGCTAAGAAAGATGATTCAAAAAATAAAAAGGTTAAGTTCATTTTAAGAGAAAACCTAGGACATAATAACCTTTTATTATCAGAGTCTGCAAGAGCATTATTGGCTGAGTTTGATAAGAAAAAGAGGATGCTAAACGAAAAATATCAGAACAATGTTCCAAAAGAAGAATTAGATGCTCTTTATAATAGTGAAAACAAAGTGATGATAAATGAACCTAATGATGAACTTATGGAAGAATCAATTATGATGTTTGAGGCTTAAAAAGAAGGAAGGAATAAAAATATGGATTTTTTATATACGGCAGTAAATAGCGTCTTAAGTGCACTATTTCTATATTATATTTTAATACTGATATTTGGTAATTCAAATGGTAAAATTCCATTTATTATTTATCTGTTCATTACTCTTGGAAGGACGATTTTCGAGGTTGTAGGATGGTTAATAGATGGCATTCCTATTTACTATCCAATTGTAATGGGAGCTTTAATGTTTATTCCGCACGTTTTCTTTTTGATTTTAATGGTTCGAAAATTTGGGTTATTCAATATCAATTTAAGAGGAATGAAGTTTAAACATAAGGCAAAGACAAAGGAATCAGGATATGTAAAACCAATAGCCAAGCAAAGAAAATTGATTTTGTTAACAATCTCAGGTGTTTCATTATTGGCGTTCACTACTTTTTTAGTATTAAAACTAACTAATATTTGGGGCAATTTGGAAATAATGTATTTGATAATTTCTGGATCGATTATGGTTGCTTCAATAGTAGTATTCCTAATTCTAAAATACAAAAATGATAAGGTTTTATTAATTATTGGAAGAAACGAAAAAAGGGTTTATAAAAAGGATTTATTAAAAAAAGAGAAACAGGAAGAACTGTTTATTGATGAGAGGTATTTTTTAGATTATGCCGGTTTAGCATATGTAAAAGATGATAAAAAATACACGACTATATATCACGTATTTATCCTAAATAACGATGCCGATGATTTCATTATAAATGGATTGGATTTGGACAACTCAGATCTAGCTACTAATGTTGCAAATGACTTTGAAAAATATAAGACAAAGTCTATATATTACAAAGTTGAATACAAAGGGGTTACTAAGATTAGAGAAGAATAATATGTAAAGAAACATTTATCCTTAAAACATATCATTTTCTGTTTGACTTTTTTATTATCTAATGATAATATAATAAAGCGTGTATAAACACACCGTAGTGGGAGAATATAATTCGTGACCACATACTATCATTAAAGAAGGAGGCTGTGTTATGGCAAAAAAAGTAGTAAAAGTAGTTAAATTGCAAATTGCAGCTGGAAAAGCAACTCCAGCACCACCTGTAGGTCCTGCATTAGGGCAAGCGCAAGTTAACATACCACAATTTTGTTCGCAATTTAATGAAGTGACAAAAGACAAAATGGGCTTTATCGTTCCGGTAGTAATATCTGTATATGACGATAGAAGTTTTTCGTTTGTTACTAAAACCCCACCTGCTAGTGACCTATTGAAAAAGGCTGCTAATATTAATTCAGGTAGCGGAAATGCGAAAAAAATTAAAGTTGCGACAATCAAACGTGCAAAAGTTAGAGAAATCGCCGAAATGAAGATGCCAGACTTGAATGCAAATACCGTAGAAGCTGCAATGAAGATCATTGAAGGTACTGCGCGAAACATGGGCATCACTGTAGAAGACTAATAAAATAAAAGGTCTATCTAAAACTGTGGGAGGAATTCCCGCTATAACCACATTTTAGGAGGAAAAAATGAAAAGAGGAAAGAAATATCTTGATGCGGCAAAGACATTTAACAAATTAGAAAAATATGCTGCTAAAGATGCAATTGATTTAGTTAAGAAGACTTCAATCGCTAAATTTGATGCTACAGTTGAAGTTGCGTTCCGTCTGAACTTAGATCCAAGAAAAGCGGAACAAAATCTAAGAGGGGCAATCGTATTGCCACACGGAACCGGTAAAGTATCAAGAGTTGTTGTTATTGCTCAAGGTGATAAGGCTAAAGAAGCTGAAGCAGCAGGAGCTGATCATGTTGGAGATGCAGAGTTAATTCAAAAGATAGCAGGCGGATGGTTTGAATTCGATGTTATGGTTGCAACACCAGACATGATGGCACAATTAGGTAAGTTAGGGCGCGTTTTAGGGCCAAAAGGGTTAATGCCTAATCCTAAGACAGGTACAGTAACAAACGATGTTGCAAAGGCTGTATCAGAAATTAAAAACGGTAAAATTGAATACCGTGTAGATAAGGTTGGAAACATTCACGCTTCAGTTGGTAAGGTTTCATTTACTACTGATCAACTATTTGAAAACATTCATACTTTATATCTGCAAATGATTAGAATCAAACCAGTGACAGTTAAAGGTACTTATGTAAAAAACATTACAGTAACTTCAACAATGGGACCTGGTGTTAAGATTAATGAGGATTCATTAAAATCTTAATAAAAAAAATAATTTAAATAATAACCAAAGACAGTAGGGAGCAATTTAAAAATCCTACCGAGGAATAAATATTACTTTTATAATCTCTTTTGTCTTTGGATGAAAGAGATTTTATTTTAAGAAGGAGGCAGTTATGCAAACGAAACCAAGTATTCAAAAGAAAATTGATGCAGTTAATGATTTAGCGACTAAATTTAAAGAAGCAAAAACAATTGTGTCATTTGACTATCCTGGGTTAACTGTTGCTAGCTTCATGGAACTTCGTAATAAACTAAGAGAAGCTGGATGTGAAGTTAAGGTTTATAAAAACAATATTTCACAAAGAGCAGCTGTAGTTGCTGGATACGATGATTTAGCTGACACATTAGTGGGTGCTAAGGCAATCGCATCAAGCGCAACAGATGTTGTGGCACCAGCAAAAGTAGTTTACGATTTTTCTAAAGCTCACAAAGAAGTTAAAATAGGAGCAGGAGTTATTGAAGGTGTAGTTGCGGATGTAAATGCAATTATGGCATTAGCGACGTTACCATCAAGAGAGGGACTTCTCACTCAACTTGCAGTTGGGTTATTAAGTCCAATTAGAGAGTTAGCTATCGGGCTAAACATGTTAACAGAAAAATAAAATATTTAGGAGGAAAAAATATAATGGCTAAATTAACAAAAGCGGCTTTCGTAGAAGCCTTAAAAGAAATGTCTTTATTAGAGATTAAAGAATTGGTTGATGGATTAAAAGAAGAATTCGGTATTGATCCAAGTGCAGTTGCAGTTGCTGGACCTGTTGCAGGAGCAAGTGAAGCAGCAGAAGAAAAAACAGATTTTAACGTAATCTTAAAGAGCTTCGGAGCTAACAAGATTTCTGTTATTAAAGTTGCAAGAGAAGTTACTGGATTAGGATTAGCAGAAGCTAAGACTATGGTTGAAACACCAGATGCAGTAATTAAAGAAAACGCTAAGAAGGAAGACGCAGAAGCAATTAAAGCTAAGTTTGAAGAAGCTGGTGCTACTGTTGAACTTAAATAGTATTAATAAAATAATACTAGGTTAATTCAATATCAAAACCTGAGGAAGAAACTCTCGGGTTTTTTGACTGTTTATAAGTGAGGTAAAATGAGTCACTATTATATCAATGATAAATCGTTAAAAAGTAATCAAAAAGAGATTGATTTTTCTTGTCTTGGGATTACATTAAAACTAACCACTGACAATGGAGTTTTTTCTAAGCGAGGTATTGATTTTGGCTCAAAGTTACTTTTAGAGAATATCGCCTTAAAAAGCCCCAAAACAATAATTGATATGGGCGCAGGATACGGCGTTATTGGTTTGTTTCTAGCGAAAAAATATACTGATTCAAAGGTGACATTATTTGATATTAATGAAAGAGCTATTGAACTTATCGATAAGAACATTAAAAATAACCTTATTGATAACGCAATCGCTATTCTTTCTGATCGTTTTGAAAAATGCGACTTTAAGGCGGATTTAATTGTAACTAATCCACCAATTAGAGCCGGAAAAAAAGTCGTTTTTTCTATTTATGATGAATCAAGAGATCATCTTAAGAAAAACGGAATACTAATGATCGTAATACAAAAAAAACAAGGTGCGTTGTCAAGCTTTGCGTATCTTGAAACCCTTTTTGATGAGGTAAAGATAATTGATAGAAGCAAAGGATACCAAATTATTCAGGCAAAGTTTCCTAAAATGTATTGACATATTGTTAACAATATGATATTATTTTAAAATGCGTAAATAGGTAATTTTGGACTTTATATATACATATAAAAATGAATATTGGAAATAGGAGAGTGTAAATTTATGGGTTACAAAACCGTTAAATACGGAAAAAAAGCAGAGCGAAGAAATTACTCTGGAATGAGATATGATGTTGAACTTCCTAATTTGATTGAGATTCAAACCGAATCTTTTAAGTGGTTTATAGACCAAGGAATTAGAGAACTATTACGTGACATCTCTCCAATTGAAGGACATAATGGTGATTTAAGATTATATTTTGAAGACCATTATTTGGAAGGTCCTAAATACGATATTTTAGAATCTAAGAAAAGAGACGTTAACTATGCAAAACAATTGTTTGCAGTAGTTAAGTTAGAAAATGTAATAACTGGTGTTGTCAAAGAGTCGACTATTTTGTTATGCGAAATTCCTTTTATGACTCCATCTGGAACGTTTGTTATAAACGGGGCAGAGCGGGTTGTTGTTTCGCAAATCATTCGTTCATCGGGTGTTTATTACACTAGCGAACTAGACAAAAAAGCCGGTCAAATTAAATATTCTGCGCAAGTTATTCCTACTCGTGGAGCATGGTTGGAATATGAGATGGGATCAAAGGATGTATTATATTCAAAACTTGATCGTTCTAAGAAAATCCCAATGACTACTATGATGAGAGCTTTCGGTTTATCTAAAAATAAAAACATTTTTGATTTATTTGGCAAAAACCCTCTAATCTCATCAACATTAGATAAAGATGAAACCAGCAACACTAATGAAGCAATTGTTGCAGTATATGAAAAGCTAAGACAAGGCGAAAAAGTTCCACCAGAAGCGGCAAAAGAATTTATTAGAATGCGTTTATTTGAACGTAGAAGATATGATCTTGCATCTGTTGGTCGTTATAAATTTAATAAAAAACTCGATGTTTTAAATCGAGTGTTAGGTCAATATACGGCAGCTGATATTATTGACCCTGAAACAAACGAAGTTATTGTTAAGGGCGGTATTGAAATAACTAAAGAGGTAATCAAAAAATTAAGAGCTAATAGGGGAGCACTAAGAAAAGAGATCATTTCTAAAGAAGAGTCGCTACAAAATGAGTCTCCAGAAGATATCTTAGCAGTTAATCTACCTGATAGTTCTTTAGATATGCTTTATATCAAGGAAAATATTCTAAATAATAGAACCGGTGAAGTCTTATTATCAAAAGGTACTCCGCTCGATGAAGATGCTTTCTTAGTTTTAAGAAGAAATAGACAATCACTTGATGAAAAAGTAATTAAGTACTTTTTAGAAAAAGATCCATATGAAAAAGAACGCGAACGTAAAGGCGTTATCGTAGAAACAATCGAAATAACTGTTAAAGATAAAGAGACTAATCGCATTTATCCAGTTAAAGTGGTCGGTAACGATCAAAGAGAAACAAAAGAATACATTACTTTATCGGATGTTTTTGCAAGTATGAGCTACTATTTGAATTTATATGAGGGGTTAGGATCAACCGATGATATCGATAATCTTGGGAATCGTCGTTTAAGATTAATTGGAGAACTTCTAAAAAATCAATTTAGAATCGGTCTTGCAAGAGCGGAAAAGAATATTAAAGATAAAATGTCTACCGTTAACTTTGAAGAAGCAACGGTTGCTAATATAATTAACGTTACTCCATTAGCTGGGGCGATCAAATCATTCTTTGGGTCATCCCAACTTTCACAATTCATGGATCAAATTAATCCACTTGCTGAATTAACACAAAAAAGAAGAGTATCTGCCTTAGGAACTGGCGGTTTAGCAAGAGATAGAGCTGGAGTTGAGGTTCGTGACGTTCATAACTCGCATTATGGTAGAATCTGTCCGATTGAAACACCAGAAGGACAATCTATCGGTTTGATTTCATCTTTAGCTTCTTATGCTAAGGTTGATCAATACGGTTTCATTCAAACGCCATTTTTAGTGGTTGATAGAAACGAAGTTGTAAATGGAATTGTAAAACCAAAAGTGACAAGTGAATACCGCTACTTAACCGCAACCGAAGAGACCGATGAGGTAATTGCTTCTGCAGCATCTGAATTAGATAAAGAAGGATATTTCCTTGAAGATAAGGTTGTTGGACGTCTAAATGGTGAAACAAGCTTCTTTGAAAGACACGAAATATCATATATGGACGTTTCTCCAAAGCAAATTGTATCAGTTGCAACGGCAACGATTCCTTTCTTGGAGCACGACGATGCATCTAGAGCACTCATGGGTGCTAACATGCAACGTCAAGCGGTTCCTTTATTACAACCGGAGTCCCCTATTGTAGGTACTGGTATTGAATATCGTGCCGCAAAAGATTCAGGAGCCGTGGTTGTTAATAAGGAAGCTGGATATGTAGTTTATGTTGATGCTAATAAAATATTAGTTGTTTCAAAGCCACAAGAAAAAATTACCGCTGGTAAGAAGACTATTTATGATATTGGTGTTGATTTTACATTTGATATAGCTAAAAATCTCTACGATTTAGGATTAGCATCTGGAGAATCTTATAGCTTAATTAATTTCTTTAGATCAAACCAAGATACTTGTATTTTACAAAAGCCAATCGTTGAATGTGGCGAATGGGTTGAGGCTGGTGAAGTATTGGCTGATGGTCCATCAACAAAGAATGGCGAATTAGCACTAGGAAGAAATGTAACGGTCGCTTTCATGACTTGGGAAGGATATAACTACGAGGATGCGATCATTATTAATGAAGATTTAGTTAAAAACGATATTTACACATCGGTTCATATTGATGAGTATGAGATTGAAACAAGAGAACTAAAGGGAACTGGAACTGGAAAAGAAGAAATTACTCGTGAAGTTCCTAATGCTTCTAACGAAGCTTTAAAGAATCTTGATGAATACGGAATTGTTATTCCGGGATTAGAAGTAAAAGAAGGCGATATTTTAGTCGGTAAGATTACTCCAAAGGGTGGAGCTGAACCAAGCCCATCTGAAAGATTAATTCACGCCATTATTGGTGATAAAGCCAGAGAATATCGTGATTCATCATTAAGAGTACCACACGGTGGTGGTGGAGTCGTTCAAGGAATTCAATATTTTTCTAAGAAACAAGGAGATGTTTTACCTCCTGGAGTAAACGAAAAGATTATCGTTTATGTTGCTAAGAAGAGAAAGATTACTGAAGGCGATAAGATGGCAGGTCGACATGGAAACAAAGGGGTTATCTCTAAGGTGTTACCAAG
The DNA here is from genome assembly GCA_030266845.1 of Acholeplasma sp. OttesenSCG-928-E16. Classification (GTDB taxonomy): domain Bacteria; phylum Bacillota_I; class Bacilli_A; order Acholeplasmatales; family Acholeplasmataceae; genus JAJDIT01. The sequence goes on along the minus strand of JAJDIT010000003.1, from coordinate 30,932 downwards.
AGAAGATATGCCATACATGGAAGATGGAACAACAATAGATATCATGTTAAACCCACTAGGGGTTCCTTCACGTATGAATATTGGACAAGTATTAGAGGTTCATTTAGGTATTGCAGCTAAGAGGCTAGGTATTAAAATAGCAACACCAGTGTTTGATGGTGTGAAGGATGCAGACTTAAAACAAATCACTGAGGATGCTAATAAACTTGTTAGAGACAACAAAGATAATACAGTTATTGCAAATGGTGGAACTGTTGAGTTTCCAGAAGATGGAAAAGTCACTTTATATGATGGAAGATCAGGGAAACCTTTTGATGGAAGAATTTCAGTTGGTATTATGTATATGATTAAGCTTTCTCACATGGTTGATGATAAACTCCATGCAAGATCAGTAGGGCCTTATACTTTAGTAACACAACAACCGATGGGTGGTAAAGCTCAAAATGGTGGACAAAGATTCGGGGAAATGGAAGTGTGGGCACTTTATGCATATGGGGCAGCTCATACATTACAAGAAATGCTTACAATTAAGTCAGATGACATGATTGGTAGAAACAAAGCATATAGTGCAATTACAAGAGGAAATACCATCCCACAAGCAAGCATTCCAGAATCATTTAGAGTATTAACTAAGGAACTACAAGCACTTGGTCTTTACGTTGAGTTAGTTGACAGTAAGACCGGTGAAAACGAAGCAATTAAATCATTAGTTGATAATACTACAAATCGCTTTAAAGGGGGTCTGTAATTTATGGCAAAAGATAAATTGAATATGAAAATTCAAGACTTAGGTTTATCACAAGAGTTAGTCGATAAATTATATTCTTCAGGAATCGCGATTTTATCAGAAATTGATACTTTTAGTTTTAGTCAATACAAGATGATATTAGGTAATGATTTATACGAAGAATTAGTTCCAGTACTAAAAAAGTATAACCTTCCAGATTCATTAGAAAATTTAGATTTATCTGAGGATTTAAACAATACAATCGCTACAGCAGACATCAATTCTCTTTCTGGAATTTTTGATAATCGCGGAAAGTTATATGAAATTTTAAAAGATAATGAAGAATTACTATCGGAAATCAATGAATTACTAAATTTCTATGAACGTGCAGGATTAAACGAAACAGATATTACCTTAAAAAGTAATCTCGATTCTTTTGAATATGTACCAGATGAACCAACAAGAGTAAATGTTAAAGAAAGAATTGATAAAAAAATCAAATCAGTTAGAAAAGGATATGGTAGTAGAGCATATACTCATTTTAAGATTAGAATAGCCTCTCCTGATGAAATTAGACAATGGAGTTATGGGGAAGTTAAAAATCATGAAACAATTAACTACCGTACTTCAAAACCAGAACCAGGCGGATTATTTTGTGAGAGAATCTTTGGACCAGTTAGAGATTACCAATGTGCCTGCGGGAAAAAACAAACAGGAAATAAAGGACAAATTTGTCCTAAGTGCGGAATTGAAATAACTGAATCAAAAGTCAGAAGAGAAAGAATGGGACATATTGAACTAGAAGCACCAGTAGTCCATACTTGGTATTTAAAAAACTCTCCATCAAGATTAGCGATTCTACTAGGAATTAAAGCTAAGTCTTTAGAAGAGGTAGTTTATCATGCTTCTTACATAGTAATTGATCCAGGAACGGCACCTCTTCAGAAAAAACAAATATTGTCAGAACAAGATTTTTCAATTCTAACAGAAGAGTATGGTTCAAAATTTAAAGCATTAACCGGAGCAGAGGCAGTAAAGAAATTACTTCAAGACTTAGATTTAGATAATGAAGTAAAAAACTTAAGAAGAAAATTAAAGAAAGCTCCAAAACAAAAAAGAGATCAAATTATCAAGAGGTTAGAAGTCGTTGAAGCTTTCAATAACTCCGATAATAAACCTGAATGGATGGTTATGGATGTAATTCCAGTTATTCCACCAGATTTAAGACCGATGGTTCCGCTTGATGGTGGTCGTTTCGCAACTACTGACTTAAATGATTTATATCGTAGAATCTTAAATAGAAACAACCGTTTGAAAAAACAAAAAGAACAATTGGCACCTAGATTAATTATTAAAAATGAGAAACGTATGCTTCAAGAAGCGGTAGATTCTTTATTTGATAATGCTAAACGTGGTAAAAAAGCAGTTGTTGAAAGAAATAGACACTTAAAATCATTATCAGATATGTTAAGAGGGAAACAAGGTCGTTTCCGTCAAAACTTACTTGGAAAACGTGTCGACTATTCTGGTCGTTCAGTTATTATTGTTGGACCAGATTTAGAGATGTATCAATGTGGAATTCCAAGAGAAATGGCGGTTACGTTATTTAAACCATTTGTTTTAAGAGAACTTCAAAGAGATTCAGGCAAAGATAAGAAAAATGCTAATAACAGATATGAAAAAATGGGTGATGATGTATGGCAAGCTTTAGAGAAGGTTGTTAAGGAACATCCAGTATTATTAAATCGTGCCCCAACACTACATAGACTAGGTATTCAAGCATTTGAACCTAAATTAATTGATGGAAAAGCAATTCGTCTTCATCCATTAGTTACCCCAGCGTTTAACGCTGACTTTGATGGTGACCAAATGGCAGTTCACGTTCCACTATCAAACGAAGCACAAGCAGAAGCTAGATTATTGATGCTTGCATCAAATAATATTCTAAATCCTAAGGATGGAAAACCAGTTGTTACGCCATCTCAAGATATGGTTTTAGGTAATTATTACTTAACAATTGAAGCTTCAAAAGATGCTAAGTTTTATGGTATTGACGCAATCGAGAAAAACGAAAGTAATGCCTATATCAATAGAAACCAAGGTAAGTTCTTCTCAAGTTTTGAAGAAGCTGAATTGGCATTAGATCAAGAAGAAATTGGATTACATACAAGAATTATTATTGATCCAAAATGTTTGGGTGATGCCTTTACTGAAGATCAAGAAAATAAATACTTAGTAACTACCTTAGGAAAGATGATATTTAATCGAATCCTACCAGATTCATTTCCATATCTTCAAGAACCAACAGCTAAAAATCTAAGTGATGGAACACCTGACATTTACTTCATTAAAAAAGGATCTAATCCTTATCTTGAATTAGAGAATATTCCGATACCTGAGCCATTTAACAATAAATTCCTATCAATGATTATTGCTCAAGTATTTAAGGATTTACACATCAGTGAAACATCTAAGATGCTTGATAAACTAAAGGATTTAGGTTTCAAGTATTCCACTGTTTCTGGTATTACGGTATCAGCTGCTGATATTAATGTATATTCTAAGAAAAAGGAATTAATTAAAGCCACAGAAGATCAAATAGCTGAAATTGAAGAGTGGTTTGAAATGGGAATGATCACCGAAGAAGAAAGAAAGAAATTAGTTATTTCTAAGTGGCAACAGGTCCACAAGAATATTTCTGATCACATTATGGATGAATTTGGTAAAGACAATGACTTATACATCATGTCTAAATCAGGTGCCCGTGGTAAAACATCAAACTTTGCTCAGTTGTCTGGAATGCGTGGATTAATGAATAACCCTAAAGGGGATATTATTGAAGTGCCAGTATTAGCTTCATTTAGAGAAGGACTAACGGTTTCTGAATTCTTTATCTCGACCCATGGTGCGAGAAAAGGTTCAACCGATACAGCCTTAAAGACAGCTGAATCTGGTTACCTAACAAGAAGATTAGTTGACGTTTCTCAAGATGTGATTATTGTTGAGGATGATTGTAACACTGATAAGGGTGTTGTGATGCAAGCTATTAAAGATGGCGAAAAAATTGTTGTACCTTTATATGATAGAATCGTTGGTCGTTATTTAAACAAAAATGTAGTTGATCCAAACACTGGAGAAATAATCGGATTAAAAGATCAATTAGTTGATGAAGATATGGCTGATAGAATAAAGGTAATAGGCATTAAAGAAGTTGAAATTAGAAGCGTATTAACATGTAATTCAGACCATGGTGTTTGTGCTAAGTGTTATGGAAGAAACCTTGCTACTAACGAAGCGGTTGAAGTTGGTGAAGCAGTTGGTGTTATCGCTGCTCAATCAATTGGTGAACCAGGTACGCAGTTAACGATGAGAACGTTCCACACTGGTGGGGTGGCATCAACTTCAGATATCACACAAGGGCTTCCTCGTATCCAAGAGTTATTTGAATCTCGTAATCCAAAAGGAGCAGCAGTCATTACTGAATATGAAGGTAGAGCATCTATTCCTAAGACAAGAGACAGAATAATCATTACCGATAATAAAGGAATTGAACATAAGTATTCAATTGATGCTAATGTTGAGATTTTAATCGAGAATAAGGCAATGGTAAAAGCTGGTCAAAAGCTAACAGTTGGTTCTATCAATCCAAAAGAATTACTAAGGGTCTTAGGAGCTGAAGCTTCGGAAAAATATGTATTAGAAGAAGTTCAAAAAGTCTATCGTGCTCAAGGGGTTGAAATATCTGATAAACACATCGAAGTAATAGTTCGCCAAATGTTAAGAAGAATAACAGTCTTATCAGAAGGAGATACAACATTACTGCCAGGAACTGAAGTTTCAATTGCTGAGTTTAAGGAAGCAAACCGTCAAGCCTTTAAAAATGGCGGCAAACTAGCAGTTGGTAAACCATTATTACTTGGTATTACGAGAGCTTCATTGAGATCAGACTCATTCTTATCAGCTGCATCATTCCAAGAAACAACTAGAATTTTAACAGATGCTGCTATTAGAGGTAAGGTGGATGAATTACACGGACTAAAAGAGAACGTTATTATCGGTGGCTTAATTCCAGCCGGTACAGGTATTCTATCGGATAAATACTTTAACTATGATGAAGTAGACGCTGAGATAGAAGAACTAGAGGATGATAATTTTTATAACGATTATCAATACTAAAGATAATTAAAAAAGATGTGAGGGTTCACCTTACATCTTTTTTGTTATCTTACTTATTACTTAAGTTATGTTGGAGGATCATTTAGCATATTTAGAGTACCATTTCCGTATTTTGAAGTGTAATATACTAAATTAAATCTTGGTGCATAGAGATTAAAGACCGCAATAGAATTAATCGCCTCTCGCCTATAATAAAGGGTTATTGGTACAGTAACACCAGTTGAAGTGTTTGGAAAATATACGTTTACTCTTGATAATGCAAAAGTTGTTGAACTAGGAAAAACAAGTTCATTATTTAATAAATACGTAAAATCAACTGAATATATAGAATCAACGCTACCTGAATCTGATGTTCCGGATGTATTTCCTTGGGAACTATCAATAATAAATCTAGTATAACCAAAGGCAATCGGTTCACCTGAGTAAGTACCAATAATGTAAGTACCGGCTTCTTTAACTCTAACGACACAAGTAACTACTGAGCCATTGTTAGTGGTTGGAGAGTATGGTTGGGCAGTAGCAGTTGCTGAATTATCAACAAATCGAACATTACTTAAAACTGGATTTGCTACTTTTCCAGTTCCAAAAGTCCAGTCAGCGTTTGGATAAGGAGAATATGTAGTACCGTTAGTGTTCATTTTATAAATCCCAAGTGTTGATGCTTTTGGAGAAGAATAAGTTAGCAGAAGGTCCCCGGCATAATCAACTGTAAATCGGACTCCGCCTTTACCAGAAGCTAAAGTATTAGAATCACCCGTAGCTTGGAAAACAGTTGATAGAGAATTACCGTTTGGGTAAACGTGGTTAGTAGTTATGGTTTCATCATATTTTGGTGGAGCACTAGCTAAAACTATTTCATTTGTTTTGGCTCCTGATAAATCATATGACATCATAGGAAAATTATATGAGCCATTTGAAGTGAATCCGGCAGAGTTAATTTTTTGCATCACTATCGGTGCTACTATTTCAAAGACATCTTTATTATAAGGATCATTTGTAAGATTAGAATCTGTGAAACAGTTACTTAAGGTAGTGCTATAATCGGTAGATAAAATTTTATCAGTAGAACTCTTCCAATTATTCCAAGTTTGCCCGACAACTCCCATAATTGTAACTAGAGAACCCCATTCGATGATGGTATCTAAAATATTACCAGAAACATCCCCGTTATTGCTAAGCTCAGCAGCGGCACTTCCTACCCAAGAAAACCTTGAGTGATATAAAACAGACGATAATACCATATCTCCCTTATAGACTCCAATATTAAACATACCTCCTGCTGTGTATCCGGATAAGAATCCAATAAAATTATGAAAATCAGGATCTGTGGTAGCTAAATGTTCGGTAGTCATTTGTAAAGGAGTAGTAGAAGTGGTTGTTATTGTTGGTGAATCTAAAATAAAATTTTGAACTAAAGAAGGGGCCCCAATTATTCCAAATAGCCCAACATGGCAAAAATCTTCATTAGCTTGAATTTTTAGGTTTTTGATTGTTATTCGATTACCTTCAAAGTATCCTAAAAATTCAGAAGGATAGTAATTTTCAGGTAATAAATCAAGACCATCTACCCCTTTTGTAATTAATGAGCCACCAATTGGGATAATAAAATCCTCGCCGTTTTTAATAAAATCTGTCATATCTAAAACAGTAGAGGAAGGAAAATCTTCATTATTCCCATATACATAATATGAATAATTTTCACCTGGCCTAACAACTCCGTTTTCATCCATAGTATAGATTGGGTCAGCTACTATTTGGTTATTTAACACCTCGATCCCAAGTTGAAAATAATAACTATGATTACCAAATGCTCCGGCTTCCTGTAGTTTAGCTAGGTTATATAAGTGAACAGGTCTAGTAATCGTAAAAGGATCAGTATAAGAACCATCTCCACGATGGAAATAAGGGTCAGTTGTTTTCCCGTCGATGTTGGAATCTTGATTAATAGCTGGAGCAAACCAACCAAAAACATACCCGTTTAAGCCAATAAAGGTATAGATTACAAATAAATTAATTATAACAAGGGTAGATATTTTTAATATCCGTATGAATTTACGCACCTTAACCTCCATATAGGGTGAGGATAAAATTGCTCCTAAAGTCCCAGTTATTGACATCTGATAGATTGTGAGAACTGCTTGATGTATCAATGAAATTGGCAATCTTATCAACATAATAATCAATGTTAATTACAATCCAAAAAGTAGTTTTAGTATTAGGGTCAAAAGTTCCAAAATCGATAGTGTTTCCAAGTTTCCCATCAATTAATGTAAAGTCATGGATAATAGGATAGTCATTTATATTAGCAAATAGTGTAGAGTAATACGAAAAGAGATTACTTGTCAGTGGTACTGCAAGATCCCTTTAAATATTTGCATATAACATACATCCGTCAAACCAATCTCATCTTCTAATATTGATTTTGGTATCAAACTTAAATAAAGTCGTTCAATTTCACTAACGCTTATTTCTATAAACATTATTGCGTTAGAGTCAACATTGTTTGCCATGATATATGGATCATAATCTTTTAAGTTAACATCATATTGGGTGTTATATGAAGTGTAAGTAGCATTAACAATGAAAGATCGTTCTATAGTAATCTCTTTTGAGGTAGTACCTATAATAATGGGGTCAGCCGAAGATACACCAGATAATGTCATCCATGCCATCACAGAAATAAAAATACTAGATATAGATAGAACTAGTGCGATAAGTGTTGGTAATATTTTATTTTTTTTATTATTTTCACCTAACATTTAATAATACCCCTTTAAAAAAATGTATAAGTACTTATACATAAAAAAATATCTTCTATTTTACCATTAAAAACAAAGGATTCAAATAATATGGGAAAATTTAGGATGTTTTTATAAAAACGTTTTCACGAATTAGGAGAATCAGGTTATTCTTTGAGATAGTTAAAATGCGAAATAGCCCTTATTAACCCCATTTTACGCTATCACGATGGATGAAATGATTGTTAAGTAATAAAGAATGTGTAATAATTACTCACTATTATAATAGTGAAAAAATTGACAGTGAAAATTATATGTAGTAAAATTACTTGGAGCTTGACAATTATAGATAATTGTCGTGCAAAGCTTGAGGATTGTTGCTATAACGAGAAACAGTTGCAGTTATTTGCGACCTGTTTTTGATTTTTGAAAGTAGGAAAGTAATGAAACTACGATATAGTTTTAGAGTGATTTTATTAAAAGTAAGTATAGCCGCTTTGATGTCGATGTTTGTTTTGTATGCATCAGGGTTCACTTTTAAGACTGACTTAGATGGACAGTTTAATTATATTGAAATATTAAACTCAGGTGAAATAGAAAATCAAATTACCGAACTTAATGTTCCTTTAATTAACCCTGGTGATTACCAGGAGTATTCATTTATAATCAAAAACTCTTCAGATAAGCCACTAGTTTACTATTTTTCAATTGATATTTTAGATGTCTTAAAAGATAGTAACAAAGTTGCTCATTTTGAAGATTGTATCTTAATATATGTTAATGGACAATTTATTGGAACTTTAAGTAATTTCATGGATAAAGACTATGAGGGAAATTTCGTTGAAACAAAAATAGACATGGAGTTTTTAATCGATAATTCCACCTTAGAAAATGAGAAATTAGAAACCTATGATATTAGGTTTGAGTTGCATAACGCTATTTTAGATAATGAATATCAGGCTTCAGAGATTAAGCTTAATATGATTTGCTACCAACAAAATATTAACGCTCAAAAATATTCAATCGTAGAGGATTTAACAGATTTTCATGAAGCAATCGAGGAGATTAATTATTATCAAGTTGATAAGACTATTTTATTATCTGATAGCATCTTGCTAGACAAAGATGTTACCATTTCCTGTGGATGTGAACTTGAACTTATGGGTAATACTCTTGATTTAAATGGATTTACGGTGAATGTTGAGGGCGATTTAAGAATAAATAGCTCTAATAAAGAAGTAATTTACACTGGTCTTGGGGCAATTAGTCTATCAGATGAATCAGCTTTTTTAACTTTAGGAGATAATGTATTATCATATGGCGATTATGTTGATGTGACTGTTTTTAATGAAGATGTTTTAATAGATAGAATATCAAAACGAGTGGATAATTTCCCTAAAATCAAAAGCGGGTCCACAGAAAAAATCGATTTACTTGGTGAATATTATTTATATAAAGATTTTGTTGATATTTCAGTTGATGGAATAACTACAACTAACTATCTCTTAGAAAATATTGCAAGTGTTGATAAAACCTATATTTTAGAAATAATAATTAGCAATGAAACGGATGAGTATCTTCATCCACTTAAAGTTATTGGGCGTGATGACTACACAATTATTTCAGATATTTTAGATAATGAATTAAAGCACATTGTTTTTTATAGTACATTAACAGAAGGAATAAAACCAGAGGTCACTTTCGACTTATTTTTACCAACCGTAATAAAAGGAAAAAATACAATAATTTCTTGGTGGTCTTCAGATGGATCTCAAATGGATAATAATGGTGTTTTATCTGATGCGGCGCAAGGAGAGATTACACTAGTTGCTGAAATATCTGTAAATGGGGCAGTCTATGTGGAATCATTTTTAATCAAGGTTTTAAAACAAAATGAGGATATGAAGTTTCAATACCTACTAGCAAGAATTGGAACAATTCATTTAAACGATATTTTTGATGGAACTCCTAATACAGATATTTCAAAGAGTCATGAGTATCTTCCAATTGTTCATTATGGCCATCAATATGACTATCGTTCATCTCTATACACAGCCGGTAAGGATCTGATGATTGAGGAGATTGAATACAGTTACGATACCTCATATTATTATATTTTTGTTTCACAACTTTTAAATGATTCAGTTAACGTACCGATCGTCGCATTAAGTGATATTACTTTTATGACTTATGCGGAGGTTAATATAAAGGTGACTTTTGAATCTGGAAACACCAAAGAGGGGGTTATTCCGATTCAAATCAATCTATCAAATAACGAGGATCTTCTAAATCGAATTTATGATTATCTACAGATGAACCTTGATGAAGTGGATATTTTAGCAAATGTTTTAGCTACTAGGGCTGAACATGGTTTTTCGATGGAAAATGGCGATTTTTCATTAATCACGGATTATATGGGATATACAATCAAATATTTCTTAAGATATGATGATACCGGAGTATTAGTTGATGATAAGGAAATATTATCTAGCATTGAAAATGGGAACAAGGCGATTGTTAATTTAAGCAACCTTACAACAAATGAAGAAAGAATACCAATTGGAGTAGAATTATATTTATCAAGTGAAGAGGATGTAGGTAGGCTGGGGTATAAGATTTTATATTTTGATACACCGGCAGCAGTAACAAAGAGTAATTCAAGCTTTAATAATTTTAATGAGTTGTTTTATACTATCAAGATTCAAGTAATGCAACAGGTAACACCAAAACCGGCGTATTCAATTATAAGTGGGGTTAGAAAGGAAATATTTGAATTGGTTTCAACCGATGTTTACGCATTGGATGATTATATTCTTATGCATGATATAAATATGTGCAAAAAATTAATTTTAGAATTAGGGAACAGTGATTTTTATATTGATTCACAATCCCTTACCGACTTTATTAATCTTATTGCATGGGCGAAGGGGTCTGAAATAAAGACACCAGTAAGTAGTGTTAGTTATATAGATGATAGCGTTTCTTGGATTACATCAGATGGATCAGAAACATTTAGCGATGGAGAGATTGCGGTTATTTTAAAATACTGTGAAAAATATCCAGCTTTTGAAGCGGAATTTAGAAAGTACGTATTTGTAGAAGATAATCTCCTTTCTGATAGTGATATTACTAGTCTAGAAAGTGTGTTTTTAGACAGCAATTACGCCAAAATAATCGCTTGGGCAAAGTCCAACACGGCGGTTGCAGCTAATACTTTAGTAGAAAATTCAGTTATTCCTAGTTCAAACGAAAATTATTATCAATACTATTCATCAAATGTTTCAGATGGAACCTCATCGATTTCTTCTTTGGAAGAAGAGGTGATTTTGGCGTATGTTTGGTCAATGGGCTATATGGATTATTACCCGGTTTGGCAAACAATAATCACAAAAAATGACAATCTCTTAGAAACCATGAAACTAACCTATCAATTTACATATTCAACTAGTAATGGAACAACAACTTCGACAGATCCAATCTTTAATCAGCTATGGGCATGGGCAGTTCATATTGGTTCCAAAGGAACAGGTGGACAACAAACACAAGGGACTTCCTTAATTTCTTACTTAAAGTCTGGTTTGGGACTTTCAGCACTCTCTAATGATTCGATGATGTCTTTTTTAGGATCAATTGGTCTTGATAGCTACTCAGAAACAAAAAATGAATGGTTTAGTCCAACTTTTGGGTCGGCGGTCGGTTCTTTTGCAACAACAGAACAACAAGTAATAGCTGCCTACATTGCAAGTAATGGATATGATACGACCTATAACGTGGATTATTTTGCAGATAATTTAGTAAAAGTGGGGATTTTTACAAATTCATACAATCTAAGTGATACTGTAAGAAATGCAATGATCGCCTCGATTAACACATATCGTACAATCCATGATGGGTATGATGCGGTATCAATATTAAGTGATTTAAATACCATTTTAGGGTGGGCGCAAAACAATAACGGACAGATCGTCTATTTTGAAGATGTATATGGTGCTAATTCGTATTTGTTTCAAACTGGTGGTCTTTTTGAAGGTATGAATACCAAAATATCTGATGGTTCATCCACGATTTCTTATACTGAATATACGGTTATTTATCACTACTTAAATACTAGTGCACGATATAATAACACCGCTTATCAAAGTTATTTTGAGAGTTCTTTATCAACACTTATTAAGACAGTCGATATGACGATAAGTGGTTCTTTTGATAGTCAAGGGGTTGCTGAAAAAGCTTTGATTTATACTTTTGTTGAGAATCTAGATGAGTTTACACTGATTTTTGATTGGGCAAGAGGGGTTGGACAGATAAATTCATCTATCAAAATCGGCGATATCATTAGCAATATAGATCCATCGGTTTTCAATAATGTTTCAGATGGATTATATACGATAAGTTCACAGGAATATAAGGCAATCCTTAAATTTTTTGAGGGTGATGATGACGTGATAGCTGAACTAAGTAACGTTTTAAATTTAAGTAATTATGATCGAACCTTAGATGAACACGATGATTTAGAAATAAATAAATGTGAGTATTGCTTAATTATCGAATATTTGGAAAGAATATTAAGTTATAACATTTTAGGAGAAGAAGAGGATAGTTTCTTTTATTTACCAGTAGATAAACTAGATTTTTCAACTGAAAATCCATTATTAATTCTTAGTTATTTTGTAAACCTAAGAGAGTTTTCGGCAATCGGAAATAGCGCTAATGATTTGTTTGCTAATGATTCTGGCGATAAAACGTTAAATATAGTTGCTAGATATTTGTCTGAAACGATTGAAAAGTTAGAGTTTAAATATACTAACATTTCGAATATCTTAGAAGTGGAAAGACTCATCAATTTAAAATACTTAGATATTAGAGGTAATCCAAAAGTCAATGAGATGACGGAACTGTTAAAAATTAATTCTGGGATCTTGCAATATCTAAACATCACGGGAACAGGCATTGAGTTTTACTATAATCAACCGATTTTTGCTAGACTTTATTTTGCCTACAAAAACAACAAAAACTTACTGCCAACTTATTTATATGAATTTAACGGTTATGAATTTATATATGAACCAGATATTGATGAGATCGATATAGATGCCTTAACGCTTTGTTTCTTGTTAAAAGAAATAAATACCATTTCTTCTAAATATCTACAATTACCTACTAATATTATTACAGACGATGCCGAAAGGATAACCTTATCTTGGAATGTTGAGTCTGGAAAAATTAGAATTATACCATCTGGAGCAAATGGTTATCGGATTGAAAGAACAGATACAAATGAAGAAGGAGAGGGAATCATTTCGGTAACAGTTAATTATAACGGGGGCACCTATACGAGATACTTTACAGTTAAGTTACCTGTTATTTAAAAAGTGGAGGATTAATGAAACAAAGGAGATTTTTGATTTCTATTTTAATAGTCTTGCATATTGTGTTTTTTGGAACTGTTTTTTACGCATACTTTCAAGATATAGCGGGTAGAATTTCTTCTAATATTGAATATGATTCAAGTGAAAAAACATATATAGAAATTAATTCTATTGAAGAATTTGCTTATTATATGATAGATACAAACTCCTTTAATAACCCTGAATTAGTCAGTGAAGAAAGAAAAACTCTTAAGTTGATGGCGGATTTAAAATTAACTAATGATTTGGTTATGAAAAGTGACTATCACATTAATCTAAACGAGCATCAATTTAACCTAAATGGTTTTAAGTTTTCAATCTACCATAATTATATTGGAACACATGCGATCTATAATGGAACGATAACCGATTTAAATGAAAACGTAATTGATATCAATACTCCTAATGCTGTGATTGTTTTATCAGAGACCTTGACTTTGGATAATGTTTCAATAAACACCCAATCGAGTGATTCGTCAACGGTTTTTGAATTGGCTTTCAGACTTTTTGAAATAAAAGCCTCTAATGTAAAAATGGCAGACATAAATACGATTTTATTAGATAAAAATTATCAGATACTAATAGGTCGTTTTTCACCTTTTTACAGTGATCAATTCATTGAAAAAAGAAACTGTTTATATGTTTATGACGATTTAGATTTTCCGCTTAATTTTTATAATCACGAAGTGTTATATAGTTACTCATCTAGCAATCAAAGCGTTGTATCAAACGATGGGAAAGTAGCCCAAGTCGACGAGACACTTAAGGTGAGTTTAGAGGTGACTGTTGAATATCAAGGGACCATAGAAAGTAGGACCTATGATGTATTTGTTGTTGCGGATACTGATTACCATAAAGCTGGTGCGGCAGTGGTCGCTGAATCTTTTGAAAAGTATTCATTTAGTGAAGTGGTTATTGATGAACAAACTAATGAAACAAGGAAAGCATACGCCATTAATGGTGCGTTTATGCTACCCTATAAAAATGATTACTTTAATAGTGTTTTTGAATACACCCTCTTAGATAAAGATGGGGTTGAATTAGAATCCTCAAGTGATACCGATAAAGTACTTTTTGAGGATATGTACTATCAAAGCGAGACCTCAACTATCAGTTTAGGTTATATCTTATATCTAAATAAAAGCGTTGAAATAATAAGAGTTTATTACAATAACAAAACCGAATGGATAGATATACCGGTTGTTGGTAAATCAGAAGAATCGATTGTTGATAATTTCACATATGCTAATTTAATAGTTGCCGATTTGTTTAATAGTGTTATAGAAATAAGTAGGTTAACAAAAGAAGTTGGGGTAGAAAACGAATTTAGTTCGGTTGAACTACCAATTAATTCTTTAAAACATTCTTCATATGGGTTGGTTGGGTTGTCATATGAAATTATTAACAATTCAGAAAAAACATATTATATTGATAATAATGTATTAAAAGTTAATCCGAATCGATTGGATGGACCAGACATTTTACAAAAGGTTTTTTTAAATGTTACCTGTTATTTTGAAAATGCCTATACACCAGCAAACGTAACAGTTAGTGTTCCAATTAGGTATATTGAAAATGAGAATAATCCAGTCGGTGTATCGCGTTTTCAACCTTACTATTCTTACTTTAATAGAGAAATAGTGACTAGGACTAACGGCTATACATATAATGATTTTTATATCCCATTTACCTATGGGGCTGATTTTCCGATTTATCGCTTTTCAATAGATATTATAGATGAAGACGGAAACGAGGTTGAAAATACCTTTATTACACTAAGGGTAGTGAAAAATAACACAATCATTTTTAATAGTATTTCTGACTTTAATATGGCAGTTGATGAATATAACGGATTAGCATCTAATGAACAAAGAGAAGCCACTGATTTGTATGACTTAATATATGGTGGATCTGGTTTGTGGTTTATTGATATAGATCAAACAAAAATCCCGGTAAAAGATTCATATGTAACTTTTAAATATGATCACTACTTTGAAAAGGACAATAATATTAACCTTACAACCTTTCAAGAGGAGCCATTTTCATCAAAAATTATCGTTCCAGGAATTTTAAGATATGGTAATAATGAAGCATTTACAAGTCATTCTTTATATCAGTATATTTTTGGAATCTATCATAGCGATGAAACATATTCCCCACAAGAGACTTTTATTATCACATCTAGATTAAGTAGATATACAGAAAGCCTGATGTTTGAAAATGATAGTTCGATGATTCCATATAAAGGATTAGAGTATTTAACCGGAGTTGAAAAGCTTTATATGAAAAATTCGGGAATTACTATTAATGATATGCAATATATTAGTAAAATGAACGGATTGAAATATTTAGATTTATCATTTAATGGATTGAGAGATGCGGTATCAGTTAGTGATTTTGGATTCCCAAATGGTAATAATAATTTCATTGTTACTTTAAGTGAACTATCAAACTTAGAGGTATTATTATTAAATGATAATCAAATCTATCGATTCGATGGATTGGATGATTTTCCATCTTTAAAAGAGGTTCATGTTTATAATAATGAATTTGTAGTCAATATAACTTCTCTACCATCATTTATTAGAGATGAGATTAATAACTTATTTACTGGTATCGTCAATGAGATATATGGAACTAAGGGGGCACTTAATCGAGCTACTTTTGCGATATTACATGGAGCATCCGTAATTGTTAGAGACGTTAATGCCACCGATGGCTATAGCGGAGCATCAGCAACAGATGCTATTGTATCTTCATTAATGTCAATTGAATACCAGGAGCGACTTGCCTATGGAGTTTCAATTACCAGCGTTTATGAAAGCTTTAGTACTACCCCATCAGATTATGGTATTACACAAAAATCAAATACTCTTGGTAGTTTCACCGGAACAGATACACTAACATTTGGCTATTATGATGGCGATGATATATATTCTACGGAATCCTTTTATGTTAAGTTTACATATGTTTTTGCTTACCGTGAATCAATTTTTTCATCAATACAAACCCAAAATATAGATTATATTATCGAATATAAAGTTAGTAGGTATTTAGCATGAGAAATAAAGGAACGTTAATAACGGCATTTTTATCAACATTATTTACGCTAGTTATTTTATTAACGGCTGTTTTCGCATGGATGTCGCTTGATGATAATACAAGTGCCTCAGTATCTTTAAGCGTGTATAATGATGAGTCGATTTATGTCGACGAATTTATTGTATATCGAAATGAACTGGATAGCGATCCACTTTTTGAATATCAAAGAGGGACTGGGCCAAATGTCCCAATTACGATTGAAGATTCCATTATTGGTTTATTATTAGGTGAAAAAATATATTTTGTTGTAACGCTAAGTGCGGCAACAGATGAATCCAAAAACCTCGAGATTAAGATTAGAAATTTTAATGGAGGGCCTTTTTTCAAGGAACAGTCAATTGATGAAAACGGTGATATAGTAGAAGGGAATGACTACGTTATTGATGGTAAGAAGTTTAATATGTGTGACGCCTTTAGAGTTTCTTTTATTGAATGTTATTTTAATGAAAAAGGAACTTCAATAGATCCTGATGAAAATAATCTATCAGAAGGAAATGGAATATTTGTCAAAGGCGAAGACTCTATGATTGCCCCACTAACAAAAATAGTTGGATATGATAATTGGAACCCAAAAGATATAAGGCAAAGAGAAGTTACTTTCATATTTGCGTTAACTTTTACTGGATTACAAAATGTCGATATTCCAATTAATGTTTTATCACACAAAACATTTCATGTTGAAAGTATTATGATTACTGCGGAAAGGATATCATGACAAAGAAAAACATACCAACGATAATTTCATCTTGTGTATTAATAGCGCTAAGTCTTTTTTCACTTGTTTTTGCTTGGTTCACCTTCGTTACAACGATAAATACAAACCCGGTATATTTTGAAACCGCTAGAGTGGAGTCAAGAATTACTTTATATAAAGGAAATGATAAAAATAAAGATGGTTACCTAGACATTGTAAACGGTACTAGAGTTTTCACGTTAGTTCAGCAAGAACAAGATGAAGAAGGAAATAATAAAAATTTAAAACTGAATTTCATAGATATGATGCCAACAGAAATATTCACATGGAAAATTGAAATAGAAAACCTTGGGGATGTTGATGGATATACAATAGGTTATTTAGATAGTTCGCTTTTATCTGAATTATTCGTAAAGACATTAAGCGTTACTTTTGATAGAAGTGACAATAACGGATATTCCTCTAAACTTTATTTAGGAAATCTAATCCCACCACTTGATCCGCTAGAAGATAATATCATTTTTGGTGGAACCTATGAAGATATTGTTTATTCACCTTTAAACCAAACCCCAGATCATAAAATCAAAAGAGACTATTTTATAAGATTTGAATTTGAAACTTTCGATAATTTGATAGAAAATGGAGTTTTAATAACTTATGATGAATATCAATCCCTTCAAGGAAAAAGCTATAGTCAACTAGAATTTGTTAAGGTTATTTTATCTAGTGATGCCCCGCAAACCTAAAAATAATTATTTAATTATTGACATTAAAAATAAAAAAATATATAATGAATATGCTGCGAAGAAAAACAGCATATTTTTATTGAGAAAAGGTGGCTTTACTAAGCCAAAATAATAAAAAAGAAACACCAGGATGTGTGTTAGAAAGGAAAGAAGATGCCAACGATAGAACAATTAGTAAGAAAAGGAAGAACTGACAAAGGGTATAAATCTAAATCACCAGCATTAGGATATGGATTAAATACACTTAAAAAAAGACAAAGTAGTTTCAATTCTCCGCAAAAGCGTGGTGTATGTACTCGTGTTACAACTATGACACCTAAAAAACCTAATTCAGCATTAAGAAAATATGCGAGAGTTAGATTATCAAACGGAACTGAAGTTACAGCGTATATCCCAGGTATTGGACACAGCTTACAAGAACATAGCGTTGTGTTAATCCGTGGAGGACGTGTTAAGGATTTGCCAGGAGTTAGATATCATATTATTCGTGGAACCTTAGATACTACCGGTGTTGCTAATAGAAAACAAGCAAGATCAAAATATGGCGCAAAACGCCCTAAATAATTTAAAAATATAAAAAGGAAGGTGAATACTCATGCCTAGAAAAGGACATGTTGCAAAAAGAGATGTATTACCAGATCCAATTTATCATTCTAAATTAGTGACACGTGTTATTAACACAATTATGTTAGATGGTAAAAGAGGAACTGCTCAATCAATTCTTTATGGTGCGTTTGAGAAGATCAGAGAAGCTAGTGGACGCGAACCAATTGATGTATTTAATGAAGCGATGAATAACATTATGCCGGTATTAGAAGTTAGATCAAGAAGAATCGGTGGTCAAAACTATCAAGTACCAGTAGAAGTTAGACCAGAAAGAAAACAAACTTTAGGTTTAAGATGGTTAATTCAATATGCTAGACTTCGCCATGAAAAAACAATGGAAGATAGACTAGCTAAAGAAATAATGGATGCTGCAAACGGAACAGGTTCAGCAGTGAAAAAACGTGATGATGTACATAGAATGGCAGAAGCTAATAAAGCGTTCGCTCATTATCGTTTTTAATTAATAAGGAGAATAAAAAAATATGCCTCGTGATATACCACTAAATAAAGTACGTAATATCGGGATCATGGCACACATCGATGCCGGTAAAACAACAACTACAGAGCGAATACTATATCACACTGGTAAAATCCATAAG
Source organism: Acholeplasma sp. OttesenSCG-928-E16 (assembly GCA_030266845.1). Taxonomy (GTDB): domain Bacteria; phylum Bacillota_I; class Bacilli_A; order Acholeplasmatales; family Acholeplasmataceae; genus JAJDIT01. The sequence continues at coordinate 12,136 of JAJDIT010000003.1, read as the reverse complement.
ATTGGTGAAACCCATGATGGGTCCGCTCAAATGGACTGGATGGAACAAGAACAAGAAAGAGGTATTACAATTACCTCGGCCGCTACAACTGCCTACTGGAAGGATTATCGAGTTAATATTATTGACACTCCCGGTCACGTAGACTTCACTGTTGAAGTGTCTAGATCATTAAGAGTTCTAGATGGAGCGGTTACAGTTTTAGATGCACAAGCTGGTGTTGAGCCACAAACTGAAACGGTTTGGCGTCAAGCGACAGAATATATGGTTCCAAGAATAGTCTTTGTTAACAAAATGGATAAAATCGGTGCTGACTTTGAACACGCAATTCAAACAATCCATAATCGATTGGGAGTAAAAGCATACCCAATTCAATGGCCAATTGGTGCAGAGTCAGGATTCAATGGAATCATAGATATTATTGAAAGAAAAGCCTATCATTTTGATGGTAATGCTGATGAGAATTACGAAGAAATCGAAATCCCATCTGAATTAAAAGATATAGTAGAAAAGAAAAGAACTGAATTGATAGAGGCAATTGCTGATTTTGATGAAGAACTAATGATGCTATATCTAGAAGGTGAAGAAGTTCCAACAGCAATGATCAAAAATGCAATTAGAAAAGGAACACTAAATGTTGAATTCTTCCCAGTGTTAGTTGGTTCTGCCTTTAAAAATAAAGGGGTCAAGCTAGTATTAGATGCTGCAATAGATTATTTACCTGCACCGACTGATATTGCCGCTGTTATTGGTGAAAATTCAAAGGGTGTAGAAGTTATAAGACATCCTAGTGATGATGAGCCATTTACCGCTTTAGCTTTTAAGGTTATGACTGACCCTTATGTTGGAAGGCTAACATTCTTTAGAGTTTACTCTGGAAAGGTCACTTCTGGATCATATGTTAAAAATACTACTAAGGGAGAAAGAGAAAGATTTGGTAGAATCTTGCAGATGCACGCTAATCACAGAGAAGAGATTAAAGAAGTTTTCGCTGGAGAAATAGCGGCTGTAGTTGGTTTAAAAGATACAACAACCGGTGATACACTAGCGGGAGTTAATGACGATATTATTTTAGAGTCTATGAATTTCCCTGAACCAGTTATAAATATCGCAATTGAGCCAAAAACAAAGAATGACCAAGACAAAATGTCAGTTGCCCTACAAAAACTTTCAGAAGAAGATCCAACTTTTAAAGCATATACTGATAAGGAAACTGGACAAACTATTATCGCTGGAATGGGAGAACTCCATTTGGATATCATTGTTGATAGAATGAAAAGAGAGTTCAAGGTTGAAGCCAATGTCGCTGAACCGCAAGTTTCATATCGTGAAACTATTACCGCTCCTGCTGAAATAGAAGGCAAGTTTGTTAGACAATCAGGCGGTCGTGGTCAATACGGACATGTTGTTATTAAGTTTGAACCAAACCCTGGTAAGGGATTTGAATTTGTTGATAAGATTGTTGGTGGAGTTATTCCAAGAGAATATATTCCAGCAGTTCAAAAAGGTTTAGAAGAAGCATTAAACAATGGGATTATCGCTGGATATCCAATCGTTGATTTAAAGGCTACCCTAACATTTGGTTCTTATCACGATGTTGACTCATCTGAAATGGCATTTAAAATTGCCGCATCGATGGCTTTAAAAGAAACTAAAAATAAATGTGTTCCGGCAATATTAGAACCAATTATGGATGTTGAAGTAGTAACACCAAATGACTACGTAGGAAACGTAATTGGAGATTTAACAAGTCGTCGTGGACGCTTAGAATCACAAGAAGGTAGAGGGAATGCAGTTGCTATTAGAGCATTTGTACCACTATCTGAAATGTTTGGATATGCAACAGCGCTTCGTTCAAACACACAAGGAAGAGCAACGTTCATTATGCAATTTAATCACTATGAAAAAACTCCAAAGACAATTGCTGATGAAATAATCAAAAGAAGGGGATCTCTATAAAATAGAGTATCTCTTGCAAAAAGAAATTAAATGGTATAAAATGAATAAGGATAATTATTAAAACAATTAGGAGGAAATATAAAAAATGGCAAAGCAAAAGTTTGAAAGAACAAAACCACATGTTAACATTGGTACAATCGGACACGTTGACCATGGTAAAACAACATTAACTGCAGCTATTACAACTGTATTAGCTAAAGATGGATTCGCGCAAATCAAAGATTATGCTTCAATCGACAGCGCACCAGAAGAAAAAGAAAGAGGTATTACAATTAATACAGCTCACGTTGAGTATGAAACAACTAATCGTCACTATGCACACGTTGACTGCCCAGGACATGCTGACTACGTCAAAAACATGATTACTGGTGCTGCACAAATGGATGGAGCTATTTTAGTAGTTTCTGCAGCAGACGGCCCTATGCCTCAAACAAGAGAACATATCTTATTGTCTCGCCAAGTTGGTGTACCTAAGATGGTTGTATTCTTAAACAAATGTGACTTAGTTGATGATGATGAATTAATCGAATTAGTAGAAATGGAAGTAAGAGAATTACTTTCTGAATATAACTTCCCAGGAGATGAAATTCCAATTATCAAAGGTTCAGCGGTTCAAGCATTAAATGGTGATGAAGGTTATCAAGCAGCTATTAAGGAATTAATGGAAGCAGTAGATACATACATTGATACACCAGTTCGTCCAACTGACAAACCATTCTTAATGCCTATCGAAGATACTATGACTATTACTGGTCGTGGAACAGTTGTTACTGGTAGAGTAGATAGAGGCGCTGTTAAAGTTAATGACAAAGTTGAAATCGTTGGTATCAGACCAACAAGAGAAACAGTTGTTACTGGTGTTGAAATGTTTAGAAAATTACTAGACTATGCAGAAGCTGGAGACAACATTGGTGCATTATTACGTGGTGTTGATAGAAAAGACGTTGAACGCGGTCAAGTACTAGCAAAACCAGGTTCAGTTAAACCTCATACTGTGTTCGTTGCACAAGTATACGTATTATCAAAAGAAGAAGGCGGACGTCATACTCCATTCTTCTCAAATTATCGTCCACAATTCTATTTCACAACTACTGACGTTACTGGTGTTATTACACTAGACGAAGGTGTAGAAATGGTTATGCCTGGTGATAATACAACTATGACAGTTGACTTAATTCATCCAATCGCAATCGAAGAAGGAACAAGATTCTCTATTCGTGAAGGTGGACGTACAGTAGGCGCTGGTTCAGTTGTTTCTATTATTAAGTAATTAATAATAAAATAAGATAAATAAGGGAAGCAAACTTGCTTCCCTTTTTTTATCATGTAATGATATAATAAAACCAAAAGAAGGGCGGCTATAATGATAGATACACATACTCATCTTAATTTAATAGACTATGATAATGATTTAGATGAAGTAATTAAAAGCGCTAAGTCAAATGGTGTTGATCAGATGATCGTAGTTGCTATCGATACTAAGTCAGCACATAAAGCGATCGAATTATCAAAAAGGTATGAATGTCTATATCCTACGGCAGGGATTCATCCAAGCGAAGTAGATAAAGCCGATTTTGTTGAACTAGAAAGAATAATTAGGAATGAAAAAATATATGCAATAGGTGAATGTGGAATAGACCTTTATTGGGTAAAAGATAATATTAAGCAACAGTTAGCGGTATTTATTAAACAAGTAGAGTTGTCAATTAAGTATCAATTACCATTAATTATCCATTTTAGAAATTCGTTTTTAGAAACATATAATGCGTTATTGCCATATAAAGGAAAGATAAAGGGAGTATTTCATTGTTTTAGTGGGAACTTAGAAGAAGCATTAATGGCAATTGATCTTGGCTTTGTTCTTGGAATAGGTGGGGTTATAACTTTTAAGAATGCCAAAGAACTTAAAAAAATAGTTGAAAATGTTGATCTTAAAAATATATTGCTAGAGACGGATTGTCCATATTTAGCCCCCACTCCATACCGTGGGCAGAGGAATGAGCCAAAGTATTTAAAATATATTATAGATGAGATTTCTAAAATAAAGAATATAGATATAAAAGAGATCAATAAAATAACAAATGAAAATGCCACAAGGCTTTTCAAGCTAAATAAAGTAAATAGTAAAGAGGAAATTATATGATAAAAGATATTATTGATTTTTTGGAGGATAATGGCTTAACAATCGCTTTTGCAGAAAGTATGACCGGTGGATATGCTGCCTATTCATTGATTCAAAATCCGGGAGCTTCTAAGGTTTTAAAAGCTTCATTTATAACATACAGCAACGAATCGAAAACAGAACTTTTAGATATAGACCCAGCAGATATAAAAAAATACTCGATTGTTTCAGAAGAGATAGCTATTAAAATGGCAAAAGCTGTTTCCTTAAAATGCAACGCAGACATTGGGGTTGGTATAACTGGAAATGCTGGACCAACACTACAATCTGGAACAGAGGATTATGTTGCGTGTATTGGAATTTATTATAATGAAGAAGAATATAAGTATCGTTTTTCATTATTTGGATTAAAAAGAAAAGAAGCGATAGAAAAAACAGTCATTTATGTATACGAAAAACTAACAGAGATTTTACTTTAAATTAACTTGTTTATTAAGGGTTGATATGATATAATTTAGAAGCACGCGCAAGCGTCCTTGCTTTACTTAAAGTAAAGCCAATAGACCAGAAGGAGGAAAAAATGAAAAAATACGAAGTAATGTACATCGTGCGCCCTAATCTAGAATCAGAAGGTGTTAAAAAAATCGTTGCCGATTTTAATGAGATCTTTGTTTCAAGAAATTCAAAGGTTCTTGAATTAAAGGAAATCGGATTAAAGGATTTGGCTTACGAGATTCAACATTTTACTAAGGGTTATTACGTATGGTTATTAGTTGAAGCTAATAGTGAATCGATTGCTGAATTCAACCGTGTCGTAAATATTACCGAAGATGTGCTTCGCCATATTGTTGTTAAAGAAGGAGAATAATATGATGAACAGAGCTGTCTTAGTCGGAAGAATAACTAAAGACCCAGAAGTGAAAATGACACAATCAAATATAGCTGTTTGTCGCTTCACATTAGCCGTTAATCGTCAGTTTTCTGATGCTAATGGAGAAAGACAAGCTGACTTTATTACCTGTGTGGCTTGGCGTAAACAAGCAGAATTGTTAGGTCAATTCATTAAAAAGGGAGCTTTAATTGGTGTAGAAGGTAGAATTCAAACCGGCCAATATGAAGCAGAAGGTGGTATGAGATATACTACTGAAGTTGTATGTGACTCAGTCCAATTTTTAGAATCAAAAGGGGATGGAGTGGCATCCAAAAACGATTATCAAGCAGAGGAAAATGATGAATTTTATGAAACGTCAAAAAAACTAGCTGCTGAAGATGATCTACCATTTTAATTTAGATAAGGAGAAATAATATGCACCAACAAAAAAGAAACAGTGGTGGCGGCTTTAAAAGAAGAAAAAAAGTTTGCTACTTCACTCAAAATAAAGTTACTCATATTGACTGGAAAGATACTGAACTATTAAGAAAGTTTGTAACAGACAGAGGTAAGATTTTACCAAGAAGAGTAACTGGTACTAGTGCGAAATGGCAACGTCCATTGGCAGTTGCTGTCAAACGCGCTCGTCATATGGCATTATTACCATTCGTAAAAGAATAATAATTGTGATTAATCCATATCATCGATATGGATTTTTCTTATCTATAACTCTATTTTTGCATTTTTTCTAAATATTTAAAATCTTGTTAAGATTATATCTTTTTGATATAATCAAGAATGAAGGTGTAGATATGCTAAGTTTAGTTTTTCTAATAATATCATTAATAGGTCTTGTTTTAACATCAGTGTTCTTTTTTTTGAGAATAGACACCAGCGGAACTGCGGAGACAATCTTGTTGATAGCCTTAATTGTCTCTTTAGTGTTGGTTGTTTTTTTCACTATATTGACGATTAGAAAATATTATAGTAGGAAATCATCAATTTTACAAAAAAGATTAGATATGTGGAGTAATCTTTCCTACCATGTTAACCAAGTTGGAGATGAGGTAATTAATGAACTACCAGTTGGTGTATTAGTAATAGATGAAAATCAAATAATAAGATGGGTTAATCAGTATGCTAAGGAAATATTAGGTCCTAATCTAATAGGCCAAAATTTAGTTGACATTTCTAAAGGGTTTGAAAATATTTCAAATAAGAAGACATTCTTAATAACTACCGCTAAAGGAAAGTTTGAAGGTACCTATAAGAATGAGAACCAAGCTATCTATTTATTTGACGTTACTAAGCAAGAGGAAATATCTGAAAAATACTTTAATTCTATTCCAACCCTAGGATTCATTAATTTTGATAATTTGGAAGAAGCGCTATTGGCATATGATTTTTCGGAACAATCAGCATTAAAAACCGAATATTTAACTGCTATATCAGATTGGGCGTCTAGGTATGAAGCATTATTAAAACCTCTATCGGAAGATCGGTTAATGCTAGTCACTAGTAGAGAAAAATTGTACCAAATGACGGAAGAACGTTTTTCTATCCTTGATAAGGTTAGAGAAATATCGCAAAGACACTCCATTAAGGTTTCGGTTTCAATGGGAGTCGCTTCATGGGATGTTAATTTAGAGGATTTAGAGAGCTATTCACAAAGCGCGATCGAACTGGCTGAAAAACGTGGTGGCGATCAAGTGGTTGTTAATATCCAAGACCAAAAAATCGAATACTTCGGTGGTAAGACGGATACGTTATCAAAATCATCAAAGGTTGAGGCACGGGTTAATGCACAAAGACTAAAAGATTTGATCGAAGAGGCCTCTAATGTATTAATTATGGGCCATGTTGATACCGATGTCGATGCTTTTGGGGCAATGTTAATCATCAATAGAATCGTATGGAGTATGAATAAGAAGAGCTTCATGATTTTGGACCCTGATAGAATTGATAAAACCGTTTCAGCAACTCTAAAACAAATCAATGAGACAGATAAAACAATTATTCATGATGTAATATCAACAGCGGAAGCTTTAAAAAAGATTAACAATGATACCTTATTAGTAATTGTTGACACTCAAAATCCAAATATAGTGCATTCAAAAGAAATACTATCTAAGGTGGAGCACATTGCCGTTTTAGATCATCATAGAACAGGTGACTCTACCATCGAAGCAGAATTTAGCTATATTGAAACGGCTGCTTCTTCAAGTGTTGAATTATGTTTTGAATTACTTCAATTTTTTAATAAAGATATTGAAATAAGTCCAATAGAAGCTACTGTAATGTATGCGGGATTAATTATTGATACGAACGATTTTACAGCAAGAACTAGTCCGAGGACATTTGAGGTTGCTGGCAAATTAGTAGAATTAGATGCAGATGCGACACTTGTTAAGATTTGGTTAAGAAGAGACCTTGTAAGAACCTTAGAAATAAATAGATTATTAAATCAAATCGAAATATATAAAGAACATTTTGCGATTGTAAAGACCAACAAAGTGTACGATGATCGAGTTTTTTTAGCTCAAGTATCTGATCAGATGCTTGAAATTGATGGAGTTGATGCAGCAATAACGATTGCGAAAATATCAGATACAATGGTTGGGGTGAGCGCAAGGTCTTTTGCTCCAATTAACGTTCAAGTCTTAATGGAAGAATTAGGAGGCGGAGGGCACTTGCAAAGTGCGGCTGCTCAAATAGAAAACAGCAACATTGATGAGATATATGATCGAGTTAAGGATTTAATTGATGTTGAATATGGGGGAGGGAAAAAAGAGTTTATGAAAGTTATCTTATTATTAGACGTTAAAGGAAAAGGCAAGAAAGATGATGTGATAGAAGTTGCTAACGGATATGGGCAATTTTTGATCAATAACAAACAGGCACTAGCTGCCTCAGATGAAAATCTTAAAAATTTAAGTTTAAAAAAACAACAGGAAGAAGAAGCTGAATTAAAACATGTTGAGGTAATGCAAAAAATCAAATCAGAGATTGATGGTAAATCAATTACAATAGGAATTCAAATTGGAAAAGATGATAAATTATTTGGTTCAGTAACTACTAAACAAATCGTTGAAGAATTTGAAAACGAATATGGAATAAAAATCGATAAGAAAAAGGTTAATCTTAGCAGTGATATCAACTCACTAGGAATATATAGCGCTACAGTTGATCTATATAAGGGAATAAAAGCTCAATTTGAAATAAATATTGTAGAAAAGTAGGGATCGATTATGCCGAAAACTATGCCAAATTACCCTAATGCTGAAAGTGCTATTTTAGGGATAATATTAATCGAACCAAATAAATTGCCTGCTATCATGGACAGGGTTTTTGATGATGATTTTTATAGTCAAAGAAATACCGCAATTTATAAAGCGATGAAAGACTTATATAAAGATAACTTACAAATTGACTATACTAGTATCATTGAAAAATTAAATGATATGAACTTATCAAAACATGCAGATTTAGATTACATAATTGCCTTAGGGGATTCTGTTCCAACAGCAGCCCATTTAGATACCTATATTGGATTAGTTAAGGATGCCGCTTTAAAAAGGCAAGTAATAGAAGTGGCTAGCGATATCTTAGAAAGAGGTTATACTGAAGACATCAGCGCTGATGACTTTTTAACATTAGCTGAAGAAGAAGTCTTTGCCCTTGCTCAAAAAAGAAAAACGAGCGGATTTAAAGAAATAGCCGATGTCGTAAGAGACGTTAAGGAAAGAACAGAATTTCACCAAAATAATAAAAACGAAGTAATTGGTTTAGAAACCGGATTTCATAATTTAGATAGAATTACTTTAGGATTCCAAAGAGAAGAATTAATTATTCTAGCAGCAAGGCCAGCGATGGGTAAATCAGCTTTTGCCATGAATGTAGCAATCAACGTAGCCAAAAGGAATAATAGTCAGTTTAATAAAAAGAATAAAGCTACTGTCGCTATTTTCTCATTAGAAATGAGTAATGAGCAATTAGCTGCAAGAATGCTAAGTGCTGAGGCGGACGTAAACAATAAAAAAATTAGAAACGGTTCACTAGAACCAAAAGAATGGGTTCAAGTTAATGCAGCAACCGAATCACTTGCAAAGCTAAACATCGTATTTGATGATTCAGCAGCCGTTACTGTTTCAGATATTAGAGCAAAATGTCGGCAATTAGCCCAAAGCGAGGGACTAGATTTTGTGGTTATCGATTACCTACAACTTATTAAAGGGAACGATCGGATAGGTAACAGACAAGAAGAGGTAGCTAATATATCTCGTGGATTAAAACAAATGGCAAGAGAGTTAAAAATTCCAATCTTAGCCTTAGCTCAACTTTCTAGAGCCGTAGAACAAAGAAAAGAAAATAAAAACAGACCTACACTAGCAGATTTAAGAGAGTCTGGAAGTATCGAGCAAGATGCTGATATTGTAATGTTTTTATATCGTGAAGATTATTATGCCGCTAAAAAACCAGAAGAACCAATAGTAACATCAGTTACTGAATTGAATATTGCTAAAAATAGACAAGGGGTATCTGGAGTAAATCTTAAGTATAATTTTATCTTGCCGGTCAGCAGATTTACTGAATATGGCGAAGAGGAAGAAGACTAATAAAGGCTGGTAATAAAATGAATAAAGTAAATAAGGCGATTAATTATTTATCAAATAAATATCCGTTTTTCAATAATTGCATTTTCCAAGATTTCATTGAAAGTGAAAGCACATATATTGAGGGAAATATCCTTTACTATAAAGATATTCCAGAAGCACTACTTGTAGTAATTAATAGTGTTTTAGATAATAAAATAACAATTAACAAACCATTTAAGACATTTGGAACAATGCTAGATTTATCTCGCAATGCGTGCTATAAAGTAGAATATATTAAAAGTATTATTGAAAGAAGCGCAATGCAAGGAGTTAATGAAATATGGTTGTATTTAGAAGATGTCTTTGATATTAATGAACCTTATTTTGGATACTTAAGAGGGAAATATTCAAAGTTTGAATTCATGGAAATCGTAGAGGTTGCAAACACATTAGGAGTTCGCTTAGTACCTTGTATCCAAACATTAGGTCATATGCATCAATTCTTAAGATGGCCATATGCCCAAAATAAATATGCTGATCAATTATCGATCTTAATGATTGATAATGAAAACACCTATCAACTAATTGAAAGAATGATTATTTTTTTTAAAGAAGTTTTTCAAACGGATAAAATACATATTGGACTAGATGAAGCCTTTGGTTTTGGCTTTGGTAGATTTTTTAAGAAATATGGATATGTAGATCAATATCTACTATTCATAAAACATCTAAGCAAGGTTAATGATATTTGTCTTAAACATGGTTTTAATGAAGTGTTGATGTGGTCAGATATGTTTTTTAGAAATTTATCGAAGACAAATAGTTATTATGATATAAATATAGAAATCCCTAAAAACTATAAGAACGATATTCCAAGCAATGTAAACTTGGTTTATTGGGATTATTACAATACAGATGAAAAAAAGATATCTGCAATGCTAAAAAAACATTATTTATTATCTAATAATGTAACTTTTGCCTCTGGACTTTGGATTTGGACTAAACTAGCTTATGATTACAAAAAATCAAATCAAACTACTAAAGCCCATTTTAAAGCAATTAAAAAGGAAAACATTAAGGATATTATTTTTACTCTATGGAATGATGATGGAGCATACTGTGATTTTGAAACATCTTTTGTTGGTCTTTTTGATATGGTGTCCAATCATATTACAACAAATAAATTACCTAAAAAAGTCTATGAACTCATCTTTAATAGAAAATATAACAAGGATTTACTAAACTGTAAAATAAATGAGATGAATATTCCACCAATTGGTATTTTATGGGATGATCCACTTTTAGCAGTATATATTAATAATGAGATGACACTGGGTGATGAAAGAATTATTAGTGATCTTTCATTATTAGAATCATACAAGGTAAGTGGAAATAATCACCACAAGATTATTAAAGAATTAATTTATCTTAAGCTTAAAAATAGATATAATCTAATAAAAAAATATCAAAACAAGGAATCTTTAGATGAACTTATTCCAAGCCTTTTAAAACAAGAAAAGCTGCTAAAAAAACTATTAGCATCTCATAAGGAACAATGGTATGAAAGGAATAAAGTTTTTGGATTTGAAGTATTAGAAGGCAGATATCTTTATTTAATAGGCAGAACTAAAGAATGTATTAATAGAATTAAGGATTATCAAGAAGGAAGAATTGATAAAATTGATGAATTAGAAGAGCTTCCAACTATTCATCAAATACTAAGCCACCGTTTCTCAAACATCTATTCCTCCTCAAAAATAGTAGATGTATTAGTCTAACAAGGAGAACAAGTTAAAAAAAATAGAAAAGACACTTGGTTTTATTCAAACATTTATAATAATGATAGGAATTTTTGTAATCGGAAAGTTTTTTGTTGAACTACAAGGATTTGATGGAATTCCTAGTGCCTGGACCTCTATTGGTCTTATTTACATTAGTTGGTTATTTTTCATTTTATGGCTTCTCTTATTGATACCACTTATAATAACCATTAAAAAAATAGGAATAAAAAAAATACCCTTTCAATTTAGCACATATATTGTCTTACTATTTTTATGCATAGGAATGGGTTTTATTGGTTTTTATACTTAAAATATCAAAATAAATAGTATAGAATTATTAAATAAAAATAATAAAGTATTCAGATACTCTTCTGAGTATTTTTTCTTTTAATTCGATAAAATTATTTTTTTACCAATAAAAACGAGGTTTGATTCGTATATATGGTGTAAATCAAAAAAAGGAGAGTATTAAAATGAAAAAAATAGTATTTACATTATTAAGTTTGGCAGCAATTGCTGCAATGGTAGGCTGTGGGAAAACTGGTGATGGTTTATTAAATTTTAAATCAGATAAAGAAGTCTTTGCATTCAGTGCAGTTACAGGAGTAAGCTTAATGGATGATTCAAACTTAAGCGGAAGAAGAAGCTCTAATGTAACCGGTGAAATAGAAGAAAAAGTCGAACTAGAAAGGTTCATCCCAATGATTGAAGATTTCCTATTTAGTGATGATGGAATGAAAATCGAGGTTTTAGAATCAGATAATCCAGATTTCGCTAATTTAGAAAAGGTAACGATTAAAGGACTTAATGG
>JAJDIT010000029.1 GCA_030266845.1 Acholeplasma sp. OttesenSCG-928-E16 | reverse complement strand
GATGTATTGACATGACAAATATGGAAAGAGAAGAATTAATTTATCTGCTAAAAACAGAGTATGGTTTGGAGGGCGAAGATTATAATTTAATTCCGCATAGAAATATTGATGGGAGCATTATGATTGGAATTAGAGATAATGAGGACTTATCGATAAAAGAACACTTAGTCGCGGGAATTTACACTTATTTAAACCAAGCAAATTTTTATGATGAGAAAAAAAACGCATATAAAAATTTAATTGAGTTGGATTCAATAAAAAAAGAATATCCATATCTGCAAGCGGTTGCCGGTCTCGTGGACTGCTTAAAAGAGTGTAATATACTTCTCAGAGTGTTTCACCAAGAATACAAGTCAAAATTTACAGATACTGATAGATATTTATATGCCACTTTACTAAGAAATATTTCATCATTTAGAGCATCGCTTTTACTGGTTTATCATGGTTCTGAGTTTGCCATGATTGCATCATTAAGACAAGCATATGAACAAATTGGTTATTGCTCATATATAATTAAAGATGAAATTGATATATTTTCTGGGAATACTAAAAGTCCTAACAACACCGTTGGATACTTGAATGATGTTATCCCAGGATTAAACAGAATATATGGTGATTTATCAGAAAAAACGCATATTAATTTCAGCCAGTTTAATTTTTATTATGACAAAGAAAATGACAAAGTTATTGATAGATCATTAAATAATGTGGTAGACTTTGTGCATTTGTTTGGGGAAATATCCGAAGCACAAATTGCCATGATTGATATTTTCATGAAGAAATGCGAGAATTCTGATGTTTGGTATAGAAAAAAATTACGTGAATATTGGGCATCGCATAATTCCAAAAGAACAAATCTTACAAGGACTATTAATGAAGAACAAGGAGATTTTTCATTTCTAGACATCATGGATGAGTATAAAAAACTCCCCCCCATCTCATGAGCCAAGTGGATTGGTTAGTACCGTTTGCCCCACCTCTAAAATTCGTGGGGCTCTTTTTTTGAAATTGTAATGGTAAGCTAAAAGTAGAAAACTACTCATCCATAGGAAGACGACCAGTATATCTAAAAATATAAGTAGTCACTTTTTTTGATTCATATTATACAAGGTAGTATTAGGTTCGTCAACATAAAAACCCACTTCATTATCTTTATATAGTTACATTTAAGTTTATAGAATGAATTGCCTAATTTTTCATGTAGCAGTCAGGTAAACATTGTTGAAATAATCTCATCATTAGCTCACAAACAAAATAGTTTATATGCATGAAATTACCAAAATAATCAATCAGCCATTCGTTAACCAAAGCATAAATAGGAGTTCTAAAAGATAAGGACCTACCGAATGTAAGTAATGTTAATATATATACTATCCAAAATAATTCTCATTACAATTGGTACACCCATAGATTAAGCATCAATTTTCCAGTATTCGAGACTTTATGAACTAATGGTCTTGCACTGAGATTACGATTATCTTTTAGAAAAGATTCCCAATACTTATTGAAGATATCACGCATATGAAATCATTTTGGCTTGGCAGGGAAATTAGAGCACTTTATATATTAGTTTCCCAAAACATATTCATTAACTACGTTGCTCATAGTGCAGTCATTTTTGGAAAATCTCAAATGTTTGCCCAAAATTTTAATAAATATATAGTCAATGATATTTATGTTATGAAATATTTAATTAGTATGATAAAATGAAGTTACAAAGAAGAAAATAAAAAGAATATAATTTTTGGATATTTAAAAGTAACTTCGAAGTTTAACTAAAAGGAGGTGAAGACTATGATTGTCTGATAAGTTAAAAAATTATCCCGGCGGATGTAAAACGCATCTATTTTTTGTTAGAATTGAAAGGAGTTTTTATGAAAAAAAATTTACTGGGTATTGTTTTTGTTTTTTTGGCGATAACGGTCATTGCTGGGTGTAGTTCCCCAAATGATGCACTAGGTGTATATAATTCCTCTAATAATGGAAGTATTGAGATAACGTATTTTGATGGTGAAGAAGGGGATTTTACAGCTTCTAATTTGGTGTTGCCTAGATTACACAATGGACAGTCTTACTATACGGCTAATGGAGATTACGAAATATTTGCTGTGACTAATAAAAATGGTAATACATATAACATTAGATTTTCTGTTAGTGGGGTGGCATATATTGGAGTTTTCAATAGTTCTAATATGTCAATTACTGTAGAGGGCATAACATATACGATGGTGTAAAATATGAAAACAAGATTTATGATAATGGTAAGTGCAGTGGTTTTAGGCCTTGCTTTAAGTGCATGTAGTAAGGAAAAGACATATGAAGAAGTAAATATTCCAATAAAAATAAATAACTCCGCTTATGAATATTATGATAACGGATATTATGACTTTTTGATTTTTGAAAATACTACAGAAATAATTAGTTTTTTTGATGATTTGAAGTTCACTACAGATGCTGATTTTTTTGAGAAACTAGAATATCTAAATGATATTAGTTTTTTTGAAAAAAATAAATTGTGTCTCTATATCACGCAATGTGGAACATCTGATTTAATATCGATGAAATCTAAAATGAGCAATGATGTTTTGCAGATTTACTATGTCAACGATTTTGATGGCGATATAGAAACAGATGGACGTCAAATTAAGATGTTATTCAATAAAATCGAAAAGAATTTTTTGGAAAAGTTTTCAAGTGTAGAGCTTATAGATGTTGAGTAATATAATTGTTGTATGGTCATTTTGTAATGGAGGAAAAATAAAGATGAAAAAAATATTGACGATAGTTTTTCTATTGTTTTTAAGTGTATCAGTTTCTATATCGGATAATTTTATCCTGTGTGCAAATCATGTTG
>JAJDIT010000028.1 GCA_030266845.1 Acholeplasma sp. OttesenSCG-928-E16 | reverse complement strand
TTAGTCGAAAAAGGATTTAAGATTGCAATTGCCGAACAAGTGACCGAGGCTGGCAGAGGGCTAGTTAAAAGAGAAGTGATAAGGGTTATCACCCCTGGTACAATCCTAGAGGATGGCATCATCGATGCTAAAGTCAATAATTTTATTGGAAGCCTTATGCTAATGGAAACTGGTTATTCATTGACTTATGTGGATATTTCCACTGGTGAGTCTTTTTTGACATATGGACTAGACAAAGAGGATGCTTTTGATAAGATTTTATCCTTAGGCATTAAAGAGATTGTTCTTTTAAATAAGTTCGATCAATCAATAATAAGTTTTTTGGATGAAAATAGTATTTCTATTTCTTATTCTAACAATGTAAGCTTAGTAGAACTCCCCTTAATAAAAAATCTAGATAAAAATCAAAAAAAAGCAGCTTGTCATCTCCTTAATTATTTACTTGAGACCCAAAAACAAAATACTATGCATTTAATGCCTTTTAAAATAGAACTAAAAAAAGAGTATATGAATATTGATTTTAGGGTAAAAAAACATCTAGAAATTGAAGAGTCAAACACTAATAATCAAAAAAACACCCTTCTTTATTTTCTGGATGAGACAATTACTGCTATGGGGGCAAGACGGTTAAGATATTATCTAAACCATCCTTTGATTGATGAAAAGGAACTGAATTTAAGATATGACTTAATTGATAGTTTTTCACCATATCAAAATAGAGAAGACCTAATTGATTCACTAAGATATATTTATGATATCAATCGGATTACTTCAAGGGTAGCTTATAACACCTTAAACGCAAGAGACTTATCACAATTAAGAGAATCACTAAGGCAAATACCGATTTTAAAAGACACTTTAAGCCGCTATCAAAATAATCGTTTGGATCAAATGAATGATAAGATAGACCCGCATAATGAGTTATTTAACTATTTGGAGCAAGCAATAGTATCGGAACCTCCACTATCAGTAAAAGAAGGCGGAATCATAAAGGAAGGGTTTAATCAAAAGCTTGATCAATTAAGAGATATTGCTTTACACGGAAATGACTGGCTATTAGAATTCGAACAAAAAGAACGTGAAAAAACGGGAATAAAAAATTTAAAAGTTAGTTATAACCGTGTTTTTGGTTATTACATAGAGGTTTCAAAAGGTAATATTCCACTGATCAAAGATGAATTCAATTATGAAAGAAAACAAACTTTAGCCAATAATGAGAGATACATTACTGAAGAACTAAAAGAAAAAGAGGCAATATTATTAAATGCTAAAGAAAAATCCTTTGCCTTAGAATATGATCTTTTTAAGGAAATAAGAGATTTTGTTTATCAATATATTAATTCGTTGCAGGAACTTGCGAGCATCATCGCAGATATCGATTTTTATCTTGCCTTTTCAATTGTCAAAGAAAAATATCATTATGTAAGACCAAAATTTTCTAATAATCGTGAATTAAAAATCATAAAGGGTAGACATCCAATAGTCGAAAGATATACAAATTTTATTGCGAATGATTGCATTATGGAAAAGAATCAAATCTTTTTGGTTACCGGACCAAACATGAGTGGTAAATCAACCTATATGCGAATGATCGCCCTAATTGCTTACATGGCACAGGTCGGATCGTTTGTTCCAGCTGATGAGGCAATAATGCCAATATATGATGCTATTTTCACTAGAATAGGCTCATCAGATGATATAGCTGGTGGAAAATCAACATTTATGGTTGAAATGGTGGAAAGCAATGAAGCATTAACGAAGGCAACTCCAAATTCCTTGATTTTATTTGATGAAATAGGGCGGGGAACTGCTACATATGATGGGATGGCATTAGCTCAGGCGATGGTTGAATATATTCATGAAGTTGTCAAGGCACAGACCATTTTTTCAACTCATTATCATGAACTGACAGCTTTAGAGGATACTCTTTTAAATGTTATTAACTTGCATGTTAAGGCAATTGAGGAAAAAAATACAATGGTCTTTTTGCATGAAGTAGAAAGAGGCCCCTCAGATAAATCATATGGTATTCAAGTTGCAAGCTTAGCTAATTTGCCAAAAAGTATTATAAAAAGAAGCAAGGATATCTTAAAAGTCTTAGAAAATAAGGAAAGAAAAACTATTCTTGATCTTTTTAATTATGGCGAGTTTGAAGAAGATAATAAAGAGGATTTTATTGATCATCATTCATTAGAAGTCATAGAGGACATTAAGGGAATTGACACCGATTATTTGACTCCAATGGATGCTTTAATTCTCCTCAAACATCTTCAAAATAAAGTTAGGAATGATAAATAATGGCTATTATTAAACAACTATCAGAAAAAATGGCCAATATGATCGCTGCTGGAGAGGTTGTCGATCGACCAGCATCAGTGATTAAAGAATTAGTAGAAAATTCCATTGATGCTAAGGCCAATAT
The DNA here is from genome assembly GCA_030266845.1 of Acholeplasma sp. OttesenSCG-928-E16. Classification (GTDB taxonomy): domain Bacteria; phylum Bacillota_I; class Bacilli_A; order Acholeplasmatales; family Acholeplasmataceae; genus JAJDIT01. Next base: position 527 of record JAJDIT010000028.1, on the reverse strand, counting down.
TATAAAAATAGAGGTAAATGATTTTGGATTATCCTTAATAAGAGTAACCGATAATGGCATCGGAATGGAAAAAGAAGATGCTATCTTGGCCTTTTATCGACACGCAACATCTAAAATATCTGATGAAGGTGACCTAAGCCATATCAACTCATTAGGTTTTAGGGGAGAAGCGCTCCCTTCAATTTCCTCGGTATCAAAAGTTTTGTTGCAGACTAAAGTTGCCGGTAAAGAGGGAGTTGAAATATACCTAGAAGGATCAAAAAAAATAAAAGAAGGAATAACATCAATGAATGAAGGGACTATTATCTCAGTTATGGAACTGTTTTATAATACTCCTGCTCGTTTTAAATATATAAAAAGTGACAATGCTGAAAAAAATGCCATAATCGATACTTTTAATGTATTAGCTATGTCCTATCCTAACATTAGTTTCAAACTTTTTATGGATAATGTATTAATTAAAGAGACATATGGCAATTCTGATATGGGTAATCTCCTATCAAGTATTTATGGTAAGGAAATCGCTA
>JAJDIT010000027.1 GCA_030266845.1 Acholeplasma sp. OttesenSCG-928-E16 | reverse complement strand
GTTTATCGTTAATCCGACTGATAAATCATTTAAACCGATAGTCAAATCGATGCCAATCGCTTTATTCCATGAACTTTTTTTTGAATTTAAAGATAAAGTTGCTAGTGCTCTGTTTAATAGAGGTGAACAAGTTTATACTTATAAGTATATCAAAGAGTTTGAGTGGCTCATTAATAATACTACTAGTGAAAATATTATTGAAGAATCTTTTGATAAGCTTTCAATTGCTCCTTCTGGATTAATGCTTTTAGTTCATAATAGTGATTTTGAAGATTTAGATTCCTTAATCAAAACAAAATATAAAGATTTTTTATTTACAAGAAACTGGGGGAGAGACCGCAAGTATACCATTTATGAGGTCTGTGCAATTGATGCCCATAAGAGTGCTGCCGCTTCTTATGTTATTGACTACTTAGGATATAATAAAGAGGAAACCATTTGTTTTGGGGATGGCATAAACGATTTAGAACTTATAAGAGATGCTTATTTTGGAGTGGCAATGAAAAATGCTTATCTAGAGGTAAAGGAAGTATGTGATGACATTACTGAGTTTAACAATGACAATGATGGTGTCATTGAGTATCTAAAAAAATATGTTAACAATTAGAATTATTGTAAAAGGATTTATCATATAAAAGAAAATAAATGAAAAAAAAGAAACGATTGAATCGTTTCTTTTTGGTTTTATTAATTATTGGGCGGCTTGAAGTTTCGCCTTTTTGTTTAGTGAGACTTGCCTTGCATAAGATATTATTGCAAAAATAAACTGAGCAACCGAAAGTGGAACAACAACCATCGCCTCAAACTTGATTTCTTTTAGATCAATGAAAAAATCAATTTGATACTCTAGTCCACTAAGGAGATTTTCAACCATACCACCAATATAATCACTTAATAGAATTAAAGCTAATACCTCAAAAGCACCAAATAGTGCGAAGAAACCAAAGATCATTGATACTAAATATCCTCCTTGTTTCCTGCTTCCAACCCCTATCCAAGTTCCGATGTAGGCAAAAATCAAATAAAAGAACATTCCAGAATATATTACCACCAATGTAATGCTTATTAGATTTACTTCTGGTATTGATGTACCATCAGCCATACTACTAGCAACCATTCCCATAATAAACTCCATTAAACTGCCAAAGTTTTTAAATTGGAAGATAACTATTACGACTCCTAACGAAAAAACAAGTAATAACGAAATCACTCCAAAAAAGGTCATTTTTCTCTTTTCCATAGTTCCCCCTATATATTTGGTTTATTCTTTGAATACTTTAATATTATCCCAGTTAATGGACCAATAGTCAATTTAATATGATTAGAAAATCCGTGTGATGGTGAGTTTATGGTCTTTATCGGCAATCCATTGTATTGATTACTACCATAATAAATATCTTTATCGCTATTTAGTATTTCATAGTAATAGCCTTTGTTTGGAACGCCTAGTTTATAATCGTGATAGACAACCGGTGTCATATTTAATACAATCACTAAATGGTCATCATTATTTCCATACCTAATGTATGAGAATATACTTTGATCCTTATTATCAGCATCAATCCATTTAAAAGTTTTTTGATCATGGTCTAAAACATAAAGAGGCTGATGATGTTTATAAACCAAAGCTAAATCCCTAAAATACCGATTTGCTGAATCATGGGCAGGAAACTTAAAAAGGTTCCAGTCTAACTCCCTATTGTTATTCCATTCTGCAAAATGGGCAAACTCTTGTCCCATAAATAATAATTTCTTTCCTGGATGGGTCATAAAAAGGGTAAGTAATAATCGGTAATTGGCAAATTTTTGAAAATAGTCTCCTGGCATTTTGTTAAGCAGAGTTCCTTTTCCATGAACTACTTCATCGTGTGAAAAAGGTAAGATAAATTGTTCCGAAAAAGCATAAGTCAAACCGAATGTTATGTTGTTATGATGCCATTTTCTGTGAATCGGATCTTTTTTGAAATAGTCAAGAGTATCATTCATAAATCCCATATTCCATTTATAGTTAAAACCAACTCCTCCGCTATCAACTGGGTGAGTTACTTTTGGAAATGCAGTCGAATCTTCTGCCATCAATAATACTCGATCATCCTTAGAAAAAAGATGATAACTTAGCTGTTTTAAAAAGGCAATTGCTTCCTCATTTGTTCCATTACTAGAATCTCCTAGATAATAAAAAAGATTAGCTACTGCATCGATTCTAAATCCATCAATATGAAAGAAGTCCATCCAATAGGTCAGGGCTGAAAGCATAAAACTTTTAGGAAACCCCTTAGAAAAATCAATGTTTGCAGTTCCCCATGTTTCGTTTTCTCTTAATCTTTTATCATCAAACTCAAATAGATAACTACCATCAAACTTATATAAGCCATGGGCGTCTTCACAAATATGACCTAAAACCCAATCAATGATGACTCCAATTCCAGCTTGATGAAGCCTATCAATAAGATACATAAGGTCTTTTGGAACTCCAAATCTGGAAGTTGCCGCAAAATACCCCGTTCCTTGGTACCCCCATGAATCATCAAGCGGGTGTTCATAAAGTGGTAAAAACTCTACATGAGTAAATCCTTGCTCATTAAGATGCTTTATAAGTTCATCAGCTAATTCATTGTATTTTATAAAAGCTCCATATCTTCTCCGCCATGATCCAAGATGCATTTCATAAACCAAAAGCGGTTCTTGATAGCTTTTCTTCTTCTTTGCCATATACTCTTGATCGTGCCACTCATAGCCTTCTATATCATAGACTTTTGATGCAGTACCTGGTCTTTCTTCGGCAAAATACCCAAAAGGATCGCTTTTATATAATCTTTCATCATCATTAGTTAATATTTCAAACTTATACATAACCCACTCTAAGTTAAGAGGTATAAAAGTAGTCCAAATACCAGAATCACCTATTTTATTTAGCGGATTTTTAGAACCATCAAAATTATTGTAGCTACAAGCTAAGAAAACTTGTTTTGCATTGGGGGCGTAACAAGTAAACTGTGTTCCTACAATTTCATTTATGGAGTTTTTTATTAAATGTGCACCAAAAATATAATGCAAACCAGCATGCTTGCCTTCATTTAAATAATATAGATCATCATTGTTAAAGCCCCATGTTTTCACTGATTACCTCCTCAATGTTTCTTCTATTGTATCCTTTTTTATATAATTTCGTTTTAATTAAATTTATCAAATCGGTTTCTTTTAATGATTCTTTATATTTGTTATAAATTTTTAAGTAATCTTTATAGATAATTGCTTTTTC
>JAJDIT010000026.1 GCA_030266845.1 Acholeplasma sp. OttesenSCG-928-E16 | reverse complement strand
TTCCAAAGTAGTAGAGATTTCTTTTATTTGATTTCTAATTAATTCTAATTTTAAAAAGTTTATGATATCATAATTCATAGATTCCTCCTTTCGATAATTTGTTGGTCAAACATATTATAAACTAGGGGAATCTTTTATTTGAAACAATAAAAAAACAGGCTTTCAATTTTCATGTGGTCACCACATACTTTTTGAAAGCCTATCTTATTCCACAAAATAATTGAAAGAGTCTGAAAAAAAGACTTTGATATATTCATTGTCTTTTTTTGTATTACTTTTTCGATAGATTTTCTAAATCTTTATGATTGGTCCTTTGCACCAGTATTGTAGGTTTGTCAAACATCGAAGACAAAAAAGTCTAGATGTGCAACTCCCCTATGTTATACTTCTTGAGATACTCGAGTGGAGATAACCACCCAAGAGGTCTCATCGGGAAATTATTATATTCCCGAACATAGTTTCTCAGCTGTACCCTTAAATCATTCTCATCAAGAAACTTACGGGTATAAAATAAGTTCTTGTCCTTGCGATGAGAGCGTTCAACTTTCCCATTATGTCTTGGAGTATATGGCTTAATTAATTTATGTGATATACCAAGAGACATAAGAGTAGCTTCAAATAGTGATGGTTTGGGATCGGCGGATAGGTATTTATTGGTAAACTCAGGACCATTATCAGTTTGGATACATTTGATATCAAATGGGAACCTCTTAATACAGAAATCGATGAATAGTTTAGATGAGTAAGTAGAATGTTCTTTATATATCTTAAGAACTCTAAATCTAGTAAATTCATCAATAGCTGTATACTGATAATATTTATGGTTATGAGGGTTATCTATAATACAAGAAGACAGGACAAACTTAACATCTATTTGAATGCGTTGTCCAGGGAAAGTAGTTGGGTCATATAGTTTAGGAACATTTTTTGGAGGTTTAGGGAGGATTAGTTCTAAGACCAAGTTTGAGTAGTGTACGATAAATAGTAGTCATAGAACGTTTATATCCAGCTCTTCTTAATCTAACCCAAAGAGTAACTAAACTTATATTCGGTGTGCGTTTAATGTAGTTTCTAATCATATCAACTTCATAGATAGATTGTTGATTAGGATGGCTATGAGGTTTTCTTGATAACGGTAATAAAGAGTCATCAGAACCATCAAATCTAGATTTAAGTTTATAGATGAAACTACGACTAACACTAAAATTCATAGAAGTTTTAGTAACACCGAAACGGTTAGCGTATTTGAGTATAGACTTTCGGTACTTCAAATTAGATAATAAATTGTTTTTCATATATTCCCCCATTAAATCTAATTTAGGGGAGTTAATGGATGTTTGACAAACCTACACTGTGCGTGTCCATCAAATATTCCTTGTTCTATTGTACACGCACATTATGATTGGTCCTTTGCACCAGTATGATATTTCATTTCACATAATTCTATGTTAAAATAGTCAAAAGAGAGAAAGAAGAGGAAAAAGAGAATGAAGAGATATTTTTTGATATATCTGATCCTAATGAGTGGATTGGGTATAGTAGTATCTAATAGTTATCTTAAGTCAAATAAGATAACATCATATGGAGATACATACCTAAAGAGTTATGATAGTGATACAGAATATATTGTATTAGAGGAATATATCAATACTGCAACATTAGAGTTAGTATATAGTGATTATGAAGCAGAGATAGTAATTGAAGATAATCAGTTACACTATGATATTAACAATATAATAATGGGTAAGTATAATCTAGAGTTCTTTGATTATGTATATATCTCTATGTATGCGCCATTCGTGACATTGGCATATGAAGGGGAAGAGAATACATTTATAAATAAGCTCTTAATGTTTGATAGAGATGAAAGAATAAGTGAGATATCAGTATATAGAGAGCATGAAGTGATTTCTTATGTCAATGGAGGAGATTTAGGAGGACCAAATGATTGCACCTATCCTGATCCGATAACTGGATGTGGAGGTGGAGCAGGAAGACCACCGGCAACAACTGATCCTAAGTATCCCAATTTGGGTTCAGTACCAGAGACTGGTGGCGATACCTATTATAGTACTAAGATAGGGATTATCGATGGTAAGGTACCCAATTTCAATGACCCTGCTTTGAGTAATACAAACTGGAAAGTTAAAAAATATGATACAGGTTATTCAGATCTTCACGCGACGTTAGTGGCTAAAGAGATCAAGAACAGATATGAGGATTTAAGTCCATATAATTCAAATCATTATGTTTTTCTCGCTGCTAGTTCCTCAGGCTTATATTCAATATTTGAGGAAATTGAATGGATGATAAGTGAAGATGTTTCTGTAATAAATATATCAATGGGAAGTGGAACACCATATGATTCACGAGCTAAGCAACTCGACTATATTATTTATACTAATAACCTGCCTATTGTAGCTGCCTTGCCTAATATAGCACAAGCTGAGGCTGTTACTTTCCCAGGATTATGTCATAATACCATTGCTGTTGGTAGGCTTGGTAACAATAATATTGCCATGACAAATGAATATGTTTATAATGAAACCTTTGATGTATCAAAGCCTAATCTCGTGGATAACGGTGATTCAACCAGCGATAAAGTAGGAACCAGTTTCGCCACACCTAAGGTAACAGCTAAGATAGCGAAGTTATTATGGTTCGCTCCATATCTAAGGTATAACCTACCACTACTAATATCAATAGTTCATAGTGGGTCAGATCTAGAAGGAGTATCTTTTGATAATCCGAGTTATGATCCATCAGGGTTAGAAGATAAGGTTGGCTCTGGAATAGTTGAATATGCCAGAATGAAGGATATTGCCTACTTTGATCAATATAGAACTGTGAGTAAGGTAGTAGATAAGAATGAAGTAGTATTAGAGTATAATATTCCTATTGTTCAAAAGAATCAAAGAATATATATATCAGCAGTATCTTTAGGTTATGGAAGCAGTCAAACAAATATAGTAATACCAAAGATGAGTATGGTTGTTGAAAAGAATATGGTAGCGGTAAGATCTATAAGTGCTAATAACTTACTATATGTTTATACAGATATCCGTGTTGGAAATAATATAAGAATAAAAGTAACATATAAAGGAAATAATATGGAAGAAGCACATAGATTCGCCTTATCATGGAGATATAAGGATCTATGAAATTGACAATAATGAATAAATGTAGTAATTTAGTAATAATCAAAGATAAGAAGGAGAGTGAATGAATATATGAAGAAAATAGTAATGATTCTAATGTTAATGATGATACCAGTCTTCTTATATTCATGTAAAGAAGAGGAAGTAAAGGATGACAGAGAGTTCAGGGTCTATGTATCTAGTCATGGATATGATGAAAATGGTGACTACTTAAATGCTAACTATGTCATCAATACCTATGAAGAGTATCAGGCGTATCGAAATAACCATAAGAATATCTATGTTAAGGGAGTATTCAAGACATATAAGAGTGAGGACTTTGACAATATGACTTTATATGTTTTAAATTTTTATAGTGGAGCAATTTCTATAACTACTTTAAAAAGAATATCCTTTGATGGTGATATTGCAAACATGATAATCTATAAATCTTCCGTTTGGGAAGGATATATGGAAAGATATAGTATTTGGTATGAAGGAATAAAAAAATCTGAAGTAACAGAAGTT
>JAJDIT010000025.1 GCA_030266845.1 Acholeplasma sp. OttesenSCG-928-E16 | reverse complement strand
GAAACGATTGACCTAGTATATACGGTAACTGAAGGTAAGGAATTAGAGTGGAGTGCATCTCCAGCAGGATTTGTCACAGTAGCTGCCGGAAAGGTAACAGGAGTTGCCGTGGGTGAGGCGACAGTAACTGCAAAAATCAAAGATACAAATATATCAGCTTCAATAGCTGTAAAGGTAAATGCTCCTGATAAGATACCTGTAGCAAGTGTGACTATTTCTGGTAACACAGCAGGAGATGTAGGTGAAAGCATTACATTAAGTGCAGCTGTATTACCAGCTAATGCAACTGATAAAACTGTAACATGGAGTTCAAGTGATCAAACATTAGCAACAGTAGCAAATGGAGTAGTATCATTATTAAAAGCGGGAACAGTAACAATTACCGCAACAGCAGATGGTAAGTCAGATACTCATGAAATTGTAATTTCAGTTCCAGTTGTAAACGTTGCAAGTGTAACAATCAGTGGTGATGCTGCTGGTAATGTAGGCGACTCAGTAACATTAAGTGCGGCTGTACTACCAGAAAATGCAACAAATAAGACAGTAACATGGAGTTCAAACGATGAAACATTAGCAACAGTAGCAAATGGAGTAGTATCTTTACTAAAGGCGGGAACTGTAACAATTACCGCAACAGCAGATGGTAAGTCGGATACTCATGAAATCGTTATATCAGTTCCTGTTTCAAGTGTAACAATCAGTGGAGATGCAGCAGGTAATGTTGGTGACTCAGTAACATTAAGTGCCGCTGTACTACCAGAAAATGCAACAAATAAGACAGTAACTTGGAGTTCAAATGATGAAACATTAGCAACAGTAGCAAATGGAGTAGTAACATTATTAAAAGCGGGAACAGTAACAATTACCGCAACTGCAGATGGTAAATCAGATACTCATGAAATCGTTATTTCAGTTCCTGTTTCAAGTGTAACAATTAGTGGTAATTCTGATGGTAATGTAGGTGATTCAGTAACATTAACCGCTGTAGTATTGCCAGCTAATGCAACAAATAAGACAGTAACTTGGAGTTCTAATGATGAAACATTAGCAACAGTAGCAAATGGAGTAGTATCTTTACTAAAAGCGGGAACAGTAACAATTACCGCAACTGCAGATGGTAAATCAGACACTCATGAAATCGTTATATCAGTTCCTGTTGCAAGTGTAACAATTAGTGGTAATGCAGCAGGTAATGTAGGTGAGTCAGTAACATTAAGTGCAGCTGTACTACCAGAAAATGCAACATTTAAAACAGTAACATGGAGTTCAAGTGACAAATCATTAGCAACAGTAGCAAACGGAGTAGTATCATTATTAAAAGCGGGAACTGTAACAATTACCGCAACAGCAGATGGTAAATCAGATACTCATGAAATCGTTATTTCTAATGTTCCAGTAGCAAGTGTAGCGATCAGTGGAGATGCTGCCGGGGATGTAGGCGATCTATTAACATTAAGTGCAGCTGTACTACCAGAAAATGCAACATTTAAAACAGTAACATGGAGTTCAAATGATGAAACATTAGCAACAGTAGCAAATGGAGTAGTAACGTTACTAAAAGCGGGAACTGTAACAATTACCGCAACTGCAGAAGGTAAAACAGATACTCATGAAATCGTTATATCTAATGTTTTAGTCTCAGGCGTTTCAATTGAAGGCAAGAGTACTGGAATGGTATCAAGAACGATAGATTTGGTTCCTAATATATCACCAGCTAACGCAACATTTAAAACAGTGACATGGAGTTCAAGTGATGAAACATTAGCAACAGTAGAAGATGGAGTAGTAACATTATTGGCAGAAGGAACAGTAACAATTACTGTAACAACTGATGATGGTAATTTTACAGATACTCATGAAATCGTAATTACAGAATTAGTTTCAGCTTATATTGGAACAAACAAATATTTATCGATAGCAGATGCATATGCTGCCGCTGTTTCAGGAGATACTATATTAATAGTTGAAGGTACTTACAACGAGTCAATCACTATATCTAAGGATAACCTTTCATTTGCACCATACAATAGTGGACAAGTTGTCTTAACGGGTGTTTATACTTTAACATCAGGGTTAAATGGAGTATCATTTACTGGATTAGAATTTACTGGAGGAGCATCTATCCACGCTCCTGGAAATATTGATAACTTCGTGTTCAAAGATAATAAAGTTTATTCAACTACAATGGCGAAATCAGATTATAAACCAATAAATAGAGTAGATGTTAATGCATTTATTAGGTTCTTTATTGGAGCTGGTTCAAGTGTTGTTGGTAACGTAACAATTGAAAATAACTCGTTTATTGACATGTCAGCTGATATCATTACAATTTCAAGAACTTCAAATGGTAAAGTGATATCTATTCAAAATAACCTTTTCAAAAACTTCCCTAACGGAGCAATTAGATTTGATGGTGGTTACAATGATGGTGATTACATAATAAGAAACAATGAATTCATTAATGAAGATAATCCATCTTTAAATGCTATTTTATTTAGAGCTTATAGTTCAGCATCAGGAAAAACTCAAAATATTTACATCGAAGATAACGTATTTAAAAACATCGGTACTTCAGCTGCTTATTCAGGTGTTGTGTATTCATCACAATACAATGGAAATGCTACAAACTGGTATATAAGCGGTAACCTATTTGTTGATACTAGTAGAGCATTATACTTAGATACTAACTCTAGCGGAGTAACACTATTAAATGGTTATATTAACTATAATGAGTTTAGAAATACAAAGACATTTGCATTATCTGATGCAGCAGCTAAGTTTGATTTCAATAATAATTACTTTGTTGATGGCGATGGCAATGCAATCACTGATCCAGAGGAAATTGGTAATTTAGTTGTTGGAACAACGAATTATGATGAATTTTATTCAAGAGACATAGACTTAATTATTGGCAAGCTTGTTGGAAAAGTTGAAAAAGCTACAATGATCGTAGATGCATCATTAACAACAGCTGTTGTTGGAGATACTATTGCATACGATGGCAAAGACTATGTATTTGGCACAAACGTATTCTTATCAATTGCTGATGCGTTAGCGGTTGCTCTTGATAATGAAGTTATTTATGTTTTAAAAGGTACTTATAGTGATGCACTAGCAATAACTCAAGATGGCATTAAGCTATATGGACCAAACGCTAATATCAATATTTTTAGCGAAACAAGAAATGAAGAAGCAATAATAACTGGCACAATTACAGTATCTGGCGATAATACAACAATTAATGGATTTAAATTCACTGGCTCTGGAAAGATTGTTAATGATGGAGTAATTGATGGCTTAATTTTCCAATATAACATTGTTGATACTGGTTTAGCAGTAAGTACAAATAATGGATTCTTGCTGATCAATAGTGCTTCAACAACTGCAATAAGCAAAAACATCATTGTTACTGATAGTAAGTTTACCTACACAGGATCAGCTGCCCCAAGATATATTTTCTTAGCCAATGTTGAAAATTTATATGTAGTAAATAACTCATTTACTAGTACATATACATACTTTACTGATCCAATTAGATTAGGAGGAACAGATCTAGGAACAGCTGGACCTGGAATTCATGGTAAATTATATGTTTATAGTAATGAATTTAAGGATGTTGGACAATGCGCGATTTTCATTAATAGACATTCAAAAATTGATGCAAGAATAATTGATAATAACTTTGACAACATAAGAACGACTGCAATTAGATTTAGAACTAGCGCGGATACTTCATTATTATCCTCATTCATCTATAATTTTAATAGCCATAAAATCGAAACAACTGATGCTGCTGATGCTGCTGGCTACATTAAAGCTGGTTTAAGAATTGAAGGCGCTTATGCAGGAACTCCGGTAACTGCTTATTACAACAAGTTCTCAACAATTCCGTTTAACTATTATTTTGGTGCTCCAGCAGATG
>JAJDIT010000024.1 GCA_030266845.1 Acholeplasma sp. OttesenSCG-928-E16 | reverse complement strand
ATTTGCCGATACTCCATTAACTTATCAATGATCGGATGATAACCCTTTAAGGCTTCCAAGACCTCAATGTTGGTTGAATATCCAGTCTTTGTTTTCTTAGATGTTGGTAAATTTAGGTTCTCAAAAAGAATGGTTCCTAGTTGTTTTGGACTAGATATATTAAACTCTTCGCCAGCCAATTGATATATTTCATTTTGCAAATCCTTAATTCTTATTTTAAAGTCCACATTTGCTTTTTCAAGCTCCACTAAGTCCACTTTAAAGCCAGTATATTCCATATCAGCTAGAACCTCAGAAAGAGGAATTTCTAATTCTACCAGCAACTCATATTGTTCTTTTTCCTTAAGCTCAGCAATCACCTGATCTCTTAGTTTAAAGATTGCTAAGGCTTTTGAAGCAATGTGTTCCATGTATGTTTTTTTATCACCTAGCTTTTTTTTGGCACCCTTTCCATAGATTTCATCGTCTGATAAACAATCATAATATGAAAAAGCATTAGTTATTGTTTTAAAGTCTTCTTTACCAAGTCTTGAGTTAGACAAATATGCTCCTAAAAGTAAGTCAAAGACAACTCCCTTAACCTGTATTTTATGCCATTTTAATGCTCCTATTAACGCCTTGTAGTCAAAAGTGAATTTTGCTATATCGGGATCTTGAAGATAGCAGATAAAATCAATTGATGATAATGCTAAGTCTGGTTCAATGAAATAATTATTCACTCCATCAGATAGTGAAAAACCCCATAATTCTGCTTTATGATAATTTGGATTAGAAGTTTCTAAGTATACAGAAAGGTTTGGTTTTAAAACGTTTTTGATGTCTTGGTAGTCAATTAGTTCGATACAAGATATTTCAATCTTAGGTGATTCTTCAGTTTGATGCTTCTTTGCGAAGCTATTAAGCTCAAATGATATCAAAAAGTCTAGCAATTCTTTTTGATTAACCGCTTCTATTTTTAAGTGATCAGAATCATATCCAAGTGGTACATCTAAATTAATGGTCGCTAAATATTTAGAAAAATAAGCACTCTCTTTATTTTCTATTAATCTATCTTTATTTTTACCGGTTACTTTTTCTACATTGGCATAAAGATTGTCCAGTGTCCCATACTCAACTAAAAGCTTAATTGCTGTTTTTTCACCGATACCAGGAACTCCTTTGATATTGTCACTAGGATCACCCATCAATGCCTTTAAATCGATCATTTGATCTGGATATAATCCATATTTATTAAACACTTCTTCATAAGTGTAATCATCAACTTCTTTCATTCCGCTTTTTAGCATATGGACTGTTATATTATCATCTACCAATTGTAAAAGGTCCTTATCACTTGAATAAACATCAACCTTTATGCCCTTTTTTGATGCGTCTTTAGCAAGGGTCCCAATAATATCATCAGCCTCATATCCTCCTAAGATACCGACCTTTAAGCCCTTTAACCTAACATACTCTTGGATTGGTTTAATTTGCTCAATAAGCTCTCTTGGAACTTCTTTTCTACCTGCTTTGTAATCCTTGTATTTAAGATGTCTTTCGGTTTTTTGATCAGTATCAAAAGCAACTAAACAGTCGGTTGTATCTGTTGTTATTATTTTTTCTAACATGTTTATAAACCCAAAAAGAGCATTCGTATACTGTCCTTGATTAGTCTTTAAAAGGTCCTTATTTCCATATGCAGTAGCATAATAAGCTCTAAACATTATTGAATTGCCATCAACTAATTTTATCTTCCTCATACATCCCCCATGCTATGATTGTATCATAGAGTAAAATAAAAGTTTCCCACTGCTTTTGTGGGAAACATATTGGTAATATAATTTATTATATTTCTAGTCCAAATTTATTATTAATGAAGCAATCCGTTGCTTCGTAAGAAGCTGATATCCTAACAGTGTAAGTTCCTTTTTTAGTCTTAAAAGTAAGGAAATAAAAGGGAATAAAATAACCAACTTGCCACTCTCTAACATGATTACTATTTGCGCTTAAAATTGTCGGGTGTTTGACATCATTTGATGCCACCTCTTTAGCCACTTGAAACAATAGATTATTTCTGGCATCCTTAGTAATCTTAGCGATGAACTCTTTCATGTTTGGCAAAATATAACGGTATTTATCAGCAAGATCAGCTGAAGATACATTTTCATCCATTGCATTATTGACGATTTCGTCAATCCATAGTTTACCTCGATTAAAAAATAGAAATTTTTCTTCCTTGATTCCGTTATAACTTGGCCTTGTTGCTATCTGTTTATATAACTCTCCGCCCATAACATAAGAGTATTGAATAGTTATTCCATTTATCTCAGATAAAAAGATTACAAGAGGTTGATATTCAGAATAAAAAGATAAGACAATCTTGCCATTTAGAATTTTCTTAATGTTTCTTTTTTCAAACTTTTCTGGGTGGTTTTCAATATATGATAGTGCTACTTCCTTAGCAAACAATTCTGTTTTATTTTTTTCTAACCTGTGGACATCTTCTAAGTTAGGAAAAAAACGTTTAAATTCTTCTTTAGCTTTTAAAAAAGAAGTTGTCGTGCCAAGAGATTCAACTAAAAAATATTCTTCTTCTGTAAAATCAGTGTGTCCTAATTCAAATGCTTTTAAAAGAAGTTTTTTTCTTTCATCAGTATCTAGCACTTTTTTTATACTATAAAACTTAGATAAAACATAATACTCATCACCAGTTTTAAAAGGCATATCCTTAAATTTATGAATAAAGTCCTTAGCTTTTTTAGGCTTATTTAAAGATACTTGAAGACAAGCAGAAAGATAATAAAAAGTTGCATCTAAGCTAGTCTCTTGATCCCTTTTAGAAAGACTTTCATAAATCTCTATCGATTTTTGATAGAAGGCATCTTGAAAGTATATTCTTACTAAGGCGATTTTAGCTTCTTTAGAATTATTTGTAGCTGCTTGTTCAAGATAAGAAATACCTCTTTTTTTATCAGAAGGTACTCCATCTCCTTTAATAAATTTTAACCCTATTTCTACTAATTCATGATCATTCATAAGAATCCCCTTATCTTCTCCACTGACCCTTTCCTTTGCCTTTTCCCTTTTTAGTCTTTACTGAACTATTTTGCATCATTTGGGAAGGATTTCTAGACATGTTTTTCATTTGTCTTTCATCCATATTAGACATTTGTTTCATCACTTTTCTTTGTGCTTCTAATGACTGTCTTAGGCGATTAACATCTTGGGCAGTCATCCCGGCCCCTTTAGCTATTCTTTCTCTTCTTTTACTTGATTTATCAATCAAAGAAGGATCTTTTCTTTCGGCTGGTGTCATACTAGAAATCAAGGTTTCCATTTTATAGAACTCCTTATCATCTATTTGAGAAGTAGCTTCCTTGATTTTTCCTAAACCTGGGATAAATCCTAATATCTTACTGATTGAACCCATTCTTTTTATCATTTTAAATTGTTTTAGTAAATCATTGTAGTTGAATGTTCCATCTGCCATCTTTTGCATCATTGAAGCAGCTTCTTCTTCGTCTATCGCTTGTTCGGCTTGCTCAATAAAAGATAACACATCACCCATTCCTAAAATCCGTGAAGCCATCCGATCTGGATGAAACAATTCAAAGGTATCCATTTTCTCGCCGCTTGAGGCAAATTTAATTGGAATCCCTGATACTTCTCTAATTGATAAAGCCGCCCCACCTCTAGTATCGCCATCTAATTTTGTTAGAATGGCACCTGTTGCTCCAACTTGGTCATGGAAAGATTTAGCGACGTTTGCGGCATCTTGACCAGTCATCGCATCAACTGTAAGTAAAATCTCATTTGGGCTTGCGATTTCTTTGATATCGATTAGTTCTTGCATCATTTCTTCATCAATATGTAAACGTCCAGCAGTATCAATAATAACTACGTTATAATGATTATCCTTGGCATATTGAAGTCCGTTTTTTACTATTTTTCTAGCATCCTTGATACCTTCTTCATAAACAAAGATATCAATTTGCTTTCCGATTGTTACTAATTGATCAATAGCTGCTGGACGATATATATCAGCAGCAATAAACATCACTTTCTTTTTTTCTTCTTTTCTAATATAAACTCCAAGCTTTCCAATCGCGGTAGTTTTACCTGATCCTTGAAGTCCAATAGTCATGATTGTGGTTAATCCTGATTTACTGTAGTTTATGTTTTCGGACTGTTCACCCATCACTCTTTTTAATTCTTCATGAACAACCTTAACGACTTGTTGACCTGGATTAAGTCCTTTCATGATTTTTTCGCCAAGAGCGGTTTCTTTAATATTAGCTGTAAACTGTTTAACTACTTTAAAATTGACGTCTGCCTCTAACAAAGACAAACGCACTTCTTTCATCATCTCATCGATATCTTTTTCATTCAAATAGCCTTTGCCGGTAATTCTTCGCATTGCCATTTGAAGTCTTGAACTTAAACTATTTTGAGCCATTATTCATCCAACTTCCTTATCTCTTTTAAATATTTGATATCTTTTGTTTTTTCGTATTTATCTAATAATTCTAATCTTTTTTTTCTCAAAAAGGATAGTTTTAATTTTTCCTCATATCCTAAGA
>JAJDIT010000023.1 GCA_030266845.1 Acholeplasma sp. OttesenSCG-928-E16 | reverse complement strand
AAAATAGCAATAAAAATTTTTCTCATATTATTCTCTTCCTTTTTAATGTCTCCCCAATATGGCGGTGAATCTATTATATAATAAATGTTTGATTTTTAAAAGGCTGTTTGGTTTTTTATTTATAAATATAATTTATAAAGATATTAAAAAAAGAACCGTATTAAAACGATTTCTTTTTTGATATGATCGATTTCTTTAATTAATTATTCTCCAAACGCACTTTCAACAAGAGCTACTAAAGAATCTACTGCTTCTTTTTCGTCTGACCCTTCAGCTGTCACTTCTAAAACGTCTCCTTGTTTAATACCAAGCGACAATACAAAAACAATTGATTTGGCATTAGCGATAATAGGGTTGCCTTCCTTTCTAATAGTTACATTAGATAAAAAGCTTCCAGCTTTAGCTACGAAATCCGCAGCTGGTCTTGCATGTAATCCAGTGTCATTTACAATCGTAACATTCCTTTTGTACATATTTTCCTCCTATTTTATAATTGTTTTTTTGTTTTTATTTTATTTATTATTTCGGTTTCGGATCTTAATTTTAGAATCTCATCTGCAAATTCTTTTAAATCCTTATAATTAGATTCTACTACATTTTTTTTAATTATTGGAACAAAATTTCCAGAAACGCTAATTTTCGTTAATCCTAATCCAATTAAAATTTTGGATATATCCTCATCCGCGCCTATTTCTCCACATAATGATAGTGGTTTATTGTGCTTTTCAAAAACACTGACGCAGTTATTAATTAATCTAAACAAGGAAGGAGTCGCTCTTTGATAATATGCATCCATGTTTTCATCAATTCTATCGACTGCCAGTAAATATTGGGTTAAGTCATTAGTTCCTATACTGGCAAAATCAATTTCCTCGATAATTGATTCTATCATAATTGCTACTGATGGCACTTCGATCATAATCCCTACTTTAAATTTATTAAACGGAATTTTATCTTTTATTAGTTCTTTTTCACAATCATCAATGATTTTTTTTATTTTGATGACTTCTTCATAGGAAGAAACCATTGGAAACATGACATTTAAGTTATTGTATTCATTAGCCATTAACAGAGCTTTCACTTGGTCTTTTAATAATTTTTCATTAGAAAAGCCAAGCCTAATACCTCTATTCCCAAGAGCGGGATTTATTTCTTGCTTAACATCTAAGTAACTGATTTTCTTGTCTGCTCCGATATCAGCCGTTCTAATAGTTACTTCCTTTTTATTAAAAAGTGTAAGAATTTTCTTATAATAGGCAACTTGTTCTAAAACTGTTGGGAGTTTTGTCGAATATAAATACTCTGTACGATAAAGACCAATACCATCAACATATTCAAAGTATTTTAATTCTTCTTTGTTGGAAGAATTGATATTCAAGCAGACATCAATTTTTATTCCATCTTTTGTATAACTTGGAAGGTGAAGATACTCTTGGAGCTTGATTTGTTCTTGGTCGTACTTTTCTTTTTTTTGCAGATATTCATTTAATATATCATTGGTTGGATTAATGATGATTTCATTATCCACTCCATCTACAATAATATCATCCTCAAAATTAATGTTTTCAATGAGTTTACCAATACCAAGGAAAGCAGGAATACCGTAATTTTTAGTCAATATCGCTAGATGGGATTGATTAGTTCCATTTTCAGTAATGATACCTTTAATATATTTTTTATTGATAAGGGCAAGGTTAGAAGGTAAGATATCCCTTGAAACAACAACAACTTCTTTATCAATATGTGATAGATTATACTCTGGGATACCTTCATAGTTTCTTAAGAGTCGATCTCTTACATCAAGCATATCTGATATCCGCTCTTTTATTATTGGACTATCAACGTTTTCTAAGATGTTAATTACAACTTCATAGGCTGCGTAAATGGCATATGATAAAACAACTTTTTGAGTTTTAATTTCATCTATTATTTGTTTACCAATTACAGGGTCATTGATAATTTCAATTTGAGCTCTAAAGATACTTGCATCATTTAAGTCAATCGATCCGATCATTTCGGTTATTCTATTAATTTCTGAAATGGCATCCTTTTTCACTTCATAGAATTTTGATATTTCTGATTCAATATTAGATTCTGGAATAGTTATTCTTTCTATCTGAGGGGTAAATTTATTATAAAAATAAGCCTTCCCTATCCCTATGCCTTTTGAAGTTGCTGGTGCTTGATACTTCTTAACCATGTCTTACTGACCAAGCATCATCGATTTTTTTAGCTAAGAACTGCCGAGATTTTTCTAGTCTTTCTTCATAGTCTGGCGATCCATTATCCCAAAACTTCGCGCAATATGTAAACACGTTTTGTTTAGTAAGTTCTGTTAAAAACCTAATGTAGTTAGTGTGTCCTTCGCCATAATTTAAATTCCTATAAACATATGGAAGAGTTTCTTTAAGATGAACCGCAATAATATGACCGCACCCAAGTCTAAGATCGGTAATCTCGTTAGATTTATAATTAAATGCGGAATTAGTTAAGTTTCCAATATCTGGATATAACTGAAGGTATGGGTTGTTTATTTCCTTAATGAAGGTCATTGCCTTGGCAGTAGTATCCATGAATTTATTTTCCATTGTTTCAAAAGCTAAAATAACTCCTTTTTTGGAGGCGATTTCGACAACTCTTTTTAAGTTCTTTATGAAGTATTCTCTTGATTCTTCGTTTTCCTCAGTTTGAAAAGTGTCATATCCTGCTATTTGGATATATCTAATTCCTAATTTATATGCTAGGTCAACAGCTTTTTCGGTAATAAGTCTGCTCATTTTTCTTGTTTGTTTATCTTGGCTACCAAGTGGATACTTACGGTGTCCACTAAAGCATATCGATTGAATATAAAAATCTTCCTTAAACATTAGGTTTCTTAATTTTTCTATTTGTTTTTTATTCATATCAAGTCTTGCTAATTTATCTTCCGAATCATCAATGCTCAATTCTAGAAAATCAAAACCTGATTTCTTAGCTACCATTATCTTTTCTTCTATTGATAGATTGTTTGGCATTGCCTTTTCGTATACACCCAATTGATATTTTTTTGACATGATAATCTCCTTCTATATTCTAGTTATTTTTATACTAAAAGTATAACATGTTTTTATAATTAATTAAAGCATAGCAATCAAAAAATACATAAGGGCCTATTTAATAGACCCTTTGTTTCTTATTCTTCATCAAACATAGATTTCTTGATAATAACTTCTTGATCCTCTTCTTTTTCTAGTGCTTGCATTTCAATAGCATCAGTCTTTTTAGACTCATCAATTTGGATCTCTTCTTGAATGAAATTAGGAGAATCTTCTAAGAAATCATCTTCTTCATCCTGATGAGGTATCAAGGCAACCGTAGATACTTTTTGATCTTGTTTTAGTTTAATGATTCTAACACCTTGTGTTGCTCTTTTCGTTTGAGATATTCCCTCTACCGATGTTCTAATAACAACACCTTTATCTGTAATTACGATTAAGTCTTCATCATTATTAACTGTCTTTAGCGCAGTAAGTCTACCATTTTTTTCAGTTACGTTTAGGGTTTTTACTCCCTTTCCTCCTCTTGTTTGTAAACGGTATTCATCAACGTTAGTTCGCTTACCAAAGCCATTTTCGGTAACTACAAGGATTTCTTGCTCCTCGCTTAATACGATAGCAGCTCCAACTACTTTCTCGCCTTCTGGTAAATTCATTCCTCTAACACCAGTTGCCGTTCTTCCCATAGACCTGACATCTGCTTCATTAAATCTAATAGCTTTACCGTGAGATCCCCCTATGATAATTTCTCTTTTGCCATCTGTTAAGGAAACGCTGATTAGTTCATCGTCTTCTCTTAGTGTTAAAGCGATGATTCCATTAGTTCTAATATTCTTATAATCACTGACATCTGTTTTTTTAACGACCCCATTTTTAGTAACAAAGAATAAGTGACTATTCTCATCATCAAAGTCTTTAATACTTGTAAATGAAGCTAGTTTTTCATTATCTTGTAATTTCAATAAATTAACAATTGGGATTCCTTTTGATTGTCTAGAACCAATTGGGATTTTATATCCTTTTATTTTAAAGACTCTTCCCTTGTCAGTAAAGAATAGATGGAAGTCATGAGTCGATGTTAATTGAATGTGTTCAACAAAGTCATCTTCATGCATCTTGATTCCGGCAAAACCAACGCCTCCTCGATGTTGTGATTTATATTGGTCAACATTCATTCTCTTAATATATCCGTTATTTGTTACTGTTACAATAACATCTTCAACTGGAATTAATTCTTCATCTTCAATGTCTAAGTCTTCAGAAAGATTGATCTCTGATCTTCTTTCATCAGCATATTTATCCTTAATTTCTAGAAGTTCTTCCTTAACTATCGATTCTTTTCTTTCATCGCTATTGATAATATCTTTAAGATCAATAACTCTTGTTCTTATTTCGGTTTCTTCTTCTTTGATTTTTTCGATTTCTAGACCTGTTAATCTTTGTAATCTCATATCAAGAATAGCTTTTGCTTGTTCGTCCGAAAAATTATATTCGGCTATTAATCTTTCTTTTGCTATTTCTCCTGTTTGTGAGGTTTTGATTAACTCAA
>JAJDIT010000022.1 GCA_030266845.1 Acholeplasma sp. OttesenSCG-928-E16 | reverse complement strand
CAAGAATGGGTTGATTTATATTGTTGTACCAAATGAGTTTATCAGAGGTAGAATAAATCGCTTGTATGCGAATAGAATCAATGACTTAATTCCAAAGTATTATCAAAAGGAACCTTTAAGGTTTAAATTCATTACTGAAAGCGAAGTTCCAAATGATGATGATACGATCAATAGGGAACGAATAATTGAGACTACATATCGATCAGGTAATATAAAAGCTTCTTATCGGTTTGATAATTTTGTCGTAGGAGACTCTAACTTTTTTGCTTTTAGAACTGCTAACTTGGTTGCTGATCAGTTAGGATCTATTGCTAATCCACTATATATTTTTGGAGATGTTGGGCTTGGAAAAACCCATTTGATGCAAGCAATAGGTAATTATGTTTTAGATAAAGATGTTTCAATGAAAGTATTATACGTTCAAGCTTCTACTTTTGTTGAGGATTTTACTAGACTTGTTAGAAAAGACAAAGTAGATCAAACAAAAATGGATTTATTTTATGATAAATACCGTGACGTTGATGTATTGTTAATAGACGATGTTCAGATTTTAAGTGATAAAACTCAAACACAAATGGAATTTTTTAAGTTGTATGAACTTTTATTCCAACAAAATAAGCAAATAGTTATCACTAGTGACCAACCAGCCTCTGATTTAAAAGGTTTCATTACTAGATTAACATCAAGGTTTCAACAAGGAATGACTGTTAATATTGGAGTACCTAATTTAGAACATCGTATTTCAATTTTAAAAAGTAAAATGAAGGCTGATTATAAAGAAGATCAATATTTATCAGATGAGGTATTAGAATTTATAGCTGAGTCAGTACCAACAAATATTAGAGAGCTTTATGGAGCCCTAAATACTTTAGTTAATTTTTGTTTAATAACTAATTGTGAACCAAGTATAGAAATAGCTAAAGAAGCCTTAGAACACTTATTAAAAACACGCAAAAAGTCAAAATCTATTAGCGAAAATAATTATGATAAGATTCAAAGTGTTGTTGCTGATTATTTTCAAATCTCCCTTGATGATTTAATTGGCCCTAAAAGAAGTTCCCAATATGTTAAAGCACGTCATATTGCTATGTATTTAATTAAAATGAATTATAATATTACATATAAAACGATTGGTGAACTATTCGGAAATAGAGATCATTCTACTGTTTTAGCAGCAATCGAGAAAATAGAGTATGAACTTAGAACCGACGAACAATTAAAAACAGTTTGTGAAACGATTGCAAAAAAACTGAAGTTACACACATAAATACTAGTTTAAAAAATGTTGATTATGTGATATAATATGACTTAGATAAGCACTTTATAAAAGTTATCCACTAACCAACAGTACTAACAATTATTATTAAATTATAAAATAAAAGAAAAGAAGGTGTCACATATGATATTTAGTATTGATAGAGATGTTCTATTAAATCATTTATTAATCGTACAAAAAGGATTGCCGAGTAAAACTCCATTTCCAATATTAAATGCTATTAAGTTAGAAGTTGAAGAAGATTATATTTTATTTACATCAAGTAATTCGGATATTTCAATTCAAGTTCATTTAGAAGATAAGTCATTAAATGTTTTGCAAACAGGAAAAATTGCTTTATTAGGAAAATATTTCATCGAAATCATTAGAAGAGTGAATGCTAATAGGGTAGAAATTGCCTTAGTTGAAGATAAATTAATTGTTATTAAAGCTGATAGATCAGAATTTAAACTTCATTTAGTTGATATTGATGATTATCCAGCTATTGATTTCTTAGATTTAGATGAACCAATCCTAATGGATAGTAAAATGTTAAAAGAAATTATTAAAGAAACGAACTTTGCGACTGCATCAAGTGAAAAAAGACCAATCCTAACAGGTGTAAACTTTAAATATAAAGATAATGGTTTATACTGTGTAGCAACCGATTCTTATCGTTTAGCACAAAAAAATGTTAAATTAAGAACTCATAGTAAATCATTTGATATTGTTATTCCAAATAAAAGCTTAGACGAATTAACAAAAATCATCGATAATCTAAATGATGATATCGAATTATATATTAATCCAAATAAAGTATTATTTAAATTTTCTAATATTTTATTTCAAACAAGATTATTAGAAGGGACATATCCAGATACCGAAAGAATTATTCCATCTGAGTATCCAGTTATTATTCCATTTAATAAAGAAGAGTTACTTGGAGCAGTTGAAAGAGTTTCTTTATTATCACCAAGAGAATCTTCTCATAACTTAAATATAATTAAGTTACAACTAAAGACAGACCAAACCGTTGAAATTAGCTCTACGAGCAATGAGATTGGTGATGCAATGGAAGAAGTCATCCCAACAGGTGATATCAGCGGAAACGGGCTAAAAATAGCCTTTAGTGCGAAATATCTAATTGATTCTTTAAAATCTTTTAATTCAACAGAAGTGTATATTAGTTTTGCTGGTGAAGTTAGGCCATTTGTTATTAAAGGAAATTTAGATCAAGATCTTCTACATTTGATTTTGCCAGTTAGAATAGATTAAAAATAAGTGCGTCTTAAATGGCGCATTTTTTATCGCTAAATTTTTGATTTAAGAAACTTTTTAGGTTGTATAACTAAAAGGAGCCATTTATATAAAAAAGCCAAATAAAAAGGTGTTTTTTTGGTTATATTATGTTATAATATAAAAGGAGACAAGAAAATGAAGAGTTTCAAACTGCATACAGAATATATAACTATGACCCAATTTCTTAAAGCTAATGACTATATAAGCTCTGGCGGTGAAGCCAAGTTTTTTTTGTTAGAAAACAAGTGTTATATCAATAATGAACTATGCAAGGAAAGAGGT
Source organism: Acholeplasma sp. OttesenSCG-928-E16 (assembly GCA_030266845.1). GTDB lineage: Bacteria > Bacillota_I > Bacilli_A > Acholeplasmatales > Acholeplasmataceae > JAJDIT01. Next base: position 4,017 of record JAJDIT010000022.1, on the reverse strand, counting down.
AAAAAAATATTTCCAAACTATAAAGTTAAGATTAATGATGACTTATATAAGATAGAACAATGATAAGAAATATTGAATTAGTTAATTTTAGAAATCATAAAAAAACGAAGATTAAGTTTAATAATAATTTTGTTTATATTTACGGCGAAAATGGTTCTGGAAAAACATCTATAATTGAAGCGATATATTTTCTTTCTACGACTAAATCATTTAGGACTAGCGAGGAAAAAGAATTAATAAAAAAGGATCAACAGTTCACTAAAGTAGCTTTAAAAAATGACTCAGATGAGTATGAAATTGTTCTTTCGAAAAACGGAAAAAGACTATTTACGAACAAACTTGAAATAAAAAAAGTAAGTGAATATATTGGCGGGTTTAACGTAGTAGTTTTTGCCCTAGAAGATTTAAATCTCATTAAGGGTACTCCATCTGATCGAAGACAGTTTCTAGATTTAGAATTATTGCAAATCGATAAAGAATATTTAAGACTTCTTAATGATTATAAAAAGTTATTGAAACAAAGGAACTCACTATTAAAAAAACTCACAATTAATGATGATCTTACGATGCTAAATATTCTTGGCAATTCCTTATATGAAGTTGGGGTCAAAATATATAAAAAAAGGAATGATTATTTAATAGATTTAAATCAAAAAATTAAAGAGATTTATAAGAGATTTAGTCCTGGTAATATCGATATTGTTTATAAACCAAATTTATTAGAAAATGAGTTTTATGATTGGGTAACAAAAAAACAAGAAATAGATATTATATATAAGACTACAATGGGTGGCATTCACAAAGATGACTTTATTATCAAAATGGATAATTATGAAGCAAAATCATATGCGTCAAACGGTGAACAAAGATTAATAGTTATTGCTCTGAAAATGGCATTACTAAGACAAATTAAAGAATCCAATGATAAGGATACAATATTGTTATTAGATGATGTCTTATCAGAACTAGATGATGATAAACAAACAACTGTTTTAGAAAACATTAAAGGAAATGAAATGATAATTATTACATCGGCAACTCCATGTAAAATTAATGATAACCTAGAGATAATTATGCTCAAAAAAGGAGAGGTATAATGAGTAAATCAAACAACAATTACGATGCTTCAAGCATTCAAATATTAGAAGGATTAGAAGCCGTTAGAAAACGCCCTGGAATGTATATTGGTTCAACTGGGGAAAGAGGGCTCCATCATTTGGTATGGGAGATCGTCGATAACTCGATCGATGAGGCTTTAGCTGGATATGCAAGCGACATCAAAGTGGAGATTCTAAAAGGAGAAATTATTAGGGTAACCGATGATGGACGTGGGATGCCAGTTGATCTTCACCCTAAAACAGGAAGACCGGCAGTTGAAACTATTCTTACTACCTTACATGCAGGGGGTAAGTTTGATGGTAAATCCTATAAAGTTTCCGGTGGATTGCACGGCGTAGGGGCATCGGTTGTTAATGCTTTATCAGAATGGTATAAAGTCGAAGTACATAGAGATAATAAAGCCTATCTCCAAAAGTTCAAAAGAGGAATAACAGACGGCGATTTAGAAATCATTGGAACTTCTACTCACACCGGCACCATCACTTCATTTAAGGCCGATCCGGAAGTGTTTACAGAAACAACCGTCTATGAGTATGAACAACTTAGAAGCAGATGTCAACAACTAGCCTTTTTAAATAGAAACATTAAAATAACACTAATTGATAGCAGAGGTGAAGTGCCTATTGAAAACTCATATCATTATGAAGGTGGTATCGTTGAATATGCTGAGTTTTTAAGAGGGATTAGAGGCAAAGTAAACCAAGATGTTATCTATGTAGAAAAAGAAACTAACGATATAACTGTTGAATTAGCTGTTCAATATAATGATTCTTATAGTACAAACATCATTTCCTTTACTAATAATATTCCAACCCATGAAGGCGGGATGCACGAAGATGGTTTCCGTGCTGCACTAACAAAAGCTATTAATAATTATGGAACTGACTCTAATATCTTTAAAAAAGATGATAAGTTAGAAAAAGACGATGTTTTAGAGGGAATAGTTGCAATTATTTCAATAAAACATCCTAATCCACAATTTGAAGGCCAAACAAAAACAAAATTGGGTAATCCAGAAGTTAAACCGATTGTTAATAAAATAACATATGAGATGTTAGAAAGATATTTACTAGAAAACCCAAATGATGCAAAAGCCATCGTCGAAAAAGGACTATTAGCCTGCAAAGCAAGAGTTGCTGCTAAAAAAGCTCGTGAAGCAACAAGAAGAAAGTCTCCACTAGATGCCCTTGGATTCGCATCAAAATTAGCCGATTGTAGAAGTAAAGACCCTTCAATTTCAGAATTGTACATTGTGGAAGGGGATTCTGCAGGTGGATCTGCAAAAAGCGGAAGAGAATCTGAATATCAGGCAATTCTGCCATTACGTGGTAAAGTTTTAAATGTGGAAAAAGCAAGATTAGAAAAAATCTTCGCTAATAAGGAAATTTTATCATTAATTCAAGCGATTGGAACTGGAATCGGTGATGAATTTGATGGAACCAAAGCGAGATATCATAAAATAGTCATTATGACAGATGCCGATGTCGATGGGGCACATATTAGAACGTTATTATTAACATTCTTTTACCGTTATTTTAAGCCACTCATTGATTTGGGGTATATCTACTTCGCTCAACCGCCATTATTCAAACTACAAACTGGTAAAAAAATAGAGTATGTCTATGATGAAAATAAATTAGAAGCTGCTGTTGCTAATTTCGGATCGAAACCAACACTTCAAAGATATAAAGGACTTGGGGAAATGAATGCAGATCAGCTTTGGGAGACTACCATGGATCCAGAAACAAGAACATTACTTAGAGTTTCTTTGCAAGATGCAATAGATGCTGATCAAGTATTTAGTATGTTGATGGGTGAAGAAGTGGAACCAAGAAAAGATTTTATTCAAAAGAACGCTCAATACGTTAGCGATATTGATATTTAGGAGGTGATAAAAATGGACGATAATAATAACTTAACTATAACTAAAACGACAGAAGGGATTGTAAAAGATGTAAATATATCCCAAGAAATGAAAAAATCATTTTTATCATATGCGATGAGCGTAATTGTTTCCAGAGCACTACCAGATATAAGAGATGGGCTTAAACCTGTTCAAAGAAGAATAATTTATGGAATGAAAGAATTAGGCCTTTATAGTAACTCCTCATTCAAAAAATCGGCGAGAATCGTCGGTGATGTTATGGGTAAATATCATCCACACGGAGATTCAAGTATTTATGACGCAATGGTTAGAATGGCACAACCATTCAACCAAAGATACACCCTAGTAGATGGCCACGGAAATTTCGGATCAGTTGATGGAGATCCAGCGGCAGCAATGCGTTACACGGAAGCTAGAATGTCAAAACTGGCGATGGAACTCATTAGAGATCTTGATAAAGACACTGTTGATTTTAAAGATAACTACGATTCTTCAGAAATTGAACCATCTTTAATGCCTTGTAGGTATCCAAATCTATTAGTGAATGGATCTTCTGGGATTGCCGTTGGGATGGCAACAAACATTCCTCCTCATAATCTAGGAGAAGTCATTGATGGAATACTAGCCTACATGGAAAACAGAGACATTGACGTTTTGGAATTAATGGAATACATAAAAGGACCAGACTTTCCAACAGGGGCTCAAATCTTAGGACTAACAGGACTTAGGAACGCTTATCAAACCGGAAACGGCAAAATAGTCATTAGATCCAAAGTAGATATTGTAAACAATAAAAATAGAAATACATTAGTTGTTACAGAAATCCCATATCAAGTCAATAAAACAAGACTAATCGAAAAAATAGCAGAAATAGCTAAAGATAAAGTTGTAGAAGGTATAACAGACTTAAGAGATGAATCAAACAGAAGGGGAACAAGAATCGTCATCGAGTTAAGAAGAGACGTTAATCCTCATGTCATGCTTAATAACCTTTATAAACACACGCAGCTACA
>JAJDIT010000021.1 GCA_030266845.1 Acholeplasma sp. OttesenSCG-928-E16 | reverse complement strand
AGCTCCCCACTTACCGTTTCTAAGGTGTATTACTGCATCACACTCCAAGCCGTTAGAATCGCGATAATAAAATACTTCTCCGTCATTGCTTTGTGCATAAACCCTCAGGTCTTTGATACACATAGACTCAAAATAAAAACCGTATGTATTGATATCTTTTTTTAAATCATTAGGATTGATTCCAAGAGCAGCCGTTCCAATCGATTGATCAGTAAAGTGATACCTAGGTGTTGATCTAACGGCTACTTTTGATCTAAGTTTAGGATTCCAGGCATAAAGAGGTTCTATAACGAATATTTTTTTAAGTGCATCAATATAATCTCTCGCTGATTCATCAGATAAGCTACCACCAAATGTGGAAATATCTCCAATTATTGTTTTAATTGATGCTTCCGTTCCGATGTTTCTTGCTAAAGATTTTAAAAGTGGTTCTATTTTTTTCGGGTCTCTTTTAACACCGTCGTAATCAAATGTTTCTTTATTTACTATTGCTTCAATATAATCTTTTGTTTTTGCTAAAGAACCCTTTTCACTTAAGAACAATGACTTAGGCCATCCGCCTCTGCAAACTAGGTATGCTAACCTATCAAATGTTAGTTTAGAGGTAGAGGATATATCATCATATCCCCCTTCAAATAGTTTTTTAACTGAAACCTCTCCGTTTGAATCTTCACTTTCATATAGACTCATTGTTCTCATTGTTAATCGTGATATTCTTCCTGCACCACTATGCATTACTTTTCCATCTTTTGGTAAGCTAGAGCCTGTTAGAATATATAATCCTTCTTTATTTTCTCTATCTACGGATATTCTTACTGCATCCCATAAAACTGGAGCTACCTGCCATTCATCGATTAGTCTAGGTTTATCTCCTTTTAGTAGTTCTGACGGTCTCGTTATTGCCATCTGTATATTTGATTCAGCATAGTCTGGATCATGCATATCCAATATACTCTTTGCTATTTTTGATGCTGTTGATGTTTTTCCACACCATTTTGGTCCTTCAATCAAAACAGCTCCTGAATATTCAAGAGTTTCTCTTAAAATATTATCAATTATTCTTTTTTTATATTCACTCATTTTATCACCACGTTTAGTATATCAATTATTTCCTCCATTGTAAACCATTTTTGGCAATTTGATTGATTAATTTTTTGCAATTTGATTGATTAATTTTTGGCAATTTGTATTATTACACTACTTACGTGACTGTCAGCATATAATTATTTCTAAAAATATTAGTATAGATAAAGTATAGACACTTTATTTATATCAATATTCGTGTTTTTCATTTCACTCAATATTAAAACTGCGTTATAAAGCTCTTTTTCTTTCTGTTACTTTTAAAAGTATTCCCCCAATCGGGAACGCCATTTAATTAATAACACCACTTCAAATTAATGAAGTGGTGTTTTATCTATACCCATACTGACATATTTCAAATACTTTTTACTTCTTTATTCCATTTTCGCTATTATTAAACGCATATTTAAAGAGCTCAATTGCGGTTGTTTCTACGTGGTTATCATAATTTCCTTTATGAGTTATGTTATTTGAAATAAAATGCAGTAGTTTTTTCACTTTATCAAAAGTACTTTCATTTCCGATTATTTTTTCTATATTATATTTATTTAAAAAATCCTGACCATCATGAAAAATATATTCTATTTTGAAGATTCCGTTGGATTTATCAAATTTATCAAATGATTTTAGCAAACCGGCATATATTTCGTAATTACTCATTTTGTGTTTTCTCCTTTTTATTTTTTTATAATAAGATCTGCGGTCGATTTATTGTTTGCAATTGGAATGTCATATAATACGGCAATTCTTAACAAGGCTTTTACATCGGGATCGTGCGGCTGAGCTTCTAATGGATCCCAAAAAAAGATGACCATATCGATATGTCCTTCTGCTATCTTTGCTCCAATCTGTTGATCTCCGCCAAGAGGACCACTCAAATATTTTATTACTTTCAGTCCGGTCTTCTTCTCGACAACTTTAGCTGTTGTTCCGGTTCCACATAAGTTATATTCGCTTAGCTTTTCTTTATTTATCTCTACCCACTCTACTAAATCGTCCTTTTTATGATCGTGGGCTATTAATGCTATTGTTTTTTTTCTCATAGATTCCTCCGTTATGTTTATTATAACATTTAGGAAAAAATAAGCCTCATCATTTTTATTTGATGTGGCTTATTTGTTTATTCTGAAATTTTGATATTTTCAATTAATAACTTTTCCATCTCGTTTTCAGATTTCTTTTGTAATTCCTCTATTGCTTTTGGTTTTTCTAATAAGAAGTTATGATAAATTGGTTCACCAATAATAAGGGTAAAACATGGTGTTTTCTTCTTGAATAGCTTATATACTCCAGCTGGTTCTCGGTAATTTATTCTCATAGGGATAATCGGTTTTTTTGAATCAACAGCAAGATGAAAAGCTCCTCTTTTGAATTTGCCTAGTTCTTGCTTATATTGATTTCTCTCACCTTCTGGGAAAAAATGAATTATTTTTCTTGATCTCGCTGACCTTGATAAAGCATAGAAGAATGCTTTTGTTTGATTAATAGTTGTTGGCGTTGGTGTTCCACCGAGTACCTTAACTAGTAAGCCAACGAAAGATATTTCAAAATTGGATGGTTGAGCAGTAAAAATAGGTTTTTTGGGGAAAAGCCCAATAGCACATACAACAGAATCCAGATGGTGAATATGGTTACATATTGTAATGGCTCCATTTTTCTTAGCTTTTTTAATGTTTTCTCTACCTTCAATTTTTAATCCAAAATATATTTTATTTATAATATAAAGAATCGGAATAGCGATTAGGTAGTAAAACATATTAGCTAAAAGGGTCCCTAGGGTTCTTTTTGGCTTTGATGACTTAATAAATCTTTGAAGATCTTTATCCTGGCTTATTATTTTCTCTGTCCTTTGGTCAATTAAAGCCTCTTTAAAGAAGTGCTCCGCTAACAAAATAGTGTGTTTAATGCTGTAATACTTACCTTCTATTGCGTAAGCTTTTGATAATTGAATTCTTTCTTCTTCATTTTCAATCAAATATTCAATTTTGTCTTTTAAGTCTTTAGCATCTCCCGCTTTGAATAAAGATTTATTAGTTAGTGCAAATTTAGGCGTCGCGGATTTCTTAGAGTTCGAAATAATTGGAACAACTCCTGTTGAAATAGCCTCCATACAAGAAATACCTTCAATTTCGATATCTGCTGCATGAACATATAGATCCGTTTTGTGTAGTAGTTCGATTAGTTTTTCTTGAGGAACAAATTCGAAAAGTGGTTTTACCGGTAATTTATCTGACAATCTCTTTAGAAATTTCTCTTTTGGACCAGCACCTGCAAAAATTAGTTGAATTTTATCCTTATACTTAGACATCGATACAGCTTTTATCAAGAGGTCTTGTCTCTTTTCAGCTGCATATCTACCAATCATCAAAATATTTATCATGTCATTTTTTCTTTCAACTTGTTTTTCGGCAGGCTGAAAATAATCAGCTACTCCGTTGGAAATAACATGTAATCTTGCTTTATACTTATTTTTTTCTAATTCGTCAGCAATGAATTTTGATGGGCAATGAATATTATCAACTTTTTTATATAACCAACTCCTAAACATTCTAAATAAAATAGTGTTTAAGAAATTCCATTTTCTTAATCCGATGTTATAAGTTATGTTAGCGGGATGGCAATGAAATGCGGCAGTAATACAAATCCCTTTCTTTTTAGCCATTTTATAAATGCGCTTTTGAGACCAAGGGAAAAAGAAGTGAACAATGTCCGCTCCTTCTAGGGCTTGTTCAACAACCTTTTTATCAAATTTTGCAAAACGCATATTATTAAGTCTTGAGACTGGAGTAACAATTGGAATATATCTTTCTTTTAGTCCATATAGCCCATCGCCCGATTCGCCAATAGCGATTACTCTTACTTCGTGTCCGAGTTTTGTCAATTCTCTTTTGAATCTTTGGGCTGATATATTTGTACCATCTGTTTTCGAAGTAAAATTATCAACAACAAATACTATAACCATAAGGTTCACCTCAACAATTCTACTATATTATAGTTTTAGTTGTCCTTTTTTGCAACCTCTAAGGAAGAACCTTTTTAGTTTCTGATGTTACAGGGATTATCTCTAAAGCTCCTTCGATGTATGGTATTTTGGATACATATGTGTTAGGTATATTATTTTTAGCGATAGTAAGCCCTAATAAAACATATCTCCCGCTTATTTCATCATAGCCAACCGGCCCACCACTATCACCATGCTTTACATTATTAGTACATTCTAAGATATCATAAAATTGTTTACCATCTAAAAGGGTATCTACTGATTTATATTTTATTACTCCATAGGTTAATCCTGTTTTATTCCCCATTTTAATCGTTCTTAATCCTTCAATGTATTCATCAAAAGTTGCGGTTCTTTTAATTGCCCTTGTGAATGTCTTAAAGTCGATAAGTTCTGATGGTGTAAATGTGCTATTTTGGTTGTAATCAAATGGAACGAATGCGCCATCAACCTGATATCCATATGCCTGATTTTGACTTGTTCCAATTGCTTTACCTTTTGAATCAAACATCACTTTTCCTACCGGAGCTACATGGGCATTTGTGACTATTCCATATTGTTTTGTTGGAACATGATAAGCATTAAATCCAACCGTCCCTTTGGCTTTTGATAGTAAGACCCACCTATATGTTTCGACTCCACCTAAAATCGTTGTTCCCGAAAGAGATGATACTTCATTATCTTTAAATTTAACAATGTCCTTATTAAATGCTGTTATTTTTGAATCAAGATAATCTAGAATAGTTTCTTGGTATTTCTCCTCACAATGTACATATATGCAATTGTCTTGAATGCTGAGAGCTATCTTAGTTGCGTTAAGCAATACTAAAGAATCGCTTAATGTTTTATATGTTTGATCCAAGTCCAGAAGGCTATGTCTTTTTAATTCATAAATCGCTTTTGTTTCGCTGTTGTTTAATAGAATATTTCTTCTTTCGTTATTATTAGTAAAGCATAAATGAAGAGTTCCAGTTTCATCGATATATTCACCCGCATAAATCTTGTTATATTCGTTATTTAAGCTATTTTCTAATAATCTAAGTGTTCTTTTTGCGTTGTTTAAATTTGTTTGGTATTCAACATCTGATATTCCTATAGTATTTTGATTAGCTTGATAATCGTGAATTAAAAATAGTGGTATAGCAAGTGCTATAAATATGCTTATAATTATTTTTTTCATTTTATTTTCTCATCTTTCTTATTATTAATATTATTAACCAGACACTAGCAATTAGTGTCACAAGTTTTGTTGCCTCAAATTCGACAACCATATTCTTCGCATCGATTAGGATTTCTATTATTGCACAGAGAAATACTGTAACGGCAATAATAGCAAATTGGAGTTTATAAATAAATCGTTCTTGTTTCTTTTCAAAAACAAGTCCTTTTTTTATTACATCTAAACGATCTTCACATTTAATTCTTTCGATGCTTTTTTTTAGTTCTTTTTCCATTTTTCTATTACTCATTATGAAACTCCTTTAGTTTATTTATCGCTTTAGAGTAAATCATCAATACTTTCGTCTTACTAATTTTCATCTCATCTTTGATTTTTCTAAAGGTGTACCCATATATGATCCTAAGACTCATAACTTCCTTTTCGTCTTCCTCTAAAATATCTAGATAAAATAGTATATCTATTTCTTCTGGATTCCCATAGTTTTTGTCAATCTCAGCAGACGATTTTGTAAGTATTACTTTTTTATTTCCTTTTTTCCTTAGATAATCTATTGTCTCGTTTTTAGCTAATCTAAGGAACCAGGAAGTGAATGATGTATCTTTTTCTAGTTTGTGAACTTCCCGATACATTTTGGCAAACACCTCTTGGGAAATATCTTCTGCAGTCGCTCTTTCTTCAACCATATTAAAGGCAATTAGAAATATCTTTTTTCTAAATCGCCAGTATATCTCATCAAAGGCTCTCTCGTCTTTCATCTTCAATCTTCTCACCAAGTTTACTAGCATTTTTTCCTCCTTCCATATATAAGACAGTTATTTTTTGTTTTTTTGGGAAACTTTTTTATTTTACAACAAAAAAAGCCTAAGCAATAGCTTTTGGCTTTTATTTTTTTTGATTATTTTTATTATGCTACATAGTATTTCCAAATCATATCTACTAATTCTGGATAGTCAATGTATGGATTTCTATTTTTTTGGTGTTGAAATAAGACATTATTTCTTTGGATCTCAAACTCATCCACTGGATCTTCAACATGCCATTTTAATAAGGCAGCAAGGTCACCCATATAAGCATTTTCAGGGGTATAGGCTTGTTTGTTTGGGATATCTTTTTCATTAACTAAAGTGAGTGAACTATACATAGTTGCCATATAAAATAAAATTCTCGCAACATCGCCTTTGTGTTCGTCTCCTGGATAGAAGGAAGCTCCTTCTGAAATTATTCTTGCATCGCCCTTACTATCAACAAAATATAAATCACTTCTTTTTGAGTTAATGCTTGGCTGAATAATTCTTAGGTTATGGAGATCGCTTGAAATGGCTTTTGTGCTGTTGTTTGGTCTAGAAGTTCCAAGTCTAGCACAAGGCCAAACATGTTCCCTATTCATTGTATCTCCATTCCAAACATTTGATAATAGTAAGCTATTATATATTCCCCATAATTTATCTTTATTGGTAAGATCAACATCTGATTTTTCTAAAACATATCTTGCATCACCATACGATACTTTGGTGTACCCGGAATTAAGTCTTACATTTAGTTGATTTTTTAGTTCATTGTTAATTAAACCTTCTAAGTTTTGATTCTTATAGTATCCGTTATAATAAGTCGAATAATCTAAAAACCAAGAACCGTATATTTTTGCTGTCGATGTTATTGCTTTATTAAAATCAAAAGCGTCTTCTCGATCTTCACTATTATACCAACCTTGAAAATCAAATCTCTCAATGTCTGTATTAATTGAATCCGGAATATATGCTTTTTCCCCAGCTTCAATAATATATGAAGTTATTTCTTCATTTAAATAGTTATAAAAGATTACTTTCAATTCTCCATCTTCACCAGTCATTAGAACTGTGAATTTATAATCTTTTTTCTTTATTTCACTATCTATTTCAACCGAGAGAGTCATTGTCACAATTTCATCTGCTGTTGCTGGTCTATTTACTTTTCCAAGATTAGAGATAATATTTTTTTTATCACTGCTCCAATATAAAATGGCTCTAGATACATATTCTGATTCGGTAGGTAAAGTGATATCTTCAACAATATTTTTGGAATCAATTTTAGCAACTATAGCGTCTATCTCTGTAAATACTCTACCGTGGT
>JAJDIT010000020.1 GCA_030266845.1 Acholeplasma sp. OttesenSCG-928-E16 | reverse complement strand
AATAAGGCAAATACTTATTTATTAGGAGAAAATTATGGCAATCGCAAAAACTAAATTAATTAATCTCTCATCATCAATCGACAATATTGACAACGTATTGTTGAGATTTATTGATCTAAAAGATTTCCATCCAGTATTAGCCAGTAAAATAGTTGATACTGTGCACGGATTGACCTCATTTACGACAGAAAATCCAACATCGGATCTGATTAGTGAAATAAAAAGCATTGAAGAAGCATATGGGTTTGAGCTTCCGGTTAATGAAATAAGAATTGTTGAAGATGATATGGATAACATCAGAGATTTTGTTAAAACTACCTATGAAAAGATCAAAATTACGACCGATGTTGTTAAAAACGCTGAAGAGAGAATCAAAAAATTTGAAGAGGCACTTATTCAATTAAACTATATTGAGAGTCTTGATATCTCCTTAGATGATTTGTTTGAAACCAAATACGTCGCGGTAAGAGTAGGTAAAATCCCAATTGATAGTATCGAAAGACTAAAATACTATAAATCTAAACCTTATGTCTTTAAATCATTTAAAGTTGATGAGGGATATAACTGGTGTTTATATATTACTACTAATGAATATGAACGAGAAGTAGATAACCTATTCTCATCATTATTCTTCGAAAGAATAAGAATTCCTAATTTTGTTCATGGTACTCCAGCAACCGCTAAAGAAGATCTTGCTGCTGAGTTAACCTTAGCAAAGTCAGAACTGGAAAAAGTAAAACAACAGATTAAAGGATTTGCCGAAGAACAATCTGATCGACTGGCTACTATTAAAAGCGAAATAATGTTGTTAAACGAGATGTATGAAGCGAAAAAATATGTTGTTGGTATGGGGGAAAGATTCCAAATCTCTGGTTTTATGGAAGAATGCGATATTGATGAGCTTTATAAGCAGTTTAAGGGACTCGATGATCTTGAAATAACGATTATGCCTGCCGATAGTGATAAGAGAATTGAGCCGCCAACTAAGCTGCACAACAAAGGATTATTTAAACCCTTTGAAATGTTTACAGAAATGTATGGTCTACCAAAATATGGAAAAATGGATCCAACTAAGATAATTGCGATAACTTATTCATTGTTATTTGGGATTATGTTTGGAGACATGGGACAAGGCTTCTTGTTCATGGTTGCGGGAATCTTACTATATAAGTTTAAAGGCATGAGGCTTGGAGGTATCGCAATTTCCTTAGGAATATTTTCGATGATCTTTGGAGCGGTATACGGTTCGCTCTTTGGGTATGAGTTCCACTATGGATTTAATATCATGCATAATGCTTATACGATGCCGATGTTAATGATAACTGTCGGACTTGGAGTTTTATTAATTCTCATGTCAATGGTAATAAATATCATTCAGAGAATAAAAGCTAAAGAGTATCCAGAATTATTTTTCTCTCATAATGGGATTTGTGGACTAATCTTCTATGGATTTTTAATTGCCGGCATCTTACCTATGATAACAGATATGATGTTACCGGGAATGTTAAATTTATCATATAACATTATGAAAATATACTTTGTTATTCCATTTTTGATTTTGCCGCTTATCTTGATTTTCCTAAAAGAACCGATTACAAGAAAGTTTTTTGAAGGACATAAAATGTTTCCAAATGGTTTTCTTGGCTTCTTTATAGAATCATTCTTTGAGTTATTTGAAATATTACTTTCATATATTACAAGTACTATTTCATTTATGAGAGTCGGAGGATTTATTATCTCCCATGCAGGTATGATGTTAGTATTTACGGTATTAAAGGATATGGTATCCCCAGGAGCATTAAATCCAATGGGAATAATCGTAATGGTAATTGGTAACCTATTTGTTATGGGATTAGAAGGATTAGTCGTTGGTATTCAAGGACTAAGATTAGAATTTTATGAAATGTTTTCCCGCTACTATGAGGGTGGCGGTATCGCCTTTGAGGCAAGTAAGAAAGAAATTGGAGGAATTTAAAATGTTAGGAGTTTTAGAAATTGTTGTACCTTTAGTATTAGTTATCGCTATCTCTATTCCACTAATTAATGTATTTAGAGGAAAGACAGATGGCAAAACAGCGAAAAAAAGAATGATAACGCATGTTTTTTCGTTTTTCATTATTATTACTGGAATATTCTTATATTCGTTTTTAGCAGCACCTAGTTTACATGCGGCAGAAGGCGACACTGTGAGTACAGAATTTGCTAGTTCCATGGCAAGAGGGTTAGGATTTTTATCAGCTGCCTTAGCAACTGGATTTTCAAGCCTTGGTGCTGGTATTGCCGTAGCGGCAGCTGCCCCAGCAGCAATCGGTGCGTTTTCAGAAAATGAAAAAAACTTTGGTAAATCAATGATCTTCGTTGTATTAGGCGAAGGGGTTGCGATTTATGGAGTATTGATTTCCATTTTGATTATTAATCAATTAAGTGTTTAAAAATGAAATTTTATCTTATTAGTGACAATATTGATACTCAAGTTGGTATGCGCCTTGTAGGAATAGAGGGTGTTGTTGTTCACGAAAAAGATGAGTTTTTAGAAGAATTAGAAAAGGCGTTAGCTAATGAACAAATCGCAATCATTATGATAACGACGAAACTAGTAAGTCTTGCCCCGAATATTGTTTCTGAAAAAAAACTAAAAGAAACAAGAGCACTTATTGTTGAAATTCCAGATCGTCATGGTGAATCCAAGGTCGGAGAGTCAATCGATAAATACGTTTCAGAGGCAATAGGAGTCAAGTTATAGGAGTCAATATGGAATATTATAATGAAGATCAACTTTATAAATACTTTAAAGAAACAATCAAAAGAGATTCAATGAAAAAAATGGATCGACTTAGAAAAGAGATCGATGCAATCAAAGAAAGAGAACTAAAAAGAATTGATTTAGAGGCTAAAAGACAAATTGATTGGACTTTAGGCGGAGAACTTCAAGAAATCAAAAAAGATCATCAAACAAAAATTAATCAAATTTCGATTAATATTGATGTCAAATTGATGGAAATAAGGGCCAAATTTTTCGAAGAGATTTTTGATAATGTCATAGCTAAACTAAATAAGTTTACTAAAAAAGAAGAGTACTATAAGTTGATTTTAAAAAAAGTAAATGATCTTATCAAAGAATATCCAAAAGAAGATATCGTCTTTTTAGTATCGAAAAATGATACACAAGGAATAAAAGCCTTAGATTGTATTAAGGATAATAAAAAATATCAAATCCAACAAACTTCTGATATTTCCATTGGCGGGTTTATCGCCAGTTTTAAAGATGGTGTAGAGGTTGATGAGACACTTGATTCAAAGATTAGTGATAAAAAAGAAGATTTCATCGAGAAATCTCGACTATTCATTAGGAAATAGGTGATTATATGAGTAAGAATGTTGTTTATTCAATTAATGGCCCTGTAGTGACTGTTAAAAATTCTAAAGATTTCCAAATGCTTGAGATGGTCTATGTTGGTAATGATCGCCTTTTAGGTGAAGTGATTGCAATTTCTAATGATAAAACCGTTATCCAAGTATATGAGTCAACGACAATGTTGATGCCAGGAGAAGAGGTTATTGGAACTAATAATCCGATTGCCCTAAAATTAGGACCAGGGTTATTATCTAATATTTTTGATGGTATCCTTAGACCATTAAAGACAATGGCAAAGGATTCCCAATATATTAAAAAAGGGACTAACATTGAATCTCTTGATTTAGAGGCTCTTTTCGATGTGAAAATTTTATGCAAAGTAGATGATAAGATCAAAATGGGCGATATTTATGCAACAACCAAAGAAATCAATAAAGAACACCGAATAATGATGCCATATTTACATGGTACAATCACATGGGTTGCCAAAGATGGAAAATATAGGGTTGATGATACGATCGCGAAAGTAAAACTTTCTGATGGCAGTGAAGTTCCACTAACTTTATGTCAAAAATGGCCGATTAAAACCCCAAGAATCGTTAAAGAAAGACTAACAAACTCGATTCCCCTAATAACAGGACAAAGAGTTTTAGATACCCTCTTTCCAATAGCAAAAGGAGGGACCGCAGCCATCCCTGGTGGGTTTGGAGCTGGAAAAACGATGCTTCAGCATCAACTAGCAAAATGGTGTGATGCAGATATTATTGTTTATATTGGATGTGGTGAACGTGGTAATGAAATGACTCAAGTGCTAGAAGAGTTTAGTGAACTAATCGATCCAAAAACTAACAGGCCATTAATGGAAAGAGTAGTATTAATCGCTAATACATCAAATATGCCTGTTGCTGCACGTGAAGCTTCAATCTATACAGGGGTAACAATTGCGGAGTATTATCGCGATATGGGCTATAACGTTGCCTTAATGGCGGATTCAACATCACGTTGGGCAGAAGCTTTAAGGGAAATAAGTGGAAGATTAGAAGAAATGCCAGCTGAAGAAGGCTTCCCTGCCTATCTTCCATCTAGATTATCGCAATTTTATGAAAGAGCTGGTTATATGAAAAACCTAAATGGGACTGAAGGCTCAGTCACTATTATTGGAGCAGTATCCCCACAAGGAGCTGATTTTTCAGAGCCAGTAACCCAAAACACCAAGCGTTTCGTGAGGGCTTTTTGGGGTTTAGATAAGGATCTTGCATATAAAAGACATTATCCTGCCGTTAACTGGAATTTAAGCTATTCAGAATATATCGCTGACTTGGCAAAATATTATGAGAAGAAGGTAGACCCACTGTTTTTACAAGACAGACAAAGGTTAGTTACCCTTTTGGCTAATGAAAATAAGTTATTAGAGATAGTCAAACTTATTGGTGGTGATGTTCTTCCTGATGATCAAAAACTAATTATTAAAATAGGAGAAGTAATTAGAGAAGGATTCCTCCAACAAAATGCTTTCCATAAAGAAGACACATTTGTCCCAATCGACAAACAACTAAAAATGATGGAAGTTATTTTATATTTGTATGATCGCTCTAGAGAAGTTATTATCGAAGGAAAAGCCTTTAGTTTAATCTTAAAAACTGGCATATTCGAAAAACTGATTCAAATTAAATATGAAGTCAAAAATGATGAACTAGGCAAATTTAAAGACTATTTCGAAGAGATAGATAAAGTAATTGAAGGGATAAGGTAGGTGTTGATTATGAATGTCGTTTATTCAGGTTTAAGTGCTATATCTGGTCCACTCATCTTTATTGAAAATGCCGAAAATGTTAGTTACGATGAGATGGTAGAAATAAGACTTAATAATAATTTAAAAAGATATGGAAGAGTAGTAGAGGTTTCAAAAGATAGAGTTGCTATCCAAGTTTTTGAAGGAACAACGGGTATTTCCTTAAAAAACACCAAGACAAGATTTTTAGGGCACTCAATGGAGGTTTCCTTATCAAAGGAAATTTTAGGGCGTGTATTTAACGGAGTTGGTCGTCCAATAGATGGACTTGGCGATGTTTTTATCGATGAAAAAGTTGATATTAATGGGTTACCGTTAAATCCAGTATCTAGAGTATACCCAAGAAACTATATTAATACTGGTATCTCTTCAATTGATGTTTTAACAACCCTAATTAGAGGACAAAAATTACCAATTTTTTCTGGATTTGGGATGCCTCATAACGAACTAGCGGTTCAAATTGTTAAGCAAGCTAATATTAGTGACAAAGAAAAGAACTTTTGTATAGTGTTTGCTGCTATGGGGGTCAAAAATGATGTTGCCACTTATTTTAAAACCCAATTTGAAGAAGCCGGAGTGATGGATAGAGTAACGATGTATGTGAATCTTTCTAACGATCCAATTATTGAAAGAACCATAACTCCACGCTGTGCCTTAACGGCAGCTGAATACTTAGCGTATAAACACAATATGCACGTTTTAGTTATCTTGACTGATATGACATCTTACTGTGAGGCATTAAGAGAATTTTCCAGTTCAAAAGAAGAAATTCCCGGTAGAAAAGGTTATCCTGGTTACCTTTATTCTGATCTTGCATCACTATATGAAAGAGCAGGTATTATTGAAGGTGTAAATGGCTCTGTAACGCAAATTCCTATTCTTACAATGCCTAATGATGACATTACACATCCAATCCCTGATTTAACTGGATATATCACTGAGGGTCAAATTGTTTTGGATCGTTTACTAAATCAAAAAGGAATCTATCCACCGATTGGAATTTTACCTTCATTATCGAGACTGATGAAAGATGGTATTGGAGCTAAATATACAAGAGAAGATCATAGTGCGGTTGCAAATCAACTTTTTGCCGCCTATGCCAGAGTTGAGGATGCTAGATCATTAGCTTCCGTTATCGGGGAAGAAGAGTTAAGTGATATTGATAAAGAATATATTGTTTTTGGAAATATGTTTGAACTTCATTTTATCAATCAGGGATTTGATCAAAACCGAAATATCTTAAGTAGTCTAGAATTAGGTTGGGATTTATTATCACTACTACCTAAAAATGAATTGTCTAGAATCGATGAAATGATGCTTGATAAATATTATGATAATACCAAAGCTAAGCAACGTTTTTTACTATCAAAATAATTCAAAAGGATTTTTATGGCACAAACTTTAGTAGCGACCAAAGGAAACTTAATCACTTTAAAAAAGTCAATTGTTTTAGCGCAAACTGGTTATGACCTTATGAACCAAAAAAGGAACATCTTAATTCATGAAATGATGCTTCTAATTGATGAAATAAAAAAAATACGTGACGATTTAGTAAACACCTATAAAAAAGCCTATCTTGCCTTGCAGGACGCTAATGTGACATTAGGCATTGTTTCTGAAATTGCAAAAACCATACCAGTTGATGATAAATTGCAAGTGACATACCGTAGTGTAATGGGAGTTGATATTCCAAAGATTATTTATGAACGTGAACCGATTAAATTATCTTATGGAATGGGGAGGACTAACACTAAGTTTGACTATGCCTTTACAAGATTCCAAGATGTTCGTGATTTAACTATAAAACTTGCCGAAATTGATAATAGTTGCTATCGATTGGCTAATGCGATTCGTAAATCACAAAAAAGAGCCAATGCCTTAAAAAATATAGTGATTCCAAATTTTCATAAGAATATCAAATTGATCTCTGATTCTTTAGAAGAAAAAGAAAGAGAAGAATTTGGGAGAATGAAAGTAATTAAGGCAAAAAAAGGAAATAAAAATTAATAAACTAGATAATGATATAATTAAAGAAGGAGGTGCAGAATGAAAAGAATTTTAAAATACATATCTATTCCGCTAACCCTTCTTTTTCTTTTTTTATTCCTAACTGCATGCCAATCTAACAAGGCAATCATTGATCAAGCTTATGCTAAGCTTTTTGATGGCTTTGATTCATATCATGTATTAGAGGATTTTACGCTTTCCAATCAAATTGATGATGTTACTATCTTGTATGTTTCAAATGATGAAGAAATTATAAAAATTGAAACAGATGATCTAAATACCACTTTTAAAGTAACTAGACCGCAAGAAAATGTCATTATGAGTATTGATGTTTTATTAACATATAAAAAAGAAGAAATAACATATAAAAAGGATCTACATGTTCTAAAAATAGGTAGTATATTTGATTTTACTCCATATCCTGGGCAAGCTAGTATGCAGCTTTTGCATGATGCCATGAAAAAAAACAAATATAGAGCAGGCTTACCACTAAATGATGCTTCTAATTTAGAAACAAGAGTTCAAAACATTTTAATTATTCCAATTGAATTTAATGACTACACTTTTTCAGAAAATGACCTCACTAACTTAGAAATAGCTTTTTTTGGTACTGAAGAAGAAACAGGATATCAATCCGTCAAAACGTATTATTATAATTCATCATATGGAAAAGTAGATTTTCAAGGAGACATACTTGAACCTTATCAGACCAATCAAAATGCCAATTATTATTATCAAAAATACAGGTCAGATGATGTTGATCAAGAGATTATGAAAGAAGCCATCATACATTATGATAGTGAAATTGATTATCAAATTTATGATACTGACTCTGATGGTTATATTGATGCTGTTTACCTAATCTATGCTCATACTCAAGAAAGCAGTAGTTCAAGTAATAATTTATGGTGGGCATGGGAATGGGAATATAATCAAATAGATAGAAATAATAAATACGATGGAGTAAAACTTGGAAGTTATGTTTGGGCTTCAAAAAATTTCATCAATGAACCGATTAGTTATTATAAAAAACCATATAAATACGTCAATGTTAATGCGAGCATCTATATCCACGAAACCGGACATTTGTTTGGACTTGAAGATTACTATGATACAAATAAAAATATTGGACCAAGTGGAGGCTTAGGCGGTCTAGATATGATGGATAACAATATTGGGGATCATTCTTCATACTCAAAAATAGTTCTAGGTTGGGTAGTTCCTGAGGTGATTTATCAATCTATCACGATAAGAATAAAGCCTTTTGAATCATCTGGCGAAGTAATTTTAATTCCTAAAAAATGGAATGATAGTTATTTTGATGAGTACCTCCTTGTTGATTTTTATACACCAACAGGACTAAACGCAATCGGTAGTGGACGAGGGTTATATGATATAAGCGGAGTAAGAATTTACCATGTTTCATCAGAAATTGGAAAAAACACCAATGGATATTCTAGTGTTTTGAAATATGATAATAGTGATGAAAACATAAAATTAATCAAGCTCATAGAGGCAAACAACCTAAACATTATTGAAAGCATGAGAACTAGCTATCTATCCACTGTAGAGGCAAATGGTATATTATTTTTAAAACAATCCAACTTCGATTTTGCAAGTTATACTTGGAATGACAATAAAGAACTTGGATTTACTATCACGATTTTAGACATTACTAAGGATTATGCAGATATCAAAATTACATATAGCTAAGTAGTGTTGGTTAATTAAAAGAGAGCAGAAAGCGAGTATTCTTAATGAAAAAATCAATTATATTAATATTATTATTATCTTTATTCTTAGTTACATTATATGCATGTGTTTTTGAATCGGTAGATGTCAAGGTGTATTTTCATTATAATAACGAAGACTATACAGATTATCAAACTGATGGTAAAACTGGTTATAAAGTAACTGCTCCAGATGACCCTAAAATGGATAATTATTTATTTGCTGGATGGTTTACAGAAGATGATCAAAAATGGAATTTTAAATCAAACAAACTAAAAAGCGACCTTTCTTTATATGCAAAATATACGCTAGATGGATTAGATATTTATTACCTAAATGATTTTCAT